>DFJP01000110.1 GCA_002373085.1 Caryophanales bacterium UBA3668 | reverse complement strand
GTATTAAAGTTATCGACCTCCTTTGCCCATATGTTAGAGGTGGAAAGATTGGATTATTCGGTGGTGCTGGTGTTGGTAAAACTGTTTTAATTCAAGAATTAATGAATAACATCGCTAACGAAAAAGGTGGCATCTCTGTTTTCGCCGGTGTCGGAGAAAGAAGTAGAGAAGGAAATGACTTATATTACGAAATGAAAGAGAGTGGTGTTCTTTCTAAAACCGCTCTTATCTTTGGACAAATGAATGAACCACCAGGAGCTCGTATGAGAGTTGGCTTATCTGGTTTAACCATGGCGGAATATTTCCGTGATTATGAACATACTGACGTTTTGCTATTTATTGATAACATTTTTAGATTTACTCAAGCTGGTAGCGAAGTCTCTGCTCTTTTAGGACGTATGCCTTCCGCTGTTGGTTACCAACCAACACTTGCCACTGAAATGGGACAACTTCAAGAGAGAATTACCTCTACTAAAGATGGTTCTATTACCTCAGTTCAAGCGATTTACGTTCCTGCTGATGATTTAACTGACCCAGCTCCAGCAACTGCGTTCTCTCACCTCGATGCTAAGACGGTTTTAGACCGTTCTACAGCAGCGTTAGGCATTTATCCAGCTGTTGACCCACTTAACTCATCTTCGACCGCTCTAGACCCACAAATCGTTGGCAAAGAGCATTATGAAGTTGCTCGTGGAGTTATTGAAATCCTTGAAAGATATAAAGAGCTCAGTGATATCATCGCTATCTTAGGTATGGATGAACTCTCTGAAGAAGATAAGAAGATTGTTGAAAGAGCAAGAAGAATCAGAAACTTCCTCTCTCAACCATTCCACGTTGCTTCTCAATTTAATGGTATCCCTGGAATATATGTAAAAGTTGAAGACACAGTTAGAAGCTTTAAAGCCATACTTAACGGTGAAGCTGATGATCTTCCAGAAGTTGCTTTCTTATATGTTGGTACCATTGAAGAAGCAAGAGCAAAAGCGGAGTCACTTAAATAATGGAAACAAAATTTTTAGTGTCGATATATACTCCATTTGGAAAATATTTAGTTACTGAAAGTGACTATCTTTCAGTGACCACTGCAAATGGACCTATAGGCGTATATCCAAATCACGCTCCTTTAATTTCGACTCTAGAAATCTCTAAACTTACCATTAAAAATGGTAATAGTGAACTTAAATATGCGATTGGTGGTGGAGTAATCAACATTAAAAAAGATCACTCAATCACTTTGCTTGTCGATTCCATTGAAAGAAGCGATGAAATCGATATTGAGCGAGCAAAGAACTCACAAAAAAGAGCGTTAGAAAGAATTAATGATTCTTCAAATAGTGAAGTTGATATCGCTAGAGCTAAACTTAGCCTATTAAGAGCGTTGAATCGTCTCAACGTTTCGGACAATAATTAATTAGGAGGAAAATTTATGCATCCTTGGCATGACGTTAAACCTAGTAGAGTGACACCTGATCACTTTTTAGCCTTAATTGAAATCTCAAAGGCGAGTAAAAACAAATACGAATTGGATAAAGAAACTGGTCACTTAATTCTTGATCGAGTCCTTTTTACCAGCACTCACTATCCACAAAACTATGGTTTTATTCCAAGAACCTACGCTAGAGATTATGACCCTCTTGACGTTCTAGTTTTATGTTCAGAAAGCATTATTCCAATGAGCTTTGTGGAATGTAAACCAATTGGAGTCTTAATCATGACTGATAACGGCTTATATGATGAAAAGATTATTGCCGTTCCACTTAATGACCCATTTTATTCTCCATTTAATAATATTAATGAAATCCCTGCTCATATCATGGATGAAATCAAACACTTCTTCGCAGTGTATAAAACCTTAGAAGGAAAATCTACCGCGATTGACGAAGTCAAAGACGTAGAAGCTGCTAAAGAGATTATCGCTGATTGTATTAAAGAATATAAGGCGATTATTGAACCAAAATATTTAGCAGAACGTAGGGCTAGAGGATAAAGATGATTCACATCGTCTTATATCGACCAGAAAAACCACAAAATACAGGGAACATAATGAGAACATGTGTTGCGATTAACGCAACACTGGACATCATTGGTCCCCTCTCTTTTTCTTTGGATGAGAAAGCTCTCAAAAGAGCAGGGATGGATTATATAGAGAGTTTGAAATGGAATTATTATCCAGATTATGAATCCTATTTAAAAGCGTATCCAAATGCGGATACATATTATGTGACTAGATATTCAAACAAAGTCTATTCAACATTCGATTTTGCTTCCTCTATATATAAAGACATTTTCTTAATGTTTGGCAGAGAATCTACAGGAATTCCTCATGATATCCTTAGAGCTAATCCAAACCGATTATTAAGAATTCCAATGGTCCCAGAAGCAAGGAGCTTAAATCTATCTAACTCGGTAGCGATCGTGGTCTATGAAGTATTAAGGCAACAGAAGTTTTTAAACCTCTCAACTTCAGAAGCGATTAAAGGTGAAGATTTCTTAATTAATGAAGCAAAAAATAACAAAAAAATTATTTGAAGTGTCAAAAAATAGCACTTATATATACTCAAGGTATATATAAAAGAAAAAATATAATAAATCCAGAATAAAAAAATATTTTGGATTTTTTTATTATTATTTATTACAAAGTAATAAATAAAAAAGTTGAGCAAATCTATTGACTTATTTTAAAAAAGGAATAGAATATATGCGTCATTGGAAATACCTCGCGTCCCAAGTACGACGTTAAACTGCTGAATGGAGGTATTGACATGAAATATTACGAACTCACTGCCGTAGTTGACGGCGAAGACATCAGGTTGAGAAAGAATATTTTCCGTAGTAGAGATGATGCGATCAATTACATGTTCAAATACTATAGAAATCATTACTTATTCAACTTGCAAGTTGAGGATGAATACGCGGTAAGCGGTAACAAACACTGCATTGAATATATCTGTGATACATACAATAGATTCACAGTTGCACGTATCTAAGCGTATTCAAATAATTATTATAATGATAAGCCCAGCATTTGCCGGGCTTTTACTTTGCTTAATTTTGGAACCTTTTTTGTTCTTTTAGGAGCAGTTTAGTGGACTCTCTTACTTCGTGAAGAGTGATTGTCTCATATTTATTTATAAAAGCTTCTCCTAAAGAGTTGCCTTTTTTCACATCTTTGATATCTGCGATATAAACATCTCCGCTTTCTAAATTAGAAAGGATAAGAACGATTTCCGCTGCTAAAAGAATAACTTCTTTACTAGGATCATTATCAAAAATAACAACATGAGCCCCGTGATAATTTGAAGCGTGAAGATATATATCAGTTTTTTCTGCTTTTTTAAAAGTTAAGAAATTGTTTTGTTCTTTGTTTTTACCAAAGCCAATTCTTACTCCTTTATAAATAAGATAATAAGGGAGACGAGCGTCTACTTCTTTGTTTCTTTTTTGATTTACCTTTTTTGGAAGATATTTTTTGTATAGCTCTTCAATCTCGCTATCGGAATAGTAGGCAAATATTGATAAGATATGCTCAATCTCTTCAGCACTCTTTTTAGCGATATCAATTTCTCTGGTGTCGTTTTCAATAGTTCTCTTACTCTTTTTATATTTATCAAAATACTTATTCGCATTATCTAAAGTAGAGAGATTATTGTCATATGTTTCTTTTATATATGGGAGGTAATCTTTAAGATTCTCTTCGTCATCTTTGAGGGTTAAAAGAGCCTCACCAATTTCTTTATATTCAAGCTTCTTTTTGCTCTCTTCAATTTCTTTTTCTAAGACGACTATTTTCTTTAATAATGACTTGTGTCTTTGCTTTAAGAAATTAAATAATGGTAAAGCCTTCTCTTTTTTGGATTTTTCATCAATATCTAACAGATAGTGGTGAACACTTTCTTTGAATTTATCCATATCAAAAGCTGTCTCCACTAAACCTTGATTAGCTTCTAAAGGAATGTATTTCATCCCCTTGATTATTGGCCGAGCGGCAGTTAAATCAGAGAAGTGTTTTGCGAATAAAATCTCCTCTTTATCATTTAGAATAATGAGGTTATTTATTGTTGGGATTAATTCAATGATTAAGTAATAAATATCCTTTTGATAAAATTCATTAGTTTTTGTTAAGGAGAATTTGATTACTCGATCTCCGTTAACTTGCTCAATCTTAGTGATGTAACTACCTTTAATATATTTACGTAAATTCTCGTTTAGATTTCCTAAAGTGGTGCTACTGGAGTAAGAAGAATCTATAAAGGATAAAAAAGGCGAATTATGATTTAAAGAAACTAAAAGTTTCTCTTTGTTATAAAATGAGAACGTTAAAACAATGTCACTAGAGTTAGCAATAGAGACATTGGAAATAAAGTTTTCAATTACCTTATTATTTAATTCTTGAGTTAATTCCTTAACTCCTCTTAGATTTAGCTTTGGAATCATACAATTATTATTTCATTATTTTTCTTTTGATAAAAGAACTTATTGCTAGTATAATAACGCTAATATGAAAAAAGGCTTACTCGTAATCTTATCTGGTCCATCTGGTGTAGGAAAAGGCACTGTTCGTAAATATATTATGAGCAATTTCAAGTTAGACCTCTCCTATTCTATTTCGATGACCACTCGTGCAAAAAGAGATAAAGAAGTAGATGGAGTGGACTATTATTTCGTTTCCAAAGAAGAATTCCAAAGAAACATTGATGAAGATAACTTCTTAGAGTGGGAAGAATTCGTTGGAAATAGATATGGAACTCCTAAAGATAAAGTTGAAGAGTTAAGAAACCAAGGTAAGCACATTCTATTAGAAATTGAAATTAACGGTGCTCAAGAAGTACTTAGAAAAATAAACGACGATCGAGTCATCTCATTCTTCCTCATGCCACCTTCCTTAGATGCCCTTGAAGCAAGAATTAGAAGACGAAAGACAGAAAGTGAAGATATAATTCAAGAGAGACTACAAAAAGGCGTTAAAGAAATGGGGATGACCGAACAATACGATCACATCATTATAAATGATGATATTGCAAGGGCCTCCCAAGAAATTGTAGACCTCATTAAATTAAAGATTAAAAAAGGACGATAAAAAATAAATGAAGATTATTGAGTTATTAATCGAACATCATAATTATTCATTAAATCGTCCTTTTTCTTATATCTATACCGGAGATAAACCAGTTGATAGGGGATTCCGTGTTTTAGTGACTTTTAATAACCAAGAACTAGTGGGATATGTTTTAAATGTTAAAAACACCACAAAAAGCAAAAAGGAATTAGAAGAAGAACTTGGATTTGATATTTCCGAGATAATAGACGTAATAGATTCTTCTCCATTATTGAGCGAAGATCTTATGGAACTCGCTGATAAAGTAAGTGAATACTATTTAGCGACCAAGATATCAACTTTACAAGCTATGCTTCCTCCTTCTTTAAGTCCAAGAAAGAGCTCTTTAAAAGCACCAAAAATTGCATATGATCAATATGCTGAAATCGCTAAATACGATGAAGAGGACTTAACCTTTAAACAGATTGAACTTCTTAGATTAATCAAAGAAGAAGGTAGCGTTCTTAAAAAGGAAATTAAGCAAGTTTCTATCCTTACCAAGCTTATAGAAAAAGGATTAGTGAAAATTCGTAAAGTCGAGAAAAGAAGATTTGAAATTCCAGCTTACGAAGAACCTAAAAAATTATCTCTAACTGAAGATCAACAAAGGGTAATAAACGAGTTTAAAAATTCTGATGATGAAGTTTATCTATTAGAGGGAGTTACTGGGAGCGGTAAAAGTGAAGTTTACCTTTCTTTAAGCGAAGAATATCTCTCAAAGGGGAAGTCGGTTTTAGTGTTAGTTCCTGAGATATCTCTAACTCCAATGATGATGAGAAATTACATCTCAAGATTCCATGATAAAGTCGCTATTTTACATAGTGAATTAACTCCAGCAGAGAAATATGATGAATATCGTAAAATTGCTTCTGGAGAATGTAAAATTGTCGTTGGTGCACGCAGTGCAATCTTCGCACCTTTAAGCAACATCGGATTAATCATATTAGATGAAGAACATGTTGAAAGTTATAAGCAAGACACTCCTCCTTTTTATCACGCTAGAGAAGTAGCAATAATGAGAGGAAAGATGCATAACGCTAAAGTTCTTTTAGGCAGTGCAACCCCATCTTTAGAAAGTAGAGCCAGAGCCCAAAAGAACGTTTATCATCTCCTTCGACTTGATAAAAGAATTAATAATCAACCTTTACCAAAAACAACTATCGTCAATTTATCAGATTATCACAACATTGATAAAGAAAGTTATATCTTCTCTTTCAAGTTAAGAGAATCAATTAAACGTGCTTTAGCTAATCATGATCAAATCATCCTTCTTATTAATAGAAGAGGATTTTCTAGTAGTGTTACTTGTCGTAATTGTGGCTATATTTTTAGATGTCCAACTTGCGGAATACCATTAACCTATCATAGAAGTGATATGATGCTTAAATGTCATCATTGCAACTATGTTGAACCTGCTATGGATAACTGTCCTGAATGTGGTTCTAAATATTTGATGAGAAGTGGTTTTGGCACTGAAAGAATCGAAGATGAAGTCCATCGTTTATTCCCAGAAGCAAGAACTTTAAGACTTGATAGTGATTCAGCAAAAATAAGAACAAAGATTCCTTCAATTGTTGAAGCTTTTAGAAGAAAAGAAGCAGATGTCTTAATTGGCACTCAAATGATTGCTAAAGGACATGATTTCCCTGATGTCACTTTAGTTGGCATCGTTTTAGCGGATATTGGTTTATCTTTGCCAAGTTATCGAAGTGCTGAAAGAGTATTCCAATTAATCACTCAAGCAGTTGGAAGAAGTGGTAGAAGTGATAAAAAAGGAGAGGCAATAATTCAAACCTATTCTCCGAGTCACTATGCAATTACTATGGCAGCTAGACAAGACTATGAACTCTTTTACAAAAGAGAAATGGAATCTAGAAGAGCGCAAAGTTTCCCTCCATATACATATTTGGCAAGTATTACCGTGAGTGGAAGAGTGGAAGATACAGTTATTGATAATGTTTATCGATTAATCGATAAATTAAATGAAGAGTTACAAGATGATGCGATTGTATTAGGACCGACTACTCCGTTTGTCCCGTATGAGAACAACAATCATATTAGACTAATTCTTATCAAATATCGAAAGCCCGAAAATGTTAGAAGAGTATTAGAAAAGCTGGTCAGTGCAAATTCACAAAAAGGAACGATTTCTTTATCGATTAACATTGACCCTTACAATTTTTAAAAAATTGTGCATAATTATATTGAGGATTAAAAAATGGTTACTATTAATATTTACGGATTAGATCAATTTGTTGTCGGCGAATTAAGCGGCCGCATCACTAAAGACCTTGCTAAGATTTATGAAATGGATCCAGATGAGATTCATTTTATCTCTTCTAACAACATGGTGTTCCATGAAGGAAACGAACAAACATCCTGGAGAGTTTTTGTTGAAGTCAACGCTCCGATGAAAGTTGAAGTGTTAGAAGAATATGTTGTAAAACTTCTTGAACACTATATTTGCGAAGTTGCAATTCACGTTGAAATTATTTTCAAATATTTCTCAGTTGACCATTATCACAAGCACATCAATGAGGATTACCCACTTTTCTTAGAAGATAAAAATCTTGTAAATTTTGATGAAAACTATTCTGAAGATATGGAAGAAGGAGAAGGCGAAGACGAGATTTTCACCGGCGATATCTTTGAAGGAATTAAATAAAAGCCTACAAGAACTAGCACATTTTTCTTCTCACACGCACGAATAGAGGGTAAAATTATTCTATGAACGAATTTGAACTCGGTAAGCAAATACTTACCAAAATGGTATTTGATGAAGTCCCTTTTGCTTTAGTTTTACGACAAACTTTTAAGAAATCGGACATCGATCCAGCAGTGAAATCTAATATTACTGCTCTTTTAGGATGTGAATTACGTCATCATCTTATCTTTGATAACCTTATCAACAGATTTATTGGTGAAGAAGTCGAATTCGAAAAAACAATTTACCTTAGATTCTATTTATCAAATCATCTCTTCTTGAGAAGATTTAAAGATAGCGAACTTTTAGTGTTAGCAAAAGCAGACCTTCCAATAAAAGAAGTTGATGATTTACTTACCTTTGTTGATTCCACAAACGAAATTATCCCTGAAGAATTAGATAAATCTTCTCCAGAATTTTTATCGTTACGTTATAACACACCTGCTTGGGTTATTAGAATGTGGCAAAAACAATTCGGAAAAGGAGTGGTCTTTAAAGTTCTTAAAGTAAATTATCGCCCATCCGTTTCTTCAGTTCGTGTCAACGAAAAGCTTTTGGATATTAATGAATTTGTTTCTAAACACCCTGATTTTTCGCTTTCACCAATCGAAAATATGGTGGTCTATCAAGGCAGAGGAAACGCTAAAAATTTAGATGAATACAAAGAATACAAAATTTTCTTTATGAAAATGGCAACCAAACACGTTCTTGATCGTTTAGGACTTGATCCAATTAAAAGAATTGCCATTTATACAGAAACACCAAATAACATTTATATGGAAATTGCCGCTCAACTCGGCAAAGATTATCCACTTGATTTAGTTATCAACCATGCTCCAACTTTATTTGAAGCACGTAAAGTGGCTAAAGAAATGGGATTGTCTCATACCTATATTTACGATGCAAATTATCAGAATTTAGTTACTTGTATTTCTAAAAAGGCAAATATATTTATTTGCTTACCAAAGAGTTCCATTTTAGATTTGCTTAGAAGTACACCTGATTATTTCTTAAGAATCAAGCAAGATCAATTAGATCAAATCATCATTGAAGAACTCAACTGTTTAGAAGAATGTTCTAAATATGTCGAGGTTGATGGCGAATTAGTATATATGATTCCAACTTTATCAAGAAAAGAGTCTAACAGTTTAATCGCAAACTTCTTAGTTAAACACCCAGAATATTCACTTATTGAAGAACATCAATTTTTCCCATTTGAAAGCTATGATTCTTGTATGTATTACGCAAGGCTAAAGAAAAATGGGGAAAAACAAGATGATTAATTTATACGGATTAGAGCTTAAAAAGCTCCAAGATCTTTTAAAAACATACGATCAAAAGCCTTACAGGGCTATTCAACTATATACTTGGATATATGAAAAACACGTCACTTCTTTCGATGAAATGAGTGATGTTTCTATTAAATTTAGGGAAGTCTTAAATAGAGACTTCTGTCTTTCTTTACCTAAAATTCACACTAAACAAGTGAGTAGTGATGGAACAATCAAACTCTTATTAGAACTCGAAGATGGCTACAAAGTTGAAACAGTTCTAATGAGATATAACTATGGAAACGCAGTATGTGTTTCTTCTCAAGTTGGTTGTAATATGGGTTGTTCTTTCTGCTCAAGTGGTATTTTAGGCAAACAAAGAAACTTAGAACCACATGAAATGGTGGGACAAATTCTTACAATCAACAATCTTCTCAAAGAAGAAGGAAGAGGAGAGCACGTTACTCATATCGTTGTAATGGGTACTGGAGAGCCATTTGATAATTACGATAATGTCATGGACTTTATTAGAATTGTTAACGCTCAAAAAGGACTCGCTATTGGTGCTAGACATATTACCGTATCCACCAGTGGAATCCCAGATAAGATTATTCAATACGGTAAAGAAGGACTACAAACCAATTTAGCTATTTCTTTACACGCTCCTAATAACGAACTTCGTAATCGTCTTATGAAGATTAATAAAGCCTATCCTTTAGAAGTTCTTTTCCCTGCGATTAAAGAGTACGAACAAGAAGCAGGAAGAAGAGTAACTTATGAATACCTTCTTTTAGAAGGGATTAACGACACTAAAGAGTGCGCAATGGAATTAATTGATTTAATTAAAGGTACAAATGGTTACGTTAATCTCATCCCATATAACGAAACAAATAAATTTGATTATAAACGTAGCAGTGGCAACCGCGTCCATACTTTCTTAGATATATTAATGAAGAATGGTGTTAAGGCGACGATTAGAAAAGAATTCGGTAGCGACATTGATGCGGCATGCGGACAATTAAAAGCAAAAGTAGGGGATTAAGATGAGTTATTTATCCGGTAAATTCTTTTGTTTAACTGACCAAGGTAAAGTAAGACCAACTAATGATGATAGTGCAATCACATCCGTGAACGCTTTTGGTAATGTTCTTTTAGCAGTTGCCGATGGCATGGGTGGCGCGAAAAAAGGTGGCTATGCCTCTTCTAAACTTCTAGAACATATTCTTAATGAATTCCGTGATTTAGAAAAAGAATTAGTGACAGGAAAACAAATTGCTAATTGGTTATTTAAAGTTATTGCTGCCGCTAATGAAAAGCTCTATTTAAAAAGTGAAAAAAATGAAGAATATAAAGGAATGGGAACAACCCTTTCTTTGTGTATGCTTGTTAAAGATATTTTAGTTACCGCTCAAGTAGGAGATAGTAGAATTTATCTCTTAAGAGAAAACAAACTAACAAAAATCAGCGTTGATCAAACTTATGTTCAATATTTAATTGATAATGGAACGATTTCTGAAAAAGAAGCTCTATCTCATAAAGAACGTCATGTTTTAACTAACGCAATCGGAGTAAAAAAAGTTTGCCAAGTTGATATTAAAGAACATGTCTATAACAATGAAAAAATTCTTCTTTGTAGCGATGGGTTATATAACAACGTTTCACCAACAATTTTAGAATCTATATTAAGAGGCAATGATAGTTTAGAAAGAAAATGCTCTCAACTAATTGCTTTTGGCAACGCGAGTGGTGGCACAGATAATATGGCGGTTGTCATTTGGGAGAGCGATAACTAATTATGACCCCAGAGTTTAATAAACTCCTTCTTTCCCGTTATATTATTTCCCGTCATATTGCTAGTGGCGGTATGGCGGATGTATATGAAGCTCAAGACATTGTTAAAAACAAAACAGTTGCCTTGAAGTTTTTGAAAGATAAATCATTAAATAATGATTTTGAAATAGAACAATTTAAAGATGAAGCAAGATTCCTTGCCGCTTTTAATCATCCTCACATCATGAAAATTTATAATGTCGGGGAATATAACGGAGTCCCTTTCCAAAGTTTTGAACTTATTAAAGGAAAGACATTAAAGGAAGTCTTGGATAATCGCGGAAAACTATCTTTTGATGAAGCGGTCGATTATTTATTACAAATCGTTGATGCGGTTAGTAATATGCATGAAAAAGAGATTCTCCATAATGATCTCAAGCCAGATAATTTGTTTTTGCTGAGTGACGGAAATATCAAAATTTGTGATTTTGGAATAGTGACTCATGCGAATTCAAAAGAACAAAAAGAATTACACGGAACAGTGAAATATCTTGCTCCAGAAGTTGTTCAATATCATAAGCAATCATATCAATCGGACATCTATTCTTTAGGAATTGTTTTCTTTGAATTTTTAACTGGCAAGGTTCCTTTTGATATCGATGTTCCTAAAACACTAATTGAAACTTATTATTCGAGCGATTTCCCTTCATTAAAGAAATATATTTCTTTACCTAATATTGATGATTTAGATTACGTCATCTCAAAAGCGTGTAATAGAAATCTCACTTTACGATATAAATCGGTAAAAGAATTCGCGAATGATTTAAACGCGATTAAGCGACATGAAAAAATAAAGAAAGGTAGCTTTTTATCCAGGCTATTATCTAGATAATGGAAGGTATTATTGTCTCAATTAAATATGGAGTCTACGTCGTTAATGTCGATAGAGTTTTATATAATACTTCACCTCGTGGATTATTAAAATTTAAAGACAAACTTTATGTTGGAGATAAAGTCTTATTAGACGATTCATCTTTCCTTATTCTTGAAGTATTTGATCGTCATTCATTGCTTAAAAGACCTCCGATTAGTAACATCGACCAAGCTTTGCTTATCTTTTCTTTAAAAGAACCAGAGTTTTCTTATTATTTGGCGTTTAAATATCTAACATACGCGAATTTTAATGGTCTAAAAGCTTCTTTAGTTTTAACTAAAGCGGATAAGAGTAATGAAAAAGAGATTGAAGAAATTAAAGCGGTTTTCTCTAAAATGAATATTCCTGTTTATGCGACTAGCAGTAAAACTAATCAAGGATTAGATGATATTAAATCTCTATTCAAAGACAAGATTTCTGTTTTAATTGGTCAAAGTGGAGTAGGTAAATCATCTTTGCTAAACGCGATTGATGAATCTTACGAAAGAGAAATTGGAGAATATTTCCTTGCTTTAGGTAGAGGAAAACATAAAACCAAAGAAGTAATTTTACTTCCTTATCAAAATGGATATATCGCTGACACTCCTGGTTTCTCGTCTTTAGAATTAGAGATGAATAAACTTGAAGTCGCGCAGCATTTCCCAGCATTTGAAAAAGATGCATTAGAATGTTTCTATTCTAATTGTCTTCATATTTCAGAAAAGAATTGTAAAATTAAAGATAAGGTAGCTAAGGGAGAAATCCCTCAAATCGCATATGAGAATTATTTAAAGTTATTAGAAGAAGTGGAGAGATATTAAATGAACAAAATATTAGTAGCCCCATCAATATTAAGTGCTAACTTCAATCACCTTGAAGAAGATATTAAAAAAGTTGAAGAAGGAGGAGCGGACTGGCTTCACTTCGATGTTATGGATGGACACTTTGTCCCTAATATTTCTTTTGGGATTCCAGTATTAAAATCAATCGCTCATTCTCACCATATGATTAATGATGTTCACGTGATGATTTCCGATCCATTTAAGTACGCTCCTGAATTCATCAAAGCTGGAGCAAATTATTTAACCTTCCATTATGAAGCATGTAAGAGTGATAAAGAGGTTTTTCAAGTCATTGATCTCATCCATGATTACGGTGCAAAGGCTGGATTATCTGTTAAACCAGGAACACCAATTGAAAAAGTTTATCCATTTTTATACTCCCTCGATTTAGTTTTAGTGATGTCTGTTGAACCAGGCTTTGGCGGACAAACTTATATCCCTGAATCCTTCACTAAAATTTTTAAACTTAGAGAATATTTAAAGAATAATGAAATCAAAAATGTCTTAATTGAAGTCGATGGTGGCATCAATGAAGAAACCGCTAAAAACGCTAAATTAGCAGGTGCTGATGTTTTAGTGGCGGGTAGTTATATCTTTGGCCATGAAGACATTAAAGAAAGAATTGAAAAGCTTAGATGATTACTTACACTCTAGTTGGATTATTATCTTTAACTATTATCTGTTTAGCTAGTTATCTTTTTTCTATTAATCTTTTATATAAAAAGAAGAATAAACGAGCGATTAATATTAAGAATCATTTTGGATATGAAATTGTTCCTCAAAAAGGAGAGAATACTTTTTTTATCAATATCCTTTTATTAATCGCTATGCTTTCTTTTCTTACGGCAACAATATTAAATGTTGTTACTCATTTTGGAGCGTTTAATTTAGTAATTTCTATTGCCTCTTTATTGTTAGTGTTTATTTTAGTAGCCCTTCCATTTATTGATCTTAAATATTTAAAAGAGCATTTATATTTAGATATTGGAATGGTGGTCTTATTCTTTTTAATTAATGGACTTCTTACTTATTCTTCATATCAAATGTGTAAGGTTTACGATTATAAAAACATTAATGGAATTATTGCTTTAGTGATAAGCGCAACAATGCTTATTGTCTCACTAGTCTTCTTTATTAACCCAAAGTTATTTAATCTTTCTGGAGATAAACATGAAGATGGAACAGTTACTCGCCCTAAAGTGATTCACCTCGCTTTAGTGGAGTGGCTTGTAACATTCTTTATCCCAATTCTATTTACTCCAATAATCCTATTATCTACGATAATGTAGACATAAAAAAATGACCAAACGGTCATTATTTTATTTCAGTTACAATTTAATTATTTCTCGACTTTATTGAGGGTTCTATAAGCACGAGTAGACATACGAACGCGTGTTTCTTTTCCATCAACTAAGACTGTACGAGTTTGTAAATTTGTATTCCATTTTCTACGAGTAGCTCTTAAAGAATGGGAACGGTTATTACCACTGACTGGTCCTTTGCCGGTAACTGGACATACTCTTGACATATCGTGACCTCCTTAAGCGTCTT
>DFJP01000005.1 GCA_002373085.1 Caryophanales bacterium UBA3668 | reverse complement strand
ACCCATCAGAGCTGTGTTTAGCAATCTTAACGGTCTTAACACCAACGAATTTCATTAAATCTTTTTCAGCGTCTAAGACAGAAGAAATAGATTCTTTTTTGTAAACTTTGTCCCAAGCTTCTGTTGCGTACTTGGTAATGAGTTCGATGTTATTCATAAGTAAACAATAATCCTTTCAAAATACTCTGTGTTACTTTGCAAGGTTGCTTTGTCTTCTTATGCGCGTTTCTTTTTTTAATTAATTATTTATTAAGGTTCATTTTCCAAAGTTCGGAAGCCTTTTTACGTTCGGCGTCTTCGTCATCTTCTTCGCTTTGACCTTCTGGTGCAGGAGTACCTTGACCTTCTGGTGCAGATTCTGAGGATGGAGTTCCACCTTCTTTGACTTCATCGATTTTTTCTTTGAATTCTGCTGGTGATTGACCAGGTTCAATGACTTTGGTTTCTTCCGCTTCGGCGGCAGTTGGTGCAGGAGCGCCTTCGCCACCTTGACCTTCTGGTGCAGGTTCGCCTTCTGTTGGGGCTGGCGCGCCTTCGCCACCTTCTGGGGCTGGGGCACCACCTTGACCATTTAGTTCGGCAAGGAAGCTTTCTTCTGGTTCATAACCCATGATTTCGGCAAGTCCGAGTAAATCATCCTTTTCCATTTCACCGTTATTAAACGCTTGGAAGAATGCGTCAAGAATCAATGCATCGATTTCGTCATCGGTTTTATCCTTGTTTTCAGGTTTGGCTTTGACTTGGGCCTTAATTTGTTCAATAGTTGAACGGAGTTCTTCATTTTCCATGAATTCGTTTTCCTTTCTTAAACTTTAAACAATTTCATAGCCTTTTCTCTTTCTGTAAGTTGAGGGCTAGGAGTATCGTTACTGTTATTTCCTAATGTAGGAATAGCGATTTTTGTCGCTGGACCTTGTTGTCCTTGTTCTGGTGCTGGGTTAGGAATCTTCTTAAATGGAATGCCTGCGTCTTCAACAGCCGTAGGTTGTGTGTTCCATTCAGGGTGTGTTGCTAATTCCGCAGCAATATTTTCAGCCGTAACTTCTAAACCTTTACCTTTAAGAATAAGTCTAGCGTCTTCAAAGCGGTTCTTATCGATTCCGCTTTCTAACAATGCGACACGTTCTTTCACAGATAGAAGTTCTTGATCACGAGCAGAACTTTGTTCGTTCCAAGCTCTTTCTTTTTCTGCAAATTCATCCTTCGCTAAATCGTATCTTTGAGCGTTTCCAAATTGTTCATCCAATTCCTCAACAGTATTTACACCATAACGGCCGAGAATGTCTCTAAAAACTTTTTCACGAGTTTCTTTTCTAACTTTCCCAGCAATTTCGTCTACTTGGCTTTGAGTAAATGACTTTGTTGCTTCGGCCTCGGATACACCCTCTGGTTCCACCTCAGGGATAACGTTTGGCTCAGTTTCAGCCGCAGGAGTTTCAGTTGTGTCAGGTGTCGCTTGTGGATTAGCCTCAGGTTCAACGCCTGGTTCGGCTTCACCTTGTTCTGACTCTAAAGCGTTAACATCTTCAATTCCCGCATCTTTTTCCTCTTTTGGAGTAGGAGTAGGAGAATTGTTCAATTCAACGTCAACGTTTTCTTCCTCTTCTTCGGTCTGTGGTTTTGTCGCTGTAGAAGTCCCAGCGTTAATAATACCTTCTATTTTTTTTGGATCAATAGACATATAGTTTACCTCACTATAAAGAGTTTACTCGGTTTCCCGATATTTCATTTTAATTATATTCAAATGACATCAAATGTGTAAAGAAAATAAATGATTTTTTTGTCATTATTAAAACGTTTACTTTACATTGTTTCTTTTTTATGCTATCTTGTGTGTATGGCAAAAGAAATTATTAACGATATTTTGTTGGAAAATGACGAAGCGGCGCAAAAACTTATCGATGACGCATTGACTTGTTCGGCAGAAATGGAAATGAACGAAATTGCCGAACTTATTCTAGGTTTTTTCAAGAATATGCCGAACTTTGAAATGTTCAAGAGTTATGTGCGTAATTTTGACAAGGATCAGAAAATGGATTTGGACGAGTTTTTGGCCAATACTGCGCTTTCGCTCTTGGCTACGTTTATGGGTAATTACGCGAGCAGGGAAAAGCCAATAGGAAAAGCATAAGGATATATATTAAAACTATGTCCAGGGGTGGAAAAATAATTTGGAGCCATTTGAAAAAGACACCGCCCCCCTCGCGGACCATACATATACCCCCCACCAGGGGTGTTTTTTATTCGACTCACTCAACTTACTTGATGTAGCACTAGTGATGAAGAAACAGTATAACAACCTATGACTTTAGACATCATATGATGGCAAGTGAATCGATTAGCTTGAACCAAACTCATCTCATCTCATGTAGCATGAATCTATCCGTGCTAAGATTCGCATGATCTGATGTGTGGGCATACGAACCTAATTAAATAAAAAAATAAAAAAGTTAAAATAAATACTTGACTACATATTAAAACTATGTTAATATATTAGCGTAAGGTGAAGAACACCTAGAAAAGGAAACAAACCAATGAAAAAACAATTCACAGCCTACAACAAAGGCAACACACCAATTGAAGTCGTATTAGACACCAACGACATTGCTGGAATCACTGAAATCGAAGTTGCACCAAAGAGCCAAACATTCGATGCCAATGGCGACTTAGTTAGTGAAGTTCCAGGCGATAGAAGATTCGCTATCGCGCTTACCAATGGCAAGACAACACCATTCGCCATTGATGAAACCACTTACAACAAACTCAACGACTTATTACAAGTTGAAAAACTCTAATAGGTAAGAGTAAACCAACAAGGGCGCAAGTCCTTGTTTTTTTATGCAATCGTTCCTGGAATCGTAGCCGTGCTAGAGTGTGTCCAAGGAGTTGGTCAGTTGTTAAATCAAATGCTTGACATAGTTTTAATATATGATATAATTAAGGTAAGAAAAGGAGAACGAAACAATGAGTGTTAAAAAAACTGAACTAGTTGGTAGCCAAATCACTCGTCTTTATAACCATTCCAAAGATGGTGGCAAAATCAAATGCGCCTATCTATGTGTGATTAAAGACACCAACATTAAAAGAATTGAAATAGAATTCTACAATATGGGTAAACAAAGCATTTATCCAAGTGAAGAAACGTTGGACTACATCTTAAATGGTGTCCACGTAGAAAGGGGGAATACCAATGGCTAAAGTTGGTGATAAGATTAAAATTATCAGTCTTGCTGACGAACCATATAACACCAATTATATCGGTCGAACAGGCACCATTACCAAAATCAACAAGGACTGCTATGGTGAAGAACGATATGGTGGAACTTGGGGTGGAATATTCATTTATCCAAACCAAGACCAATTCGAAATCATTGGGTAAGAACAAAGAGAACTGCAATGAGCGGTTCTTTTTTTATGCCCAACTTCCTGGATCTTCATCACCGTGCTAATGCATCACCAAGCTCTTGAATCAGTATTTTACTTTACCCCAAATATAATGCTATAATACTAATACCAAAGGAGATATCAATATGGCAAGAGCAGGAAAACCA
>DFJP01000020.1 GCA_002373085.1 Caryophanales bacterium UBA3668 | reverse complement strand
TAATTCAATTGCCGAGTAAGTTCACGAGGTAATTAAGATGATTGAAAATTTAACTTTATATCAAGCTTATGTTCAAGCCTCTTTAAAAACGCCTTCAGAGACGGCAATTTATTATTTTGAAACGAAGATTAGCTATGCTAAATTGCTTGAAAGAATTGATGAAATGGCTTCTATTTTACAGAACCTTTATCGTATTGAAAAAGGCGATGTTGTTTTAGTGTCTTTGCCAAATATTCCAGAGACTATTGTTTTATTCTATGCCCTTAATAAAATTGGTGCGATTAGCAATATGGTTCATCCAAATTCACCATTTGAAGTGATGCAAAAATATTATAACGACGCCAATTGTAAGATTGCTTTCTTATTTGAGAGTAGAGTTTATAAAGAACTTAATAGCTACATGGAATTTAATGGAAACATTGTCCTTTGTAGCGCTGCTAACTCTTTACCTTTAAGAAAAAAAGAAGCTTATCTCCTTATGAATCGCAAGATGATTAAGGATCTTAAAGAAGCGAGAAAATTCCAATTCTATTCAAACTTAAAATCAAATAACTTGCTTTCCAAAGAAGTGGTTCTTGAACCAGAAGACACTAGTGTATTACTTCATTCTGCTTCAACTACAGGTATCTCTAAAACTATTTGTTTAGGTTCTAAGAGTTTTAATTTCACAGCGAGTAGGATTTGTGAAATTATGTGTGTCGAACCTGAAGAATTAATCGGCAAATCCCTAATAAGTGTTCTTCCTTCATTCCACGGATTTGGTTTATGCATGACAATGCATGCCCCTTTAGTGAACTCCTTTGGTATTGTTTTAATTCCTAAATTCTCCACTAAAGAAATTGTTAAAGCGATGAATAGATGGAAAAACGTCACTTGTATATGTGGAGTTCCAAATATCTTCAAAGAATTAATTAAAGATTCAAGTTTTATTAATAATCGTCATTTAAAGACTTTGGCAAGTTGTTTCTCTGGAGGAGATTCTTTAAGTCCTCTTATTAAAGAGAACTTTGATAGTATTCTCATTAGAAAGAATTCGAGATGTCGCTTATTTGAAGGATATGGTTTAACCGAAGCTTTAGCGGTTTGCTCTGTTAACACTCATAGACATCATAAAACCGGTTCTATTGGTTATCCAATTTCTGGAGTGTCTTTTGCCATCTTTGGAGAAGATAACAAAATGCTCAAGCCATATGAAATTGGTGAAATCTCTATTAAGAGTGATAACAATATGATTGGTTATTATAATGATGAAGAAGCCACTAAAGTGACTTACTATAAAGGCTATTTAAAAACTGGTGATTTGGGATTCATTGATGAAGATGGTTTCGTTTACTTTAAAGCTCGTAAAAAAAGAGTTATTAAAGTTAATGGTGTTGCTGTTTTCCCACACGAAATTGAAAGCGTTATCTCTAATATGAGCGGAGTGAGTGCGGTTTGTGTTGTGGAAATCCCTGATGAGAAAACCGTTAACGCTGCTAAAGTGTATGTGGTTTCTAAAGATAAAGATCCAGATAGAATTAAGAATCAATGTCGAAGAAAGCTCATTAGCTGGTCCATTCCTAAAGAAGTTGAATTTGTAAAGTCCTTACCAATGACTAAATATAACAAAGTCGACTATCGAAAAGTTCAGGAAATGGAAAACAAAAAGAGAAGTCCTCTATAGATTCTCTTTTATCCATGTGACCATGGCGGAATTGGTAGACGCGCTAGTTTCAGACGCTAGTGGGGCAACTCGTGGAAGTTCAAGTCTTCTTGGTCACACCAATAAATTAAATAATTTCTTTAATTAATAAGGAAATTCTAATAGAATATACCTCGTGCCCGAGTGGTGGAATTGGTAGACGCAGTGGACTCAAAATCCACCGGTTAACAGCCATGTCGGTTCGAGTCCGACCCCGGGCACCATTTTATTCGATGAAGACACGAAATGTGTCTTTTTTTGTTGGTTGGTACCCCTCGTTTTATTGATATAATCCACAAAGATGATAAACTTTTATCATGGTCACATTCTTTATTG
Organism: Caryophanales bacterium UBA3668; assembly: GCA_002373085.1. Next base: position 2,320 of record DFJP01000020.1, on the reverse strand, counting down.
CTTTGGCGCTATTAATTGGCGGTTATTTAGTTTATAGTCGAGTTAGTGAAAAGGTTTTTTCTATAGATAATAGAAAAACTCCAGCGATTGCTAATCCAGATGGAGTAGATATTACGCCTCTTCCAAAATGGAAAGCATTTTTAATTGAACTATTAAACATTGCTGGCACTGGTCCTATTTTTGGAGCAATCAGTGGTGCACTCTTTGGTCCGATTGTTTTCCTTTGGATTGTCTTTGGATGTATCTTGGGCGGAGCTGTTCATGACTATTTTTCTGGAATGATTTCATCAAGAAATAATGGTCAGTCTATTGTTAAGTTAGCAGGCAAATACTCTGGAAAAGTTGTTGAAATTATTATGAGAATAGCTTCAATTATTCTCCTTGTTTTAGTGACTGCGGTATTTGTTGTTTCTCCATCTACATTATTAGATTCACTAACTAATGGTGGAATTAAAGCATGGGTTTGGATGATTATCATTCTTATTTATTATTTCGCTTCTACTATTGTTCCAATTGATAAGATAATCGGCAAAATATATCCAGTATTTGGCGTTATTTTAATTGTTATGGCAATTGCAGTAATTGTTGGAGTTATGACTCAATCAAATAGTTATCCAATGCTTGAACTTATCGGCAATTTGCGTGATTTTTCTAAGGCAAATGGCTCATTACCATGGTGGCCATTTATGATGACTACTGTTGCTTGTGGCGCGGTTAGCGGCTTCCACGCAACTCAATCTCCAATGATTGCAAAATGCATCAAAAGCGAAAAAGAAGGAAGACAAGTCTTTTATGGAGCAATGGTTGCTGAAGGAGTTATCGCTTTAATTTGGGCTGCTGCTGCAATGGCCTATTTTAGAGTTGATACCGCTGAAGGATGGGAAGTTTTGAATAATTTAGGTGGTAGCTCTAATTCAGTGAATGAAATTGCTAAAGGTGTTTTAGGACCGGTTGGTACAGTCTTAGCGATTGTCGGTGTTGTGATATGTCCTATCACTAGTGGAGATACTGCTTTACGAAGTTGTCGACTAATAGTTGGCGAATGGATTAAGCTAGATCAAACAAAAATAAAAAATAGATTAATATTAACTGCTCCGCTATTTGCATCAGTTATCGGAATTAGCCTTTGGAATTTCTTATCACCCGCTAATTTCAATATTTTGTGGCGGTGGTTTGCTTGGACCAACCAAGCATTAGCGGCGATTAGTCTATGGGTAGCAACAGGATATCTATATGACACGAAAAAGAATAGGTTTATCTCTTTATTTACTGGAGTCCCTGCTATATTTATGACTGCAGTTGTTGTAACTTATTTATTTGCAGAGCCTAATCTAGCTTTAGGAAAGTATGTTCCATATAACATTGCTATCATTGTCGGTATTTCTATTTCCTTATTAATGTCAGGATTCTATATTTATAAGTTAATTACCAAAAAAGATACGAATTTATTGGACGTTACAGATGAGATAGATAAAGTTAATAATTAATTGATTTAATTATAAGATATTATTTTGCTATAATAATCCACAAAGAAAAAGGAGAAAACTTATGTCAAAAGCAGATCAAATTTTTGTTGAGAACATGAAAGACATTCTTGAAAATGGTTTTTCAGACGAACATTTAAATGTTAGACCACATTGGGAAGATGGAACTCCAGCCCATACGATTAAAAAATTCTGTATTGTTAATCGTTATAATTTACAAGAAGAACTTCCTATTTTGACAATTAGAAGAACTGCTTTTAAGAGTTGCTTAGACGAACTCCTTTGGATTTGGCAAAAAAAGAGCAATAACATCCATGACTTAAAATCTCATATTTGGGATTCCTGGGCAGATGAGACTGGCTCTATTGGAAAAGCATATGGCTATCAACTCGCAAAAAAGAGTATTTATAAAGAAGGAGAGTTCGACCAAGTTGATCGTGTTCTTTATGATTTAAAACATAATCCTCAATCTAGAAGAATTATGACTAACATCTATAACTTTGAAGATTTACATGAGATGAATCTTTATCCTTGTGCCTACTCTATGACTTTTAATGTTAGTGGAGACACTCTTAATGGCATCTTAAATCAAAGAAGCAATGATATGTTAACCGCAAATAACTGGAATGTTTTGCAATACTCATTATTATTAATAATGTTCGCGCAAGTATCAGGTCTTAAACCAGGTACTTTAGTCCACGTTATCGCTGATGCGCATATCTATGATCGACATGTTGATTTAGTCAAAGAAGTCATTGCTAAACCACAACATCCCGCGCCTAAATTAAAGATGAATCCGAATATTACTAATTTCTATGATTTCAAAGTCGAAGACT
>DFJP01000109.1 GCA_002373085.1 Caryophanales bacterium UBA3668 | reverse complement strand
TTAACCAGTTCATGAAAAATAGATATGATATTTATGAAATTATAATTGAAGCTGCTGATGAAATCGTTCCTAATAAGGTTATCGATGCAGTAGGAATCTTTGCTGAAGTTAGACAGGTTCCGCAGGGACAGAAAGCTATGTTTAGAACAAAGCTTGGTAAGACAAGAGCAAAGAAATTCCTAACTCAAGTTGGTCTGTCTGGTGTTTATGAAAGCTTCAGACTGGACAATGGTTCATTTGAAGTTAGTGCGCACGCAATCGGCGGAGCTTGCTCAATTGATTTTGAAAGAATGCTTGATGGCGCTGAGAATATGTCTGAACTGATTAGCCTGTTAACAGAGGCTCAGACAGATGCTGTTTATCAAGAAGTTCAGAGAGCACTGCGCGCGGCCGTTACTCAGAATGGTGTACCAGCAAACAACAGAGCCAATGTTACTGTAGGAAGTGACTTTGATGGCGATGAAATGATGAAGTTGATTTCCACTGTTAGAGCTTATGGTTCTGGTGCGATTATCTTTGCACCACCTGAGTTCATTGGAGCAATGGGTGCTGATGCTATCGTTCCAGTTGCTGCTAATGGCAATTATGGTGGCGTATATCATCCACAGGATATTGATGCTATTCATAATACTGGATACATTAATATTTTCAGAGGAACTCCTATCGTTCAGTTTCCACAGTCCTTCGTTGATGAAAACAACGTAGAGACTTGGATTGATCCTCAGCTGGCTTACGTTCTGCCAACTGGTGGAGAAAGAGTTGTTAAAGTTGTCTTCGAGGGCAACACTCAGATGTGGGATTACGTCAATCCAGACCAGTCTATGGAGATTAATACTTATAGAAAGCTTGGTACTGCTATCCTTGCATATCATAACTGGGCTATTTATAAGAATGAGGCAATTCCTCAGACTTATAAGGAAATGTATCCAAACGTATAGTTTGATAAATAGGGGAGGGATTTCGTCCCTCCCCGTATTTTTATGGAGTTAAAAGGAGTAAAGAAAATGGATAAGAAGGTAAAAATTGTAAGTTTAGTTTCTCAAAGAGTTGTTTTAACAGTGCCAGACCTTAGACTTAAGAGAGTTTGGGAAAAGAAAGGTGCGATTGCAACAATTCCTTTTGATCAGTTAGAAGAAGCTATGTATCGTCCTGGAGTTGAAAATCTTTTCAAGAATGGAGTTCTTGGTATTGACGATATGGAGATTAAAATTGCTTTAGGCTTAGAACCGGAAGGTGCGGAAGAGCCAACTAATATTATCACTTTAGATGATAATCAAAGAAAGAGATATTTAACAACCATGCCAGCGTTTGAGTTTAAAGAGAAGATTGGAGAACTTTCCAATGATCAAGTCAATGAGCTGGCCGCATATGCCATTGAACATGAAATTATGGATTATGATAAGTCAGATGCCATTAAAAAACGTATTGGAATTGATATTATGAGAGCAATTCAATTAAATAGGGACGATCAAGCTACACAGGAGAGGTAAAATGACTTCCGTTTATAAAGTTTATGAGGCTTTTTTGTCAAAAATGTTAGAGGATGAATGGTTGAATTGGACACAGGAAGAAGTTGAAGCAGATTGGAGACAACTTCTTTTAAGTGCTTTGCCGAATTTTAAATTTCCTCGTGTTAGCTTGGAATTTGATGAGTCTGGGGATTTCGTTGATGATTTAAACAATGAAGAGATTCAAATAATTGCTACTTTAATGAAATGTGAGTGGCTTAATAGAGAAATTTTGACTTGGGAAAATGTAAAACCATTATATGTAGAAAGGGATTTTTCACAGGCAAATTTAATTGATAAGTTACAAAAATTACAAGATAGAGAGGAATATAAAGCACTTAAATTAGAGCGAGTTTATTATCGTTCTAGGAATAGGCAACCATTCGATTACACTAAATTAGCAGGTGAATAGAATGGGATATATTCAAGATATATATGAAGGTTATCATAATAAACTGAAGAGTCAGTTATATGGACTTTTATGTGAATATGAGCGCGGGCGCGACTGGGAAGGCTTTTTAGATTCCATTCTCATTGAGTTAGAAGGTTTTAAAGAGGAAGAAAAGACAATTTATTATTTTTCTTTATATCACAAGCTATCTTCATGTAGATATTTGAGTTATAAGTATTTTAGAAAAACAATATTTGATTGCATGTCTTTACTTTCAAAAATAGGAGAACAAGAAGATGAGCTACTATGAGGATGTGTATTTAAAGAGATTAAATAGATATGGAATAGATTTTCAATCTCGTATGCAGCGCCAGCGTGAAGAAAATTTTAAATTACAATTAAAGAAGTCTGTTTATTATATAGATTTCATGTATGAAGAGGAAGAAAGAGAAGGAGAACTCACTCCTTATCGACAAAATGAGACTAAAGATTTACGTTATCTTTTAACAGATGTACATTTGAATATTCCGAATGGTACAATATTAATGTTGCCAGATAAAGATGGTAATAGAGTGCCTTGGATGATTTATTGGCTAGAAGATTATGTAGCCAGTGGATATAATAGGTATATTGTTTTGAGAATGACCCATTTCCTTGAATGGAAAAATCGTCAAGGAGAGAAATGTACAGCTTGGGCATATTTCTATGGTCAAGAAGATAATATGTTAAAAGATGAGTTAAAGTCAAGAAGTAGAAATAAGGCCCTTTATACAGAAAACTTAAAGTTAAGTTTCTTCATTACCCCATTTAATGAGAATATTAGGAAAGATAATTATTTAGAGGTCGCGCAAGGTAATCTAGTTGAAGCCTATGTAGTAACTGGTTATGATATACAGTCGACCCCTGGGGTTGAATTTGTGTCAGTTGATCCGCAATATTTGAGAGATCATAGCGAGCCGCCAGTTCAAACTCCTGAAGATAATGCAGATGATTTTTATTGGTTAAATCGTGGGGGTGAGGAAGATTGAGTGTAAGAAACTGTGCAGAACTTGGAGTTAATTTACAGTATATAGTAAAAAGACTTTTTGCTAATCAAAACCTTTTAAAGTTACTTTATTACACCGATAAAGACCCCTTGGATAATGAGGATTTGACTAAAGAACAAATACAAGATGAGGTTTTTGAGAAACTCATTAAAATTGTTCCTCGCGTGGGGCCGCATGAAACTGCTCATTCTGTAGTTACTGTGCGGGTGGCGCGCGGCCAAGGATTGGCTTCAAATGGGGAATTTAGAAATATTGTAATAAGTGTGGAAAGTTTTGTACCTTTAACGCAGTGGATTATTAAAGATACGAATTTGCGCCCGTTTGCTATTATGGGTGAAATTCAGAAATCACTTGAAGGTAAAAAAATAGAAGGCTTAGGCAAAATGGTGGGTGGAGATTTTGCTTTAAATTTCTTGACGGAAGAAATTAGTGCCTACGAACAGACCTTTGTAATTACTACTTATGATTGATGAGAGAGTTTTCTTAGGATACCCCATTGATTTTAAGGGTATTTGCAAAGTTTATCCGCCCACTGTAAATGATGTTATTGGGGATGAAGATTTTAAAATCTATCAGACATTGTTTACAATGACGCAAGAAGAACTTAAAGATGCATATGGTGAGGCGATGGATATAGTACCGACTCCTTTTCAATATTTGTTGATGAATTATTATCAAGAAGAAGAGATGCGACAAAAAATTGAAGAAGGGTTTAGTAAATTTATTCATGAACCTGTAACTATAGTTCCAGAAATTGAAATGTTACTGATTGGAAAAAGTGAGGATGAACTTGATCCAGATGTAGATTTGGAGGACCCGAAGTTACTTACTGAAGAAAATTATTTTGAATTTCAAAATACAATTCGTTTAGTTATGGGTGACACTCCAGTTAAGCTGCCCGAACCAGATGATCCGAATGAGGACCCGCGCATTAAGCGTTGGAAGGAAAAGGTACGTAGAAGTGAAAAGTTGGTAAAAAAGAAAAAAGCTAAAAAAGGACCAACTTTTGGAACTCTTCTTGCTGCAATTTGTTGTATGGGAATTGGTTTAAATCCACTTAATATTGGAGAGATGAGCTATGCGTGTGTTCATTGGCTTATAGCTATGGAACAGCAGAAGGAAGAGTATGATATTGATATTCGTGCGCTTCTTGCTGGCGCGGATAGTAAAA
>DFJP01000057.1 GCA_002373085.1 Caryophanales bacterium UBA3668 | reverse complement strand
TAAATACGATTGAATCAAAACAATTAGTTAGATAAGGCTAACCTTACTTTTGTTAATTAATAAATTAACCTTTGAAAATCGGTCGGGGGAGGTTAAAATATTTATTTCTCTTCGCAGAGGTTTTACGCGCTAGAGAAAATGAAACTCTATAGGTACGGAAGAATCTCTTATGACAAATTTACTTAAAAATGCCCGTGGCAAACTATACACTGGTTTAGCTTTTTTCGGTGCTCTTATTTTAGCGTTAGCACTTATCCTAACTAACTCCAATCTTTCAATGGCGTTACTTCCAGGACGTGCTAGTGGCATTGATTATTCACTTGTGCTTGATTCTTCCAATAAAGTGACCTCTGCAGGTGAACATAATCAAAAAACAAAAAAAGGTAATGACGTTACTTTTGAATATACAAATGTTGCCTCATCGACTTCTGGACACGTTACGTTAAATAATGGTGGTTCATTAAAGAATGTGATGGACATCCGTTCTATCCAATCTGTTGTCGCAACATTTTCCGGATCCGGAACACTTAAGTTTAAAACCGCCTATGGTGGTAATAATTGGAACACTCCAACAACTATGACATCCGGATACACATATGATTTAGGAAATAATCCTCATTTCATTTGTTTTGATACTTCTGAAAACTCTGTAGTTATTGAAAAAATCACTATTACGTACTCATGCATTATTAATAGTGAATCATATGGCTATGAGGTTCAGGATGTTGGCGGTGTACAATATGAAAAAGTTACTGATGGAATTGTTTCATCAACCGAAAAATATCTAATTGTTTGCGAAACAGAAAGTAAGGCATTTGACGGATCTTTATCAACATTAGATGCCACTGATAACTATGTTTCTGTGACAATTGAAAACAACGTTATTCAAAGTTCCTCGGAAATTGAAAACGCAGTGTTTACAATTAGTGGTAAAACAGATGGAACCATAAAATCAAACTCTGGCTACTATATTGGTCAGACATCCAATTCTAATGGTTTAAAGTCAAGCGAATCGGATGAATATACACACACAATTAGCTTTGACAGCGACGATAATGTTGATATCTGTTCTTCTGGTGGCGCTTATTTAAGATTCAATAAGGCAAGCAATCAGAATCGTTTTAGATACTACAAATCTAGTAGCTATTCAAACCAACAAGAAATTGCTCTTTATCGTAGAGTTGAAATTGCGGGCGGTTCGCACACTGAATACAACACTCCTGGTGTGAGCGTAATCGGTTTTGATGCAAGTGTTTCAAAAACGCAGTACTATCATGATCAAACATTTGACGAAAGCACATTAAGTGTTTGGGCTAAGAAGACCGGTGACTCCGTTGAGTACCTTAGTAAAGGTGGAGAGAATGGTTATTCATATGTAATTAAAAATAGCCAAAATCAAACTATTGATTCTTCTGCTAATTTCGGTTCAGAAGGCATTTATACCTTAATTATTTCGTATAAGAGCTTTATCGAAAAAGAAATTCAATTAACTGTTGACTATCGAGTGTCATTAACAAGCATCGAAGTCATTAGTACAAACACAATCTTTAATACAGCTCAAAAACTTTCTGATTATACAAGTGGCATTACTGCAAACTTAACATATAATAATTCAACAACCGATACTGGTGTTACATATGAAAACTTTGCTTCAAAAGGTGTCACATTAACACTTCTAAATCCAAGTTCTGTTTCATATTCAATTTCATCTCTGTTTGGAACTGCTGGAACATGGACTATTAAAGTGACCTCAAATACCGATGCTAACGTTTACGGAGTTGTTGAGATTACCGTTAATGCTATTCCTGTTACTGGAATTAGTGTTACTGGTGCAAGTGCAACTGTTGAAGAAGAATCTCAACTTCAATTGACTGCATCTGTTACGCCAAACAACGCGACCGTTCAAACTGTTACATGGTCTAGTAACCATGAGAGTATTGCAACCGTTAATACAAATGGTTTAGTCACTGGTGTTAGCGAAGGTGAAGCGCGTATTACTGCGACAGCCACTGATGGTAGCGCGGTTTATGGCTACATCGACATTACAGTTACAGCAAAACCACAACAAAGCGAGTTTGATGCTGAAATGACACCAGGAACTAACGCATTAAGTTGTACTGTAGATGGCAACGAAGGTGTTAAGGTCGCAACAGGCAAAGCTTCTGGCGATATGACTATCACGGTTGGTGCCGGAGCAACAAGGCTTTCCTTCTATGCTGCTGGTTGGAATGGAAGCAGTACAGTTATTAGTTTAACTGGTGCGACATTTGGTACAGCATCATTTAGTTTAACAGCTGATTCTGGTATCGCTGGTAGCGGAACAGCTTATACATTAACCGGAAACGAATCTGATTATTATCACGAAACAACATTATCTGGTATCACTGAAGAGACCGAAATTACTGTCTCTGCCAGTACTCGTTTCGCTTTATGGAAAGCTAAATATTATACAACTGCTGTTGAACCAGTTTATCCAACCTCTATTTCTTTAGAAGCCGGTTCAACATCTGTCGCTATTGGAGGAACGACTTCAATTGAAGTTAGTTACACACCAAACGACACAAATGTGAAAAATGTCACATTCTCATCAAATGCAACCTCTGTTGCTACTGTAAGTAGTGAAGGTATTATCACTGGTGTTGCTGCAGGTAATGCAAGAATTACTGCAACAGCTGAAGCTGCAAATAGTGGATCTGTTTCTGCATATGTTGATATCACAGTTACTGCAATTGCTGTTACTGGTGTCACTGTTTCGCCTGCAAGTGCAAGTATTGCTGTTGATGCCACACAACAATTGAC
>DFJP01000045.1 GCA_002373085.1 Caryophanales bacterium UBA3668 | reverse complement strand
CAACTCCAACTAATTTAGTGACATCTCCAACATATGAATAATATCTAAGAGCACCAGCACCAATGCAGATAACTCTTTCTCTTTTAGCTTTGCTAATTGTAAATGAACGGTTTTGCATATCTGTTACTCGTAAAGATAAGCCATCTTCAGATTCAATAACTGTTCCTCTTTTATCCTCTCCACTTGGAGATTGGCTCATACATCCTGTCATTAGTAGTGGGAGCAAAGTTAAAACAAGTAATCTTTTATTTTTCATAAATAATAAATTCTCCTTTTTCTCTTTTTATGATAGTGCTATGCACGTTATAAACATTGTTTATAATTTCTTCATTAATCTCTTCTTTGGTAACAATCTTATAGATTTCTCCATCTTTTAAGAAGACAAACTTATCTCCGATTTGTAAGGCTTGATTAATATCATGCATAGAAATTAAGAAACTCTTATTTTTCTTTTCTTCTTTTATGAAATTAATCACTCTTAATTGGGTAGAGATATCTAAGTTACTAGTAGGTTCATCAAAGATGATAGTTTTACTATCTTGAATAAATCCTCTAGCGATAGAGACGATTTGCCTTTCTCCTCCAGATATTTCATTAGTTTGTTTTTCTTTAAGATCACTAAGATTGAATTTATTTAAGTAGGAATCCACTAAATCGATATCAGCTTTAGTTGGATATATTTTGTAATATGGAAGTCTTCCTAATAGAACTGTATCGAAAACAGTTAAATCTGTTCCTTCAATTAATTGAGGGATATATGCGATTTGAGCTGCTTTATCTTTAGATTTCATTTGTTTAATTGGAGTGTTATCAAAATAGATATTTCCTTCTTGAGGTTTATTTGCCCCTAATAAAAGAGAAATTAAAGTCGATTTGCCAACTCCATTAGGACCAAGTAAAATAACGCATTCTCCATCATTGATATCTAAAGATATATTCTTAAGAACTGGTTTGTTTTTTGTGTAACTGAAGGAGATGTTTTCTAGCTTAATCATGCTTTCTTTCTCCTTCCTAAAAGTAAGATGAGGATAAATATTGGCGCTCCTAAAATAGAGGTAATGGCTCCGACAGGTAAAGAGAAACCATTTAGTAATATACGAGCAAAAATATCACTAATAAGTAGGACTACTGATCCTAGTAAAGAAGAACCGACAATCAAATACTTGTGGTCATTGCCCACTAATTTTCTCATTACTTGAGGGATGATTAATCCAATAAATCCAATAATACCTACTAAGGAAACAACAACTGCGGTTAACATACTTGCGAAAAGCAAGGAAATGAATCTAAAGACATTGAGATTAATACCCAATGTTGAAGATGTGTCTTCTCCTAAAAGCATCGCATTATAGCGATATGAAAAGATTAAGAAGAAGATAATGGAAACGGCAGTAACAACAAAGATTAATAAATCATCTGTGTAGTTTGCTCTTCCTAAATCTCCAAATGACCAATACACAGCGGTTGCTAAAGTCGTATCACTAGCAAAATATTGGATAATAGTGGTTACTCCAGTGCAGAATGTACCAAAGGTAACGCCTAATAATACAGTTGTTGCGTTATTAAATTTTCTAATTCTAGATAAGCCAAGAACCACAAAGGTTCCAATAAGAGCGAAAACAAAAGCGATTCCAGAAGTGAAATATGGATTAGAGATGACGATGTTACCTCCGTTAAAGGCAATCATTCCTCCTCCAATGATGATAATGGCTATATTAGCGCCTAATACTGAAGCGTTAGTGACTCCCAAAGTAGAAGGAGACGCCATAACGTTATTGGACATTGTTTGCATGATAACTCCAGAGATTGATAACGCAGTACCTGCTAGTACAGCAGCAATTATCCTAGGAAGTCTAATGTTTTGAACAATTATATTGTTCGTTTTAGTGCTTAGGCCAAATATTGCTTTCACTCCATCAACAAAAGAAATGTTGGTAGAACCAATAAAGATTGAAGCAATAAAAAACACTATTAGGGTTACTAGTAGCGAGATTAAAACAACTAATCTTCTCTTCTTGATACTCATTTGTACATACATATGTTATCGCACTTGAGTGTGCATTCATATTTAAAAAGAAACAAAAAATGGATAATGTGTTCGATTAATTGTATACTTAAAACATGAGATATAAGAAAAGTGAAGAAAGCGCCTTAGATAAAATCTATTGGGCTACCTCAGAGTTAATCAAAGAGGTCGATTATAACAAAATCAATAATAGTGGAATCATTAAAAAAGCTGGAATATCACGTTCGACTTTTTATATTTATTTCAAAACTAAAGATCAAATATTCACTCACATTTGTGATGATATTTTTAATCACATCTTTGATAAGCATTTAACTAAAGAAAAGCAACATGACTTTTCTAGAGAAAATCCAGAAGAATTAAAACATATTATCACTCACTCATTTTGTCATTTTTTAGAAGATAAAGAACTCATTCTCCCTATCCTAAATAGTGGAGCTTCTAACATCTTCCTTAAACAATTAAGAAAAAGAATAAAACCATTAATGGTGTCTTTAATTGATCATAAGTTAATTGGAAAAAATGATATTCCTATGGATATTAAAGTTCATCAATATATCAATGGATATGTTGCCCTTCTTCAATATTATCTTAGACATGGCGGTGATTTAACTCCTGACCTTATCAGTGGATATTTCTTCACATTTTATAAATAATAAATTCCTCTATATTCATTCATAATCTTTTCCGTATAATGTAAGAGAAATATTTTGTGGGGGACAAGATAATGAATGATATTTTATTTTTGATTGAACAAGAACAAAACCGTCAAAATAACGGGATTGAACTTATCGCTAGTGAGAACTATGCATCTAAAGATGTGAGAAAGATGTGTGGAAGTATTCTCACCAATAAATATGCGGAAGGATATCCTGGAAGAAGATATTACGGAGGATGCGAGTTCGTCGATGAAATCGAAAGAATCGCTATTAAAGAAGCATGTGATCTTTTTGGATGTAAATATGCGAATGTTCAACCTCATTCTGGCTCTCAAGCTAACGCAGCAGCGTATCGCGCCTTAATGCCTGAAGGAGGCAAAGTCCTTTCACTTGTCTTAAATGATGGAGGTCACCTCACACATGGTTCTCCTGTTAGTTTCTCTTCTAAATTCTATACATTCATCCATTATCCTTTAGATGAGAACGGAAAACTCAATTATGACTCAATTAGAGAAATTGCTCTTAAAGAGAAACCAGATGTTATCTTAAGTGGCTTTAGCGCTTATCCATACACAATTGACTTTAAAAAGATTAGAGAAATCTGCGATGAAGTTGGTTGCCTTATGATGGTCGATATGGCTCATATTGCCGGCTTAGTAGCGGCTAAAAAACATATTTCTCCTATTCCATATGCCGATATAGTGACAAGTACTACTCATAAGACCTTAAGAGGTCCTAGAGGTGGATTAATCCTCACCAATAGTGATGAGCTCATTAAGAAAATCAATTCTGCAGTCTTCCCATTTTATCAAGGTGGACCACTTGAACACATCATTGCTGCTAAAGCAGTGTGCTTCAAAGAAGCAAACACTGATGCGTTTAAAGATTATGTTGCCTCTTTAATGGAAAACACCAAAGTTTGTAGTGAAACACTTAAAGAGTTAGGTGCTATTTCAACCGATACTGATAATCACTTATTCTTGCTCAATACCTTAGATTCTTTTGGAATTACAGGCAAAGAAGCTCAACAAAAACTTGAAGGTATTGGAATCACCACAAACAAGAATATGATTCCAGGAGATAAATTATCTCCAAAAGAGACTAGTGGTCTTAGAATTGGATTTGCCGCCGTTACTACGAGAGGCTGCTCTAAAGAAGACGCTAAAGAAGTAGCGAGAATCATCTATGAATATCTATCAAATAAAATTGATGAAAACGCTGCTAAAGATAGAGTTAATAAACTAGTTAAGAACTGGAAACAAATTGAAAATATTTAGAAATTAAAAGGCACTCATAGAGTGTCTTTTATTTATCATTTAAGAATTCATCAATAATTCTTTTATATCGAGCGTTATCTACCATATAGGAGATGCCATGTTCTGCTTTTGGGAATAACTCATATCTCACTTTATCTTTATGGAGATCCGCTATTCTTTTAGAAAACTTATAAGGTACTAACGTATCTTCTTCCCCATGAATTATCATGATTTTTGCTTTTGAATTTTTAACATGTTCTTCAGCGTCATCTTTATTTAGATTAGCGTGTCCAAAAATAATAGAAACTAAATTAGCGATTGGATAAAAGATTTTTGGATTCATCTTTAAGTTATTTTGAAGTGTACTAGAAATGACTTCTTTAGGAGTGGTGTATGGACAATCAGCGATAACCTTATCTCCTTCTTTGAGTAAGTCACTCACTAATAAGACAGTTGCCCCACCCATAGAAATTCCTACTAAGACGATGCGTTTATCTTCTCCAAAGGTCTTTTTCGCGTATTCAATCCAACTTTTCGCATCTTTTTTCTCTTTCACACCAAAGGTGATGGAGTGACCCTTAGATTCTTTATGACCTCTTTCGTCAACAAGGATAACGTTATATCCAAGTTGAATCATATCATATGCTCCTCCTGAGAAATCTCGACAAGAAGTGCCGCGATAGCCGTGGAACATAATGACTACTGTATTGCTATTATTTTTATATATTCTTGCGTGAAGTTTTAAGTGATCGTATGAAGTGATATAAGCATCTTCATGAGGATATTCAACCATACGTTTGACCATCATGTGAACTGTCTCCATATCACAATATTTTTCTGTAGCCTTTGTAAATACAAAATCGTTGTTTTGGCCCTTTAAAGGAGTATAAAAAGTTCCGCGATATACAACGAATAATCCAAAAAAGAGAATTATGATAATTCCCCCAATAACTCCTAATGTAATATAGAGCCACATCATATACATATTTTCCAACAATTATTTAAAAAAATAAATGATATTTGATTTCTCGTTAGTTTCCTTTATAATTTGCATTGACTATGGCGAGAAAAGACATTTACCAAATCACATATTCGAGCAAACTCGATGTCTACGAAACTCAAAAGGCAATTAAGTTTGTTAAAGATTCATTTGAAAAATCTTTATCTAACAAGCTTGATTTACTAAGAGTCAGTGCCCCTTTATTTGTTAATTCAAAATCAGGATTAAATGATGGGTTAAGTGGAGTAGAAAGACCAATTAAATTCGAAATTCCTTCTTTAAACCAAGAAGTGGAAATCGTCCACTCCTTAGCGAAGTGGAAAAGAATGGCCCTTTCTAAATATGACATCCATCTCTATAAAGGGCTATACACTGACATGAATGCGATTAGAAAAGACGAAGATACTGATTTTATTCACTCAATCTATGTTGACCAATGGGATTGGGAAAGATCTCTATTAGAGAAAGATAGAACTTATTCCTACCTTAAAAAGGCCGTAAAACAAATCTACTCTCTAATTTATAAGCTTTCTCTTCAAGTTGAGAAGAAGTATCCATCTCTACATAATTCTTTACCAAAAGATATATCATTTATCTCCACTAAAGAACTTGAAAAGAGATATCCAAATCTCTCTAGAAAAGAAAGAGAAGATGAAATCACTAGAGTCTATAAAGCAGTGTTCCTTTATCAAATTGGAAACAAGCTTAAAGATGGAAAGCCTCATGATTCAAGAGCCTCAGATTATGATGATTGGAAATTAAACGGAGACATCCTTGTTTATTACCCACTTTATGATATGGCATTAGAACTATCTAGCATGGGTATTAGAGTGAATAAGGATTCATTAGTAAAACAATTAAAAGAAAGTCACGAACTAGATAAACTTGAGAATAGTTATTGCAAAGCAATAATGAACGATGAAATTCCTCTTTCTATTGGAGGAGGTATTGGTCAATCTCGTTTATGTATGTTCCTCCTTCAAAAAGCGCATATTGGAGAAGTGCAAGTTTCTTCCTGGGATGAAGAAGAAATTAAGAAATTAGAAAGAAACAATATTCATTTGTTATAGGGTTATAAAAATGGAAAACGTTCAAGAAAACAAACAACCAAATAAAATACTCGACTTCTTTATGAAAACACTTAATGGTACAGCCTATGGTTTATTTGCCACTTTAATTATTGGCACAATCTTAGGCACGATTGGCACATTCTTCTCCTATGGAGCAGGAAATCCATTTTGTGATTTTATGGCCAGACTCTTCTCTAGTAGCGCCGCTAAACCTGGTCTTGCTTATGTCTTCCAAGTCTTAACTGGAGCGGGTATTGGAGTAGGAGTGGCTCTTTCACTTAAATTTGATCCTCTTAAAGTAGTTCTTTTAGGAGTTGTTGGCCAAGTAGCAGCGTTCTTCTCTTTATCAACTTCATTTGTTGAATCAGAAGCGAAATTCACAGAATTATATAACTTTGGTTCTCTTAAAATTGGAGATCCATTAACTATTTACTTAGTATGTATTTTAGTAGCTATACTAATAAAATTAGTATTCACAAAGAAAACACCTGTTGATATTGTTATTGTTCCTCTATTTGGCGCAATAGCAGGTTTACTCATTTCAATGGGAATTAGATACGCAACAGTATATGTGACTTATAGCATTCAATGGCTCATTAACGAAGGTACAAAAGCTGTTCCATTTGTTATGGGAATAGTGGTTGCTGTCCTTATGGGAATGGCCTTAACTGCCCCAATTAGTAGTGCTGCGATTGCAGCGATGGTATTCTTAATTCCTGCTGAAGCTGATCCGGCCGCTTATCAAGGTTTAATTATTGCTAGTGGTGCTGCGGTTATTGGATGTTCTACTCAAATGGTGGGATTTGCGGTTCAATCGAGAAAAGATAATCCTGTTGGAATGGTTATCTCTATTGGAATTGGTACCTCAATGCTTCAATTTAAAAATATTATTAAGAAACCAATTATTTGGTTACCAACCATTATTGCTTCAGCAATCTTAGGTCCGATTTCTACTTGCTTACTCAAGGTTGAATGTATGGGTAGTTCTGCTGGAATGGGAACTGCTGGTCTAGTTGGTCAAATTGGAACAATTTCCACGATGGGAGTTGGTTCATGGCAAGCTTGGGTAGGGATATTCGTTTTACAAATTATTGCTCCTGCAATTTTTGTCTTCTTCATTGATTTATTATTTAGAAAACTTGGATGGATTAAAGAAGGGGATTTAAAAATCTAATAAGAGCCCGGCAAGGGCTTTTTTACTGGAGTTTACATCGATAAGTAAACAATTATTAACTTAAAGTAGAATATGCGTGTATTCATGTAAATAGATGCATTTTTTTGTTATTTTTTTAACTGAGTGAAAAAATAAAAATATACTTTAGTATATAATTAACGATTTTTGATAATTGAAAATCTTATGTAAAGAAAAGTTTACAATTTTGTGTTTGCAATATTCAAACTCAATGATATTATTTACGAGGTGTAACTCATTATTTACACAGGAGATTAAATATGACAATTGCTGAAAAAATAACTCATTTAAGAATTGTTGATAACATTTCACAAGAGAAACTAGCAAATTTATTAAAAGTGTCTCGCCAAACAATTAACAAATGGGAAAGTGGTGATTCACTTCCACAAATCGACAAAGTAATGGAAATTTGTGAACTCTTTAAGATTTCTGCTGATGAATTATTAAACGACAAAATCGTTATTCATCGTGGCAAGAAACTTCAAATGAGCATTGGTGAAGATATCAAAACAAAATACTTTGGTACTGATGGTTTTAGAGGAGAAACTAATAAAGTTTTAACTTGTGACCACGCTTATAAAATTGGTCGTTTCTTAGGTTGGTTCTATGGTAATCCAAAATTTAATTCCCAAAAACCAGGCTATAGACCAAAAGTTGTAATCGGTAAAGATACAAGAAGATCATCTTATATGTTAGAGTACGCAGTGGCGGCAGGACTCGCTGCTAGTGGCGCGGATGTAAGTTTATTACACGTCACAACCACACCAAGCGTCGCTTATGTCATTAGACAAGATTGCTTCGATTGCGGAGTTATGATTACTGCTTCACATAACCCATTCTACGATAATGGTATTAAAGTCCTTAACGCGAATGGTGAAAAACTTGAAGACGCAGTCGCTTTCTTAGCCGAAGCTTATATCGATGGTGATTTAGCAAAACTCGAAGTTGAAGGGGATGACCTCCCATTTGCCGAAAGAGGCAACATTGGTTGCATCAACGATTATAGCGCGGGTCGTAACCGTTATATTGCTTACCTTATTTCTTTAGCAAAACACTCCATGAAGTCTCTTAGAATTGGTTTAGATACCGCTAACGGAGCAAGCTGGATGATTGCTAAAAGTGTCTTTGATGCTTTAGGAGCACAAACATTTGTTATTAATAACAATCCTGATGGATTAAACATTAACTTAGATGCTGGATCTACTCATATTGAGAAGTTCTGCAAATTCGTTAAAGATAACAAACTTGATTTAGGTTTTGCCTTCGATGGTGATGCGGATAGATGTATCGCTGTTGATGAAA
>DFJP01000061.1:10408-10793 GCA_002373085.1 Caryophanales bacterium UBA3668 | reverse complement strand
TGGTTACTTAATCTCAACTATGTTGAATTCCTTAGAGATGTCGGCCCACACTTCTCTGTTAACAATATGTTAAGAGCGGAATGCTATAAGCAAAGAATGGAAAAAGGTCTCTCCTTCTTAGAATTCAACTACATGATTATGCAAGCTTATGACTTCTATTACTTAAATCAACACTATGGATGTAACATGCAATTCGGTGGCGATGATCAATGGTCAAATATGCTTGCAGGTACTGAATTAATTAGAAAGAAAACTGGCAAAGACGCTTACGCGATGACCATCACCCTTCTCCTTAATAGTGAAGGAAAGAAAATGGGTAAAACCGCTAACGGAGCAGTTTGGCTAGATCCAAATAAAACTACACCATTCGAATTCTTCCAATATT
>DFJP01000061.1:0-10370 GCA_002373085.1 Caryophanales bacterium UBA3668 | reverse complement strand
AATTCTTCCAATATTGGAGAAATATTGAAGATGCAGATGTTATCAAATGTTTCAAACTATTAACATTCCTATCACTAGATAGAATTAATGAAATTGCATCTTGGGATGATAGCAGAATTAACGAGAAAAAAGAAATTCTTGCTTATGAATTGACTAAGTTAGTTCACGGCGAAGAAGAGGCTAATAAAGTGTTAGCAGCTGTAAGAAGTCTATTCTCTGGTGAAGGAAATGATGAAAATATGCCTTCTTGTGAATTAGATCTTAGCGAATACACTATTACTGACTTATTGGTAGCGTCCACATTATGCGCTTCTAAAAGCGAAGCAAGAAGACTTATCGAACAAGGTGGTGTCTCAGTCGATGGAGAAAAGATTACAAATCCAAACGAAATGATTGATATCACTTCGCCTCGCAAGATTAAAAAGGGAAAGAAAGTATTCCTTAAGGTAAACAAAAAATAGCCAGTGGCTATTTTTTATATCCTTTTATATTAATAAATTGGATAAAGGACTTTTTTAAGTCTCTTAGATGGGTAGTTTGCTCTGCCTTCTTTTGCTTGTGGTTTGCCATCAAGCATAACTAAGTCACCAGTAAATCCACAAGTTGTGTTATTGACAAAGTAAGTGCCAACACCGTATAAATCCACTGGAACCTTTAATTCATTCCACTCTTTAATCTTTTGAGCGTTAAAGGAACAAGAAACGATGATTTTAACATAGTTAAATCCTTCTTTATCCAAAGCTTCTCTAAGAGCAAAAACTAGCTCTTTACAAACTCCATGAGGATCAAATCCAGATGTATCTTTGTCATCAAAATAGTGATCAATTAATGCCTTAGAAGTATCAATACGAACTCCATTAAGATTGGTTTTAAGAACTCTAGCAAGTTTTAATGAATCAGTAACAACATCGTTATTATAATCAATTAAGGCAGTTACTTTTTCATTTGGGAATGTCTCGTGATAGATTTGAGCAGCTTTAATAACATCACCACCACAAACTTGGATTAAGGCATGTGGCATAGTTCCCATACCTTTTCCACCCCACCACTTGCCTTGAGCATCGGTGCTAACGCGGTCAATACCTGCAACATAAGTAGCATAACCATCACCAACTTGAGTGTGATAATCATCTTGACGGTCTGCCATAGAAAATACAGGAGTATTTCCTGCAACTTTTAAGACCTCTCTAACATTAGTGGCAACGCTAGTTCTTCTTGCTAAGATGCCATCAATTACGCTTTCTAAGAATCCAAAGTTTTCGTATTTACCAGTAACTTTAAGAACTGGTTCCATGTTATCGATAATATCTCCATCATTAAGCGCTTCAATCACTAATTCTTCAGGATGAATAGCATAAGTATGAATTACCGCGATTGCTTCATCAATTCCACAAAGCATAGCGTCATCCCTTCTTTGGAACCATTGCATGGTAACAATATGGTTG
Organism: Caryophanales bacterium UBA3668; assembly: GCA_002373085.1. Next base: position 8,925 of record DFJP01000061.1, on the reverse strand, counting down.
GGAACATGTTCTTTAACGATTTTATTACTTTTTAAAAAGTAATTAGCAGCGTAAAAGCCTTCTCCTAATTCTTTTTCAAATTGGAATGTTTTATTTGTAAGGCGTGAGATTTTGCCTTGTTTTTTAAGTTCAATTTCAAGCATATTAGATGACCTCCATCTTGAAGAAATCAATGTTTTCTGGGATATTCTCAGTTATTTCGATTAGTTCGTTTTCTTTTTCATTTTCAATGAACAAATCATGATATGAGCAGAACCTTCCTTTAGAGACAGTTCCATCTCTTAAGAATGTTCCTTCTTTTGCGTAGACCATGAGATGGCCTTTATTTAGTTTAGTGATATAACCGCTTTCTTTTTTGTAATCGAGGCGATTAAGTTTATGGTCGGTTAATATCGAATTAATGACATCGATTAACGGATCAGCAGGAAGGAAGATAATTCCTGAATATTTGATTTTCGCATATCGGATAAAGTTCTTTATGCGATAAGCAGTAATCTCTTCGTTATGATATAAGACCTCCATCTGCTTACTTAGTGATACCACTGAAGTTACTTCATCATCAGAAAGTTTGATTAGCAAAGTATTGTCGAGTTCGTGATTGTTAAAAATACCGTAGTTCTTAATCATTTTTCGTAAATAACTCTCTTAATTGGAGTTCCCTCTTTCCTAAAAAATTCTTCGTATTCAGTTGATGTATCAAATTCGTCATCACCAAGATAATTCTCGGTATAGCTAATTAATTTAAATGATGAATTTTCAAAATATTCTAAGGAATCTTTAAATAAGTCAGAATTATCAGTCTTGAAGATTAATCTTCCGCCTTTCGCTAAGACTCTATGATATTCCTTAAGGAATAAATCACTTGTTAATCTTCTTTTATGATGCCTTTTCTTCGGCCATGGATCAGAGAAGTTAAGAAAGATTGTCTTAATGCTTCTATCTTTGAAGTTTGGGAGAAGTTGCTGCGCATCTGCGTAAATTAACTTCGCGTTTTTAACATCCGCTTCCACCATTTTCTTTGCTGTTATTCCAGCGCATGTGACATTCTTTTCAACTCCGATAAAACTAAGTTCAGGGAACTTGTTTGCCATCTTTATTAAGAATTCACCTTTGCCTGAGCCAATCTCTAAATAAATATTATTTAAAGAAGATAATTCTTCTACTGGAAGAGATATCTCAGGATGTTCATCTAAAAACGGCTTAGCCCACGCTTTGAATTTAGTTCTCATCTTTAAGTTTATTTCCTAAATCAACGATAGCGCGTGCGTAAACACTCATACCTTTAAAGAGATCTTCTTTTTTAGTTGATTCTCCTGGTGAGTGCATATTGCTTTCCCAGCCTGGGAATTGCATACCAAATGCAACAACATTATCTGCTTCTTTAGCGTATGTTCCTCCTCCAATAGCAAGAGGTTCAGTTTCTAAATCATCAGTCTCATCACGATAAGACTTTAATAATGTTGAAATGAGTAATGTATCTTTCGCGTAGAAAAGTAATGGAGATTCTCCTACTACTTTAACCGCAAATGGTTTATTAACTTCTTTAATGGTGCTTAATAGTTCTTCTTTATTACATGTATCAACATAACGGAAGTTGCATGTTAAGGAGAATTCTCCACCTTTATAGGAAATAAGTCCAACGTTAGAAGAATTATGTCCCATATCTTTAGATGTACCAGCGCATTTATAGCCGCTTCCATCTAAAGGTGTATATAATTTCTTAATTTGCATTAATTTTGGATCTTTAGTGAAATCTGCTAAAGCAGAAATCGCCATCATACCAGCGTTAACTCCGAGTTCAGGAAGAGCGCCATGAGCTGCAACGCCTTTAAAGATGATAGTCGAGACATCATCAGCAGTATGAATTTCTGCTTCACTTCTCTTGTAGTTATTAAGAATGTAATTTAAGAATTCAGTATTGAGTTCGAATTTCACTTCGCATCTTTCAATAACAGCGTTACTTGCAGTTCCGCCTTCAATAGAAATTAAGCCAGGTACATTAAGCTTTCCATGAATATTAAAGGTATAAATACCTTTTTCAGCATAGATAAGTGGGAAGTCACTATCTGGAGAGAAACCTAATGTTGGTTGAGGCTTTTTAAGTGTTTTGAAGTAATGTTCCATACATAAGGAACCTCTTTCTTCATTGCCTCCAACAAGGAATCTAATTTGATATCCACCTAGTTGACCAGCTTCTTTTAAAGCTTTCATAGCGTAATATGTCGCTAAAAGTGGTCCTTTGTCATCGGCAACACCACGTCCATATAAGATGCCCTTCTTTTCAACCATCTTAAATGGAGGATCTTGCCATCCTGTTCCAGCAGGAACGACATCGGCGTGAGCCATAATAGTTAAGTTTTTCTTTCCTTCGCCAAAAAGGATTTCCACTACCATATTGTCGTAGTTAGTTACTTCAAAACCGTCGTTTCTCGCTAATTTTTCAATATATTTAAGAGCGTTAGAAACACCGACACCAAAAGGATTTTCTTCGCTTACTGTACTTTCATCGTGAACTGAATCAATAGCGACAAATTCAGATAAGCTTTTGATTAAATCTTTTTGATACTTTTGAGTTAACTTGTCGTAATAAGTTTTCTTTTTCATTTTTGTACGCTTTCTATGAGAATCATAATTCCTTTAAGAACTAGGTTCTCGTCATATTCATTTTCGTTAATGTTTGAGAGGAAGTCTTTTGCATTTCCACCAGTGTAAATTCTCTTAAGAGAATATCCCACTTCCTTCTCATACTCATCAATTATTCCATTAATTGTGAATAATTGCGAATAATATGCACTGGAATTAATGACGTCAACAGTATTATGACATTCACTAATTGGGAGAATTTTTTGATGAGCAGGATCTGGAAGAAGCTCAGTAGATTTACTTAAGATATTTTTGCTTTTTTCATATCCTAAGAAAATGGCGCAGCTTGAGAAACTTCCATTCTCATCAATGAACAAGATTTTAGTGGCTGTACCAAAATCGACAATTGCAGTTTTTGCTCCGCTAACCTCGTAAGCTGCTACTAAGTCACAATATAAATCTGTTCCGAGTTCATCTTTGTTATCAATAGCAAGTTGAACATGAGAAGACATGCTAGATGAAACTAGACGAACTTCAAGATTATACAAATCTTTAAAGATTTGAGCAATAAGATTGCATATTTTTGGAGCAACAGAAGAAACATAAACTCCTTCTACTCCATTAATATCTTTAAAGATATTCTTAATATTTTTTAAGTTAACATCATGGTTATATAGACGACCTAAAAAGGAAAATACGCCATTATTGACGCATCCAAATTTAGATGCTGTATTACCGATATCTATGACAATTTTCATATTGCAACAATGTTAACAATCTTGTTCTTAACAACGATAACCTTTTTGATTGTCTTACCTTCGGTGTGTCTTTGGACTGCTTCTTGAGCTAAAGCGATGTCTTCCATTTCTTTATCAGATAAATCTGGTTTGACATCGATTGTTGCACGAAGTTTTCCATTTACTGAAACCGCAACTTTAATTGTGTCTAAGACAATTTTGCTTTCGTCATATGTTGGCCATGCTTCAAAATCAATGAGTTCTTTATGGCCTAACATTTCCCAAATTTCTTCGCCTAAGTGAGGTGCAATACACGCAAGAACCTTGATAAATCCTTCTAAATAAGGAACATATAGTTTTTCACTCTTATAGAGTTCATTTGTGAACACCATCATTTGGCTAATTGCAGTATTAAACTTCAACGCCTCAAAATCTTGGGTAATCTTTTTGATAGAGAAGTTATAGATATAATCTAACTTGCCATCATTTTCATTTGTGTATTTATCTAAGAATTCTTTTTCGGAGAATAAACGATAAACTCTATCTAAATATTTTTTAGCACCATCTAAGCCTGTATCACTCCACGGTAAAGAGGCTTCAAGTGGCCCCATAAACATTTCATATAATCTAAGAGAATCAGCACCATAATTAGCGACAACATCATCTGGATTAATAACGTTTCCACGGCTCTTAGACATCTTTTCACCATTACTGCCTAAAATCATTCCTTGGTGGAATAATTTTTTAAATGGTTCTGGTGTAGAGACGATTCCTTGGTCATAAAGGAACTTATGCCAGAAACGAGCATAAAGCAAGTGGAGAACAGCGTGTTCAGCTCCACCGATATATAAATCAACTGGTAACCAGTGATCTAACAATTTCTTGTCGCCAAGTTCTTTATCGTTATGTGGATCAATATAACGGATATAGTACCAGCAACTTCCAGCCCATTGAGGCATAACATTAGTTTCTCTAGTACCATAACTTCCATCCGCTAAGGTGACTTTAAGCCATTCTTTAGCATTTGCTAATGGAGATTCTCCTGTGCCACTTGGCTTATATTCTTCCATCTCTGGTAAAACAAGTGGAAGATCATAAGTTGAAAGAGGAACAAGTGATTTATCATCTTTGATGATAATTGGGATTGGTTCACCCCAATACCTTTGACGGGAGAATAACCAGTCTCTTAATTTATAATTAACTTGCTTTTCACCATTGCCTTCAGCGATAAGTTTATTTAAGATTGCTTCTTTGGCATCTTTAATATTCATTCCGTTAGCAATGTCACTATTGATATGTGGAGCATCTCCAGTAAAGGCGTTAGTAGAGATGTCGCCTTCAAGGACTTGATGAATTGGTAAATTGTATTTTTTAGCAAATGCGTAATCTCTTTCATCGTGAGCAGGAACTGCCATAACAGCGCCACTACCATAACTTGCTAAAACATAGTCTCCAATATAGATTGGAACTTCTTTTCCGTTAATTGGATTAATTGCGTATCTACCAATAAAAACACCAGCCTTATCTTTATTAAGTTCGGTTCTTTCTAAGTCAGATTTACTTTCCACCATCTTAAGATAGGCTTCAACATCTTTAGCTTGTTCTTTGGTGGTGATTTCTTTCACTAATGGATGTTCTGGCGCTAAAACACAATAAGAACAGCCATAAAGTGTATCAACTCTAGTTGTAAATACATCAAAACTTAAATCGGTATCTTTAATCTTAAAGGTGACCTTAGCACCAGTTGATCTACCAATCCAGTTCTTTTGCATTTCAAGAGTGGAAATAGGCCAATCAAGACCATTTAATCCATCCAATAATTTATCCGCGTACTTAGTGATTCTAAGTAACCATTGTCTCATTGGCTTTCTAATAACTGGATATCCGCCAACTTCGCTTTTACCATCAATTACTTCTTCATTAGCTAAAACTGTACCTAAAGTTGGACAGAAATTAACAGGGCGATAATCGATATACGCTAATCCTGCATCATAAAGTTTTAAAAAGATCCATTGTGTCCATTTGTAATATGTTGGGTCACTAGTGGCAATCTCTCTATTCCAGTCATAAGAGAAACCAAGTGATTTGATTTGTCTTCTGAAATTGTTGATGTTCTTTTCGGTGATAATTGAAGGATGTTGATTAGTTTTCATCGCATATTGTTCAGCAGGTAAACCAAAAGAATCCCATCCCATTGGATGAAGGACGTTAAATCCTTGCATTCTTTTCATTCTTGCTAAAACGTCACTAGCGGTATAGCCTTCAGGGTGTCCGACGTGTAAACCTTGACCACTTGGGTAAGGAAACATATCAAGAATGTAATATTTTGGTTTGGAGAAATCATACACGTCACACGCATATGTTTTGTTATCTTCCCAAACCTTTTGCCATTTTGGTTCTATTTTTTTGTAATCATATCCCATAATTTCACCTCTATGTCGTTACTCAATCAAAGATTTGTATAATCCGTGATATTGTTGAGCGCTCTTACCCCAACTGTTATCAGTTTTAAGAGCATTTTTGACTAATAATTTAAATGTCTCTGGTTGATTATTATATACATCTAACGCGTATAAACAAGTTTGAATCATATCCCACTCGCTAAAAGCGTCAAATCCAAAGCCATTACTTGTATCTTTGTTTCCTCCATCATAATTGATAACTGAGTCTTTTAGACCACCAGTTCTTCTTACAATTGGAAGAGTACCATATCTTTGGGCAATCATTTGCCCCAAGCCACATGGTTCAAATAAGGAAGGCATCATGAAGAAATCACTTCCCGCATATACTTGGTGAGCAAGAGCGTTGTTATAGCCAATATAAACCCCAATATGATTTGGGAATTCTTGATGGAGTTTTTCCATCTCTTGTTCACAAGCATATTCACCACTACCAAGAAGAATAATATTAACTCCTCGACGAGCTAATTCACGGCAAGCGGAGAAGACAAGATTCATTCCCTTTTGCCAAGTGATTCTACTGACTAGTGAATATAAAGGTACATCTTCTCCTTCAAGTTCAAATCTTCTAAGAAGAGCACGTTTGTTTTCTTTTTTACCAGAAACATAGTTTCTTAAGCCATATTCTTTAGCGATATATTCATCTTTAGCTGGATTGAATTCTTCGTAGTCAATTCCATTAAGGAATCCACAGAAGTCATATTCCCTAAAGCAAAGAACATTGTTAAGTCCCATACTTCCTTCTGGAGTAAGAAGTTCGCTACGATGGTTAGGAGAAACAGTTGTAATCTTATCAGCGTACATAATTGCCGCTTTTAAAGTTGAGACTCGACCACCGAATTCAACTTGACCACTGATATATAAGTGATCTGGAAGATTGTATAAATCTCCTAAAGCATAACGGTCAATAATACCTTGGAAAGCAGGATTATGAATAGAGAAGACAAATTTAGTTTTCTTATAGAAATCCAAATGGTTTTCTCTGATATAACAGAAAAGCATTCCAGGTTGCCAATCATGAGCGTGGATAATATCAGGGCGATATTTGATTTTTTGGAACAAATTAGCGACTGCAATGGTATAAAACGCAAAGCGTTCTCCATCATCGTCATATCCATAAATATTATCTCTTTCAAAATAATGTCTATTTTCTAAGAAATAGTAAGTAATGCCATCTTTAGTGCATTTGAAGACATTAGATGTTTCATGTCTCCAACTTAAGTTAGCCTCGATAACAGTGACAAATTCAAGATTGAGACCTTGAGATTTGATTTTGTTATATAAAGGAAGAACGATAACAACCTCTTCCCCGAGTTTCACCATTTCTTTACTTAATGAGTAAGTAACATCTGCTAGTCCACCAGTTTTTACAAATGGATTAGCTTCTGAACAGACCATTGCGATTTTCATTAAATTTTAGCTCCTAGTGGTAAGACGACAAAGTCATCATTTGCGCCACTTAATTTTTTTGTATTAACAATTTGGACACCTTTATCCGCAACAACTTTGGTGAGTTTGACATCTCTTCCAATAGTTGCTTTAGAGAAGATGATACAGTTTTTCACTTCTGCGCCTTTTTCTACAACAACTTCACGAGAAATAATACTGTCTTGAACTTTACCTTTGATAATAGCTCCATTAGCAACGAAGCTATTAGAAACATCAGCGTCCTTGCCATACAAGGCTGGAGGAGTATTGTGAGTTGATGTATAGATTGGCCAATCCGGTAAGAATAATTGGTTTCTTATATGATAATTAAGCAAACCTAATGATTTATTGACATAATCTTCTAATGTAAGAATTGGAACCACCATTCCACCAAATTCATAGGCATGAACTTTGATTGTATCTTCATCAATATAGAAGTTAAGCATGTCTTGAATTGTGTATAGTTGAGAAATCTTGGAAGAATCATTAAGGATCTTTCTAAGTGTTCTTTTATTAATAATAAATGTGCTTAAAGAAATATCAGCTTCATCAGTTCTTCCGATGTTTCTCTTCACCGAGGAAATAGTTCCATCAGCGTTAAATTTATATTTATCGCATCCTAAATATTCCTTATTTGCTTCTGAGGTATGTTTATAAACCGCAGTCACTTGAGCGCCACTCTTTTCGTGAGCTTCAATGATTGGTCGATAGTCCATGCTAGAAAGCATATGGGTTGGAGCGATAACTGCATAATCAAAATCGAGGTTATCGATATCAAGACCATTCTTAATATTATTAATATCAGTGTTGAATGGTTGATTTGATAAACCTTTTTCATTTAATAAGAGTTCAACATGTCCTAATTTTGTGTTTCTTGTCCAAATAGAATCACTGCCGATATGTCTTCTTAATCCGACAATACCTCTTCTCACTAAAACATAAATCTTATCAATGTGAGAATTGGTGAAGTTAGATAAAGCAAAATCAATAATGCCATATCTTCCTAAAAAGGAAACAACTGCAAGAGGACGAGAGTTTGTTAATTCGCCAATATTTGGTTCGTTATGTAAATTACAAATTCCAATAACTTTACTCATTTTCTTGTCCTCCTATTTATTTGCGGTATCAATCAAAACGACATTGTCGTTTCCTAAATTGATTTTGCTATTTTCTGGAATCACACTATTTGGGGCGATGATTGCGTTATGCACTTTCGCACCTCTTTTAATAGTTGAGCCTTCCATGACGACGCAGCGAGTAACAACTGTCTCGCTTTCAATTAAGACTTTTGTTGAAATAACTGAAGAGTCAACATTACCAAGAATAATCGCACCTTGATTAGCAATACTTCTAGTAATTTTTCCTTTTTTACCAACGTATTGAGGAACGCTATAGACATCTTCCGTGTAGACACGGTTTGTGCGATCTTCATCATATAGATTAAGTTCTAACTTATCTAAAGCGACATCCATGTTGGCTTCATGCAATGAAGCAAGTGTTCCAACATCTCTCCAATATCCTTTGAAACGATAAGCTTTAAGTTTTTTCTTATCATTAAGCATATTTGGAATAATATTCTTACCAAAGTCATGATCACTATTTTCATCTTTAGCATCTTTAATAAGATATTCTTTTAATGTTTTCCATGTGAATACATAGACGCCCATACTCGCTAAATTAGAGATTGGGTTTTTAGGTTTTTCTTGGAATTGAATGAT
>DFJP01000048.1 GCA_002373085.1 Caryophanales bacterium UBA3668 | reverse complement strand
TTGGTGCTTATCAAAAAGAAATTAAAGGTCAAAAAATTACCTTTATTGACACTCCTGGTCACGAAGCCTTTACTGCAATGAGAAGTAGAGGTGCTTCTGTCACTGATATTGTCGTATTAGTGGTAGCGGCTGACGATGGAGTTATGCCTCAAACAATTGAAGCCATCGACCACGCTAAGAGTGCTGATGTCCCAATTATTGTTGCTATCAATAAAATTGATAAACCAGGTGCCGATCCTTCTAGAGTTAAAACCGAACTCATGGCCCATGAAATCGTCGCTGAAGAATTCGGTGGAGATAATATCATGGTTGAGATTTCTGCTAAGAAGAAAATCAATATTGATGGACTTCTTGAAGCAATCCTTTTAGTTAGTGAAATGGCCGAACTTAAAGCAAACCCAGACCGTTATGCTTTAGGTACAGTTCTTGAAGCTAAACTTGATAAGAATGAAGGTCCAAAGGCTACATTGCTTATTCAAAATGGTACCTTAAAAGAAGGAGACTACTTAGTAGTCGGTACATCTTACGGTAAAGCTCGTAGAATGACTAATGAATTTAAGAAAGTTCTTCAAGTTGCTACTCCAAGTACCCCAGTCTCTGTTATCGGTTTAGCGGAAGTTCCTGAAGCTGGCGATCACTTTATGGCGTTCGCAGAAGAAAGTGAAGCACGTGCTATCGCTTTAAAACGTAAACAACTTAAAGAAGCTAGAGAAAAGAACAAAACAAGCGCTGCTAGCCTTGATGATTTGTTCAATATGGCAAAAAACGGTGATGTTCAAAAAATTAACGTCATCATTAAAGCAGACTCAACCGGTTCTGCTGAAGCAGTGAAGAGTTCCTTAGAAAAACTTAACACTGATAACATTAAAATTAATGTTATTCGTGCTACCAGTGGTGCAATTACTGAAGGTGATATCCTTTTAGCAAGTGCATCTCACGCGATTGTATATGGCTTTAACGTTAGACCTGACGCAAAAACTAGAGCAAAAGCGGAAGAAGAAAAAGTTGAAATTAGATTACATAACATCATCTACGCTTTAATTGAAGAAATTCAAGCAGCGATGAAAGGTATGCTTAAGAAAGAACTCGTTGAAAAAGTTACTGGACAAGCTGAGATTCGTAAACTTTTTAAAGTGTCCAAAGTTGGCACAATCGCTGGCTGCATGGTTACTGATGGATATATCAAATCTAATTCCTTAGTGAGAATTCTCCGTGATGGAGTTGTTGTCTTTACTGGAAAACTAGCTTCTTTACAAAGAGAAAAAGACCAAGTTAAAGAAGTTAAAGCCGGATATGAATGTGGAATGCTTGTTGAAAACTTTAACGATATTAAAGAAAACGACATCATTGAAGGATATGAAATGGTGGAGGGCGAATAATGGCTAATAAGCAAGAAAGAATCGCAACCATCATTAGAAAGAACATTGCTGAAATCATTCAATTTCAAGTCAAAGACCCACATCTTGGATTTGTTTCAATCCCAGAAGTTAAAGTCTCTAAAGACTTCTCATATGCAACAGTATATGTCTCTTTCTTCAAAGATGAAGATATTGCTCCTTCTTTAGAAGTTTTAAATAAGGCAAAAGGATTTATCCGTAGTGAACTCGCTACTAAACTTGATACTAGAAGAGTTCCTGAAATTCGTTTTGTCTTAGATGAAGGCTATAAAAAAGAAGAGAGAATTGCAGAATTATTAAAAAAATAAGGAGATATATATCTCCTTTTTGTGTTATATGGACGGAATATTCTTAATTGATAAACCAATTGGACTGACAAGTAGAAAAGTATCTAACATGGTTTCTTTTGCTTATAAAGAAAAGAAAGTAGGACATGTTGGGACTCTTGATCCTTTTGCTAGTGGTTTACTTATTGTAGCGTGCGGAAAATGCACGAAAGCAGTAACGTTTTTTGATGAATCAATTAAAGAATATATCGCGACAATTAAGCTAGGAAAAGAAACAGATACATTAGATAATACAGGCGTAGTTATTAAAGAAGATAATGTTCGTGAATATACGATAGAAGAAATTAAAGAAGTCTTAAATTCCTTTAAAGGAGAAGGAGAACAAATCCCTCCGATGACGAGCGCAATTAGAGTAAACGGAAAGCGTTTATATGAGCTTGCTCATAAAGGAATTGAAGTTGATCGAGTATCTCGAAAGATACATGTTTATGACATCAAATTATTGTCTTATGACGAAAATAGTGGACTTCTTACTATTTATTGCAAGGTTTCCAAAGGAACTTATATTAGAACACTTGGGAGTGACATCGCTAAAAAGTTAGAAACAATTGGCTATTTAGAGGCTCTTCAAAGAGTGGGTGTATCTCCTTTTGATATTAATGAATCATCTTCATTAGAAGATGTAATGAATAAAAAAGCAAAAGCGTATTCCACTTATGAAATCTTATCAAGATTCATCAAAGTCGTAACTTTTGACGAAGACAAAATCGAAGATATCAAAAACGGGAAAATTCCTTATTTAGAAATAAATACAGAAGAGAATACAATATTAGTAGCTAATAAGTCTAATGAGGCAATTGCGATTTATCGAAGAAACGAACATCAAAAATTAGAATTTGTTAGAGGTTTATTCTAGTGAAAATTATCGACATTGATATTAAAGAATTAAACATCGTAGAGAATAATAATATCAACCTTGTTCTCGGCTTTTTTGATGGGGTTCATATCGGCCACCAAGAGATGATAAAAAAGGCAGTGGAAAGTGGAGACACCGCAGTCATGACTTTTGATATTTCTCCTTCTTTTATCCTTGGAAAAACCATTAAATATTCTTATATTACAAGCCTATTTGATAAGGCCAATGTCTTACAAAATCTAGGAGTCAAATACCTTTATATTTTAAGAATGTCTAAGCTTCTTTTAGACTTAACAAAAGAAGAGTTTATTGAGAAAATTCTTAAAAAAATAAATCCAAAAAGGATTTATATTGGAGAAGATTATCACTTTGGCAAAGGCGGAGAAGGTAACGCAATTGATCTTGAAAAAGAGTTTAATGTCTATGTCTCTAACTTAGTGGAACTCAACGGAGAAAAAGTCTCTTCTCGTCTCATTAGAGAACATATCGCAAGTGGAAATATGAAACTAGTGGAAACCGAACTCAATCGACCATATCAAGTGACTGGTTTAGTTATTGAAGGAGCACATAATGGAGAGAAACTTGGCTTCCCAACCGCTAATCTAGAATTAACTTATCCTTATGTTTTACCAAAAATAGGAGTGTACACCGGATATGTAAAACTCTTATCTTCAAAATATAAGGCCATCATTTCTATGAGTACCCACCCAACAATCATGGAACTTAATGATCCAATTATTGAAGTTCATCTTCTTTCCTATAAAGGAGACTTATACGGTAAAGAAATTGAAGTCCAATTTAAGGAATATATTCGTGATATTAAGAAATTTGGAACTCTAGAAGAACTTAGTGAACAATTAACTAAAGATAGCGAATACGCAAAAAATACTTTGAAATAATATATTTTTCATATATATTAATAATCGCGACTTATTTCTAGGGTCTTCGAATCCTCAACGAACACCCCGGGCTTAAGTTAAGAAAGAAATAGGAGGAACTTGAAGATGGCACTTTCAAAAGAAAGAAAAGCAGAAATCGTCAAGCAATATGGCAAGAACGAAAAAGACACAGGCTCTATTGAAGTCCAAGTCGCTCTTCTTACCGAACAAATCAAAGCGTTAACCGAACACTTAAAAAAGAATCACAAAGACGCCGCTAGTAAAAGAGGCTTAATGATTCTCGTTGGTCAACGTAGAAGCTTACTTGATTATCTTGCTAGAACAGACCGTGATGGTTACTTAAGACTCATCGTCTCTCTCGGCATTAGAAAATAATCGAGGCATTGATGAAACATTAAGGAGTGAAGATTCGCTCCTTTTTTGTTGAATATAAAAACCAAGAAAAAAAGACTGATAGTCCACAAATAAATAAAGACGAAGAAACTAAATAATGCTTTTATAAATAAAAGTGTTATTTTTTTTACCGATATGGTAATATACAACCGTTATGTTATTTAGAAAGAAGAAAAAAGAAATGAAAAAAGTATTCGAATTAGAATTCGAAGGAAAGAAGTTCGTTGTTGAGGCAGGCGAAATCGCAAAACAAGCTGATGGCGCTGTCTTAGTGAGATTAAACGAAACAGTAGTTCTTTCCACCGCATGTGCTTCTGACTTACCAAAAGAAGGCGATTTCTTCCCACTAACAGTTGGTTACGAAGAAAAACAATACGCAGTTGGTAAGATTCCAGGATCATTCCTCAGAAGAGAAGGTCGTGCTGGAGAACACGCAACCTTAACCGCAAGATTAATTGACCGTCCTATTAGACCAATGTTCTCTGAAGGATTCCGTAATGAAGTCCAAATCGTTAACACAGTTATGTCAGTTGACTTAGACTGTACACCAGAAATGACCGCTATGCTCGGTTCTTCCTTAGCACTCGGTATCAGTGATATTCCATTTGATGGTCCTATCGCCGGAGTTTATGTAGGAAGAGTTAACGGCAAATTCATCATCAACCCAACCGTTGCAGAATGGGAGAAATCTGATATTAAAGTTACTGTTGCTGGTACAAAAGACGCTATTAACATGGTGGAAGCTGGTGCAGATCAAGTCCCAGAAGAAGAAATGCTTGATGCTTTAATGTTTGGTCATGAAGCCATTAAGAAATTATGTGATTGGCAAATTGAAATTGCTAAAGAAATTGGCAAAGAAAA
>DFJP01000090.1 GCA_002373085.1 Caryophanales bacterium UBA3668 | reverse complement strand
GTTTTACCAGTTGGTAAACCATCTTTCATCACTGGAACTTCTTGTTCAACGACGACGATACGGAAAATAAGGTCATCTAATCCCATTGATTCAACACGTTTTTGTAAGTTATAAGCGGCTTTTCTTTCGTGTGTAGAATATGTTGAAACAACATACCACGCTTTTTCACCTAATTTTTGTTCACCGCGTTCTTGGTTTTCTTCACCAATATCAGTATTAGTATCACTGAATGCGGTCTTGCTATTATCTACCATTGTTTTTCTCCTAACTAGGCACCTTTAAAGGCATCCGATAAAATTTCAATTAATCTTCTACCAGCAACGTCTTCACCAAATAGAAGTAAGCCAGTTATTCCGGCAATAATAATGACGACGATAATTGATGGAATAAGGACTTCTCTTTTTGGCCAACGAACACGTTTGCCTTCCTTAATAACACCAGTTGCAAATTTCTTTAATCCCATGGTTATTTCCTCCACTACTTACTAGCTTTATGAAGAGTTTGTTTGTTGCAGTGCTTGCAATACTTCATTAACTCTAGTTTTTTGCTACTGTCTTTACTCACTGTTGTCACATAGTTTCTAGATAGGCATTCCGAGCAAATCAAAAGAACTTTTTCTCTCATTTGTGACCTCCCTATGTAATTTTCAGCGTAATCACTCTACCACCATTCACTTTTCATGTAAATACACAAAATAAAAAAACTATACAATTCTAATCGTATAGTGATTTTTTATCTGTTTAGTGTGAATATAGGTTAACTATTCAATGAATTTATTGTTCCTTAAAATAAAGAGAACAGAGATTGCAGACATTCCCACAATCGAGACTACAGAAGCAATAATAATAGTTGTTTTTTGATCTAATTTTGGTTTAGGAGCTTCACTTATTGATTGAGGAGAGAAATATAATCTAACAATTTCTTTCATCTCTTCCCCGATTGTGTAATCAGGATCATATGTGTCTATAATTGCGTTAACTTCTTCTTTTTCATCTTGAGATAAGGCTGAATAAAGCGCAATAAGTTCATTATATTGGTCTTTTGTGGTATCGCAAATGCCTTTTCCAGAGTTATGTTGTTCTTCTCTAATTTCATTAAATCTAGTTAAAAATGCATTCGCTGCATCACTATCAGCGTGAGCGGCAACATATGTATTACTTGAGCCATTAACAAAAGAAGTAGCAACTGGGGCAATAAACATCCCTAATGATAATAGAAGTAAGATAGGTAATTTTTTCATCTTCATAATTCAATTATACTCTTAATGATTACGTCGTTTTAGTAATGATGATTTGTAGTTTAAATATTTCCGTTTCTAATTTCTTCAGAGATAGTTGAGGCAAAGACACTTGAGCCAGTAATGATAATTGCACACCCTGGATGAGTCTCTTTTAATTCACTAATTAAGGAGTGATAATCTTGTCTAAATTCATACTCATCTAAGAAGAGGAAATAGTCGCTTTCTTCACGCGCATGCATATTTTTAAAGGTAGTAATATAAACCTTGCCTAATAAGCCTATTTCAGGAAGCATAACAGTAATGTTTTTATCCCTGACTGTTGCGAATATCACAAATGTTTCTTTGTCTAATCTTAGTGAATCAACATCTTCTCTAAATTTATGAATAGCCTCAACGTTATGCGCACTATCAATGACATAAGTGATGTTGTCTTTTTCAACGATCTCAAATCTAGCAGGTAATAATGGACTATTTAGGCCTTTATTAATTGAGTCTTCAGAGACATCAAAACTATCTTTTAATAAATCAATCGCATCCACTACTAGGCAAGCATTAGATACATTGGTCTTTGATTTATTCGGAATAAATAGATTGTGATATGTTTTATATTCAAAACTTAATCCATTAGGACTATTCACTAAGTTATGATATGTTCCAATTCTTGTAACTTTTGAATTCTTTTTTCTAGACACTTCAACGATGACATCTAAAGCGTCACCATCAATATCTCCAATTAAAGTAGGTACTTCATTATAAATAATGCCAGCCTTATGACGAGCAATTTCAGATAGAGAAACACCTAATATATCAGTGTGATCAATTGAGACATTAGTGATAGCCGATAAGATTGGGGTAAAGATATTCGTAGAATCATATTCTCCTCCAATACCGGTTTCTATAACCGCTAAAGAGACGCCTTTCCTTTGGAAATAAGTTAAAGCAATAAAGACAATAATATCAAAAGGAGATAAATCAAATTTCTTAAATAGCTTTTGATATTCGTTATAGATATCTTCTAATTCATTAGAAGAGATATGCTCATCATTAATATAAATCATCTCTTCTATATTTCTTTTGTAGTGAGATGAGATAAATAGTCCAACTTTATATCCTTGAGCTTTATAGACGTTTTGAAGCATCTTAGAAACAGTGCTCTTGCCGTTAGTCCCTGCTACGTGGATTGAAGGAACATCATATTTAAAAGAAACTTTCTTTAGAAAAGAATCAAGATTATCTCTACTATCATCGTTATATTCAAAAGAATATATAGTGTCACTAATAGGCATTAATAGTCTGCTCCTTTATCCATATCACGTTTGATATCTCTTTCTTTAATGGTTTCTCTTTTATCATAGAGTTTCTTGCCTTTTGCTAAAGCAATCTCCACTTTTGCTTTCCCACCTCTAAGATAAATCTTAGTTGGGACAACAGTGAAACCACCTTGTTTCATTTTGATTTCAAACCATTTGATTTCTTTTTTATGTAAAAGAAGTCTTCTACTTCTTAATGGGTCATGATTAAAAAGATTACCTTGTTCATAAGGTTTAATGTACATATTAATGATTTCAGCGTTACCGTTTCTAATAACAATATAAGAATCACCAATAGTCGCTCCATTAACACGTAAGGATTTGATCTCTGTTCCTTTGAGTTCAATACCACATTCCGTGAAGTCGCTTAAAAAGTAATTGAAGGCCGCTTTTTTGTTTTGGGCAATAATTTTAATTCCACTAGATTTCATAAAGTTCCTCCAAACGATCTCTTGTCACATCAATCTTCATGAGGTTGGCGTCAAATTCATCAGAATAACTGACAATATCAAATAAGTCTTTAAATGGAGTAATAAAGGAGAAAATATAGAACACTAATAAGGCTCCTACTCCTAAACAAATATATGTAATATGTGAAAGAATTAAATAATCTTTCACTAAGTTAACGGCAACAAAATATAAACCTAAGAAGATTAAAGAACCTAATGAGGTTTTAAAAGCAACGAAGGTATTCGCATATAAGCTAAAGTTTCCCTTAAATAGAACAGTGTAAATAATTAACTCAATACAAATCAAAAGGACAAAGGCAATAGGTGCAATCCATAACATATTTTGTGGAACATTAATTCCTTGTGCGAACACAAGGTAAGCATATCCTCCAGCAGTGGCTGCTAAAAGAATAACAAATAAGAAGTTATGGAAAATAAACTTGTATAAGCTCTTAGTCTTACACCATAAAGCGCATAGATATGGATATGAAAGGAATAAAATTCCTAGAATGACTAAAGAGTTAATAATCGCATAGAAAATATGAGTGTCGTTTCTAAATTCTTCAAAGAATAAGAATGTCGCTGCTAATCCCATAAATGAGAGTAACGCTCTAGAAACTAATCTAGCCATTAAGTGTGGTTCTAATAAGACAGGGGTTGAATGATCTTCTAAAACAGAATTACCAACTTCTTGGTGTCTAAGGTGAGTGTATTTATTCACAACTGGTAAGAAGAATAATGCTCCAATTAAGATACCTTGAGCGCTAGGCGCAAATGGAATAAATGATTCAGTCGCACCTAAAGCAAAATAGGCTAATCCAATAACGGAGAAGCATAAAGTAAATCTAGTATGTCTTCTAAGTAAACGAATAAGACAATAAATATAAACATCAATAAATAGAGCAAAACATGCTAATCCCACTACTCCAAAGTTGAGGAGGAGTTGTAAATATCCATTATGACAGCTGATACGATGATCAGGAGTGTTCATAAGTCCACCGACAATATATTCGGAATTTCTAAATCCATATCCAAATAACAAGGTGAAGATATTTTGGTTACTCGCATATAAAGCGTTATTCCATAACTCAATACGGTTAGAGAAACTAGAATAGTTACTTTGAGATATCTCACGATATAAGAATCTACAGAATCCTGAAATTTTTGGAACATTAAATGATTGAGCTAAGCAGAATAAGATAATGACTGATGTATATCCAGCAAGCATGATGAATAAAGTGATATAAGGAATCGGTCTATTTTTGTTTTTCTTAAAACTAAGAATGATTTCAAATATGAAATAAATCAAAATCACGGTTAAGGTGATAAGGATGCAAGTTAAAGAACAAACGAATACTTGAATGATGGTAAATCCAACAATAGAAATAAACGAGAAAGCGTTCTTTTTAAAATAGTTAAGTCCAATACAAGCACAAATACCCATAAGGATAAAGACTGCAAACATGTTTGGATTTAAGAAGAGGGACTTAATATTTAAGTTTCCTGGTGTGCTATCAATATCCGCATTAGCGATTGTCTCATATTTATCAATTTCAGTGACAAGTGAATAGATGATAAAGAAGTAGACCGCAAGGATAACGACAACAAATAGATATCTAAGTCTTCTTATAGAAGGATGATTTTTGGAGAAATAGAATATCGTGGAATAGATGGTGAAAACAAATAAGATAAATGACATGATGTGTTTAACTTTTTGCCACCCATCAATAACGATTGCTTCTGCCCCGTTAGCGAATTCCATTCCATCAAATAGGATAATACCTGTTATTCCTGCACCTAAAAGAAAGACACATGGAATAAGGACTAATAGATTTGCTTTAACTTTGTTAAATATAGTTTCATAAATGATAAGAGCAAGATAAGATAAGGATGCAAGAGCAAAAAGCATAAAGAAATAAGTATCTTGCATACCTAATGACATGAATCCATTAATATCAGGCTTATCAAAGAATGTGATGTTCTCAAAAATGAGTATAGAAGCAATTGCTCCGACCCAAAAGAGAATATTAGTGAATGTAAATCTATATTTACCCATTTGAATATAAATTATATAAGCGAAATGATGAAATGTCTAATCATATATGATTGGCATTTCCTTAAAAAAGAGTAAAATAAAGTCGTTATGAAAAAATCACTATTAATATTTGACCTAGATGGCACTCTCATAAATACCCTTAAAGACCTCAATACCGCAACTAACTATGCACTCGCTAAATTCGGTTATCCTTTAAGAACCATTGATCAAACTAGAAGAGATATTGGTAACGGAGTGGCTAAACTAATTGAAAGAAGTATTCCAAATGGAATAGAAAATAAAGATTACCCACTTTGTTTATCAATCTTTAAAGACTATTACAAAGTCCACTATTTTGAGAATTCTTTCCCTTACAAAGGAATTAAAGAAACATTAACTACATTAAAAAATGAAGGCTACACTTTAGCGGTTGTCTCTAATAAATTTGATGAAGGTGCAAAAAAGTTAGTTACCTACTATCTCCCAGGTTTATTTGCGACAATTCAAGGAACAATTCCTGAACTCCGACCAAAACCATATAGTGATTTAGTAGAAAAAGTTTTAAACGAATTACATTTTAAAGAAGAGGATGCTTTATATATCGGCGACACAAATGTCGATTATGAAACCGCCACTAATTCTGGATTAGATTGTGTTTTAGTGAGCTATGGATATAGAAGTAAAGACTTCCTTTTAGAGTTAACAAAAAGCTCACCAATTATCGATTCCATCAGTGAGCTTATAAATTTACTTCATTAATTCAATTATTTTCTTTTCCATCTCTTCTCGATCAACATTGAAGGAGATGGCAAGTTCATCAAATAAGATACTTTCCGCATCTTTTAGCATTTGTAAGTCCGTTGGACCTAATTTTACTGTTTGGCCATTCGCGTTATAGAAATTGAAGAAATATAATTGTCTTGCTAAATAAGCAAGATCGTAAACATTACCAGAGAGGAGACGTTTACGATATTGGTCTCTTCTTTGTTTTGTGTTGGAGATGAATTCTGCTTCCACTGATTTCATGTAGTTGATAATGGCCATTGATTCTTCAACAGTCATAATTGGGCGAATAATGTTTTCAGTTCTAGATTTGAGGACGTAAATGTTTTCGCGGTCACCTTTATCGCTAACGACAACAAAATAATCGTTTCCGCCAATAGAGGTCTCACTCGTAATTGTAGATAATCCTTCTCTTGAATGTATTATTCTATCGCCTACTTTATACTCCATGTATTTATTATCGCAAAAAAAGAAGGGTTTCGGCAAGTTAAATCCCTTCTAAATTTTATTTTTTTAAAGTTTAAATCGAATTTTTTATTAATAATCAAATTAATAATTATTCTCTTGCCTATTATGGTTTTCTTGGAGTTTCTTGTAATAGGCGTCTCTTGCTTCTTCCCAGCTATAACCTAATTTAAATAAGGCTCTTAAGTAGGAAATTGCTAAGGCTAAATAGTTGTTTAAAGTCTTATCTAAGTAGAAAATAGAGGTTAATTCGTAAGTTCTTAATAGATTGTCTGTTAAGTTAGTTTCATCGTCTTCAACTTCGATTGTGTTAACGATAAATCCTTGATCAATTCCTAGCGATAATAGGAAGTGAAGACCATCCGCGAATTCATCTAACACTCTTTCTTTACTTTCTGGTCCTTTATTTGACCAATATTTGAAAGTTCTAGTCGAGTTAGCGAATTCTCCTAATTCAACAAGTAGAGATAATGTTCTTTTGTTTCTTGTGGATTCGTAAGTAACATTATGATTTCTTGCGATCTCTTCATCTAATTCTCTTTGTTTGACATATAAGTCGGTTAAATCACAAAGCATTAGCAAATTTTCTCCAATTTCCAAATATCTCTAACGTATTCTTCGATTGTTCTATCACTTGAGAAGTAACCACTATTAGCGATATTCATTAAGCACATCTTTGCCCACTTATCTTTATCTTGATATAAAGTAGCAGCCTTTTCTTGCGCTTCGATATAACTTGGTAAATCTTTTAAGATGAAGTATTGGTCATTGCCATTAAAGATTTCATCAAAGATCATTCTGAATTTATCTCTACGGTAATTTGTCCATTCTCCGTCAAATAAGGAATCCATAATCGCTTTGATACGATAATCATTGTTATACATATCCCAAGGAGAATAGGAACCATTATTAACCATTTCTTCAACTTCATTAGCTCTTAAGCCAAAGATAATCGCATTTTCTTCTCCAGCGTTATTAACGATTTCAATATTCGCACCATCCATCGTGCCTAAGGTAATTGCACCATTCATCATAAACTTCATATTTGAAGTACCACTAGCTTCTTTACCAGCAGTAGAAATTTGTTCAGAAATATCTGCAGCAGGAATGATTAATTCCGCTAAAGAAACCCCGTAATTTTCAATAAATACGACTTTTAAGAATGGTGAGACATCTGGGTCATTATTCACTACTTCAGCAACCGCTAAGATTAATTCAATAATCTTTTTCGCGTACACATAGCTAGGTGCAGCTTTGGCGCCAAAGATATATGTATGAGGATAGATTCTGAAGTTTGGATCAGACTTCATTCTTTGATAGAGATAGATGATATGGAAGACATTCATCAATTGACGTTTATAGGCGTGTAGACGCTTAATTTGAACATCGAAGATGGAATTCACATCAACATCAATTCCGTTATGCTCTTTAATGTATTTAGCGAGTTTCTTTTTATTCTCAAGTTTGATGTCTTGAAGTTCTTTTAAAACTTTTGGATCATTTTGGAATTTCTCAAATCCTTTAATCTTATCCATATGAGTAATCCAGCCTTCACCAATCTTGCTAGAAATCAATTTAGCTAAACGAGGATTGGAATTAACTAACCATCTACGATGGGTAACTCCATTAGTCTTGTTATTAAATTTTTCTGGCATGTAATGGTAGAACTCTTTAAAGGTAATATTCTTTAAGATTTCTGTGTGTAAAGCAGCAACTCCATTAACTGAGAAAG
>DFJP01000096.1 GCA_002373085.1 Caryophanales bacterium UBA3668 | reverse complement strand
TTCCAAGTGTTATCTTCTCTGAAGCTACTATTTCTTATTTAGGACTTGGCTTCAAAGGAATGAGCTCTCTTGGTGTTATTCTTTCCAATAACCAAGTTGAGTTACTTACCTATCCATACTTATTATTATTCCCAGCCGCGGTCATTGCCTTAGTGATGATTTCATTTAACTTATTCGGCAATGGTTTACGTGATGCGATTAACCCAAGCTTGAAAGGAGAAGACCAATAATGGAAAATAAAGAAATTGTTTTGTCTGTTAAAGACCTTCGAGTCAACTTCTCCACTGACCACGGTTATGTCCAAGCTGTTAGAGGAGTTTCCTTCGACTTATATAAAGGTGAAACTTTATGTATCGTTGGTGAATCTGGTAGTGGTAAATCCGTTACTAGTAAGACCATTATGGGCATTTTATCCGCGAATGGTCGTATTATGGGTGGATCAATCATGTATGAAGGTGAAGACCTCACCAAAGTTAGTGAAGATGAATTCCACCGCATTAGAGGACATAAGATTGGAATGATTTTCCAAGATCCTCTTTCTTCCTTAAACCCAATTGTTAGAATTGGAAAACAAATTACAGAAGCAATGCTCATCAATTCTTCTAGATTAAAGAAGAAATATGAAGATTTAGTTGCTACTGAACTCGTCGCCTATAAGAACGCTCAAACAGAGTATAAGATGGCGCTTAACAATCGTAAGGAAAGAATCAAATTCCTTAAGAGTGAAAAGAAAAAAGAAATCGAATCCGCAAGAAACGAGCCATATATGACTCGTAGCGGTAAATTCTATACTTTATCTCTTGAATATAACGGTAAAGTTTTACATGTTAAAGAAACCGCTAAAGAAGAGATTAAAGCATTAGATGAAGAACTTCTCGCTATGGGCGAAAACAAGGACGAAGTCCGTGTTAATGAAATTAACACTCGTAAAGAAGCAATTAAAGCCAAGATGGATGAAAATCTTGCTGCTTTAAAAGAACAAAACGCTAAAGATAAAGCAGTAATTAATGAAGAAATCGCTGCTATTAGAGCAGAGATTCCTAATAAGATTAACGCTATTAAAGACAAATATACTGCTCTTATTGCGGAAGTTGATGCTTCTAACACCGATTCAAGAAAAGCGTTAAAAGAAAAATATCTTCCAGTTATTAAAGAAACTAAAGCTGCTTTTACTATTAAGAGCAAAGAAGCAAAAGTGGAAGTTAAGAAATACGCTAACGAATTAAAGAAAGAATATTTAGCAAATTGTGAAAAGATTAAAGCCGAACACGCTGATAATCCTGAAGAATGCAAGAAACTCTTAGCAGAAGAAAAGAGTAGATATGTTTCTTCAATTAAAATCACTAAAGCTGAAGCTAAAGCAAGAGCGTTAAAGATTATGTCAGAAGTTGGTATTTCTAATCCAGAAAAGAGATATAATCAATATCCATTTGAATTCTCTGGTGGTATGAGACAAAGAATTGTTATTGCAATTGCCTTAACCGCTGATCCAGATATTCTTATTTGTGATGAACCAACAACTGCGTTAGACGTTACTATCCAAGCTCAAATTCTTGAATTAATCAATAGATTAAAAAGAGAGAGAAATATCTCCTGTATCTTTATTACCCACGACTTAGGTGTTGTTGCTAACATGGCCGATAGAGTCGCAGTTATGTATGCGGGTAAGATTGTTGAATATGGTACTGAAGATGATATCTTCTATGACCCAAGACATCCATATACCTGGGCCTTATTATCTTCTATCCCAGATATCAACTCCAAAGAAAAACTCGAGGCTATTCCTGGTACTCCACCAAATATGATTTATCCTCCTGTTGGAGATGCATTCGCATTACGTTCTAAATATGCGATGGCTATCGACTTTAAGAAAGAGCCACCTCTATTTAAGATTAGTGACACTCACTACGCTGCTACTTGGTTACTTGATCCAAGAGCACCAAAAGTGGAGATGCCAAAAATCGTTAAGACACGTATTGAAAATTCTTTAAAAGCAGCGAAAGGAGGCAAGGTCAATGATTAAATCATTAGTGTATCGCATTCAAGCGAGATTCAAACCTAGAAAACCTTCTTTTAGACAAGAATTAGTGGATGATGGAATTGAACTTTCAGTCCGTCACTTAAAACAATTCTTTAAATTCGGACATGGTAGAAGCGCTTTTAAAACAAAAGCGGTTCACGATGTTTCCTTCGACATCAAAAAAGGAGAATGTTTTGGCTTAGTTGGTGAATCAGGATGTGGTAAAACCACAACTGGCCGTAGCTTAATTAGACTTTATAACATTACTTCTGGTTCCGTATATTTTGAAGGTAGAAGAACTTCTGCAGGTAGCAGATGGAACGAAAAAGAAATCAAATGGACGAAAATCCGTGGTCGTAAAAAGATTCAAGAACTTCGTAAATTAGAAAAAGATGAAGTTAATAAATTAATGGACACCACCGGTTTAGTTGCAAAGATTGAAGAAATCAATTCAGAAGTCAGCAAGATTGAGCAAGAAATGCTCACTCTTAAATCAGAATATAAGGACCGTATGAAACAATACGAATCCAATATTGATGATGAAAACGAAAAGGCTGACAAGATTGAAGAAATCAATCGCGAATATTCTTCTGAGGCTGAAGTTCGTAGAGTTAAACTTGAAAAATTAAACGAAGAACTCAAGACATTAAAAGCGGAATTCAAAGCTTCTAAGAAAGTCGAACCAAGTGAAGAAGTAAAAAAACAAATCGAAGAAATTCGAACAAAATACGCTTCTGAAAGAGATGCGATTAGAGATAACATCGACAAAGTCGAAAGAGAACAAATCGAAGCGATTGCTCAAATTAAATATGATAACAAACATGTTGATCATAAACTCATGAGCAAGATGCAAATGATCTTCCAAGATCCAGTTGATTCTCTAGATCCACGTATGACTGTTGAAGACATCATTCAAGAAGGTCTTCACATTCAAGGACAATATAACCGTTATAAGAATTCTCAAAAAGTTAAAGAAGTTCTTGTTAAGGTTGGACTTCTTCCAGAATACGCTTCACGTTACCCACACGAATTCTCTGGTGGACAACGTCAACGTATTGGTATCGCTAGAGCGTTAATCATGAATCCACAATTCTTGATTTGTGATGAACCTATTTCCGCTCTTGACGTCTCTATTAGAGCCCAAATCATTAACTTACTTAATGACTTAAAAGAAGAGATGGGATTAACAATCCTCTTTATCGCTCACGACTTATCAGTCGTTAAGTATTTCTGCGATAGAATTGCAGTTATGTATTATGGTGAGATTGTTGAACTCGCAAGTAGTGATGAATTATTTGCCCATCCACTTCACCCATATACCCACGCTTTATTATCTGCTATTCCAAAACCAGATCCACTTTCTGAGAAAACCAGAACTAGATATCTCTATATTCCTTCTAAAGAACATGATTATTCTAAAGAAGCACCAAAACTTACAGAGATTACTCCAGGTCACTGGGTCTTAGCAAATTCTGAAGAATTAGCAAAATATAAAGAAAAACTTAAATAAGATAAGGCTGCATCTCTAAAGGTGCAGCTTTTTCTTGTCCCAAGATATAATCTTGATACTTAAAAAATATTTTACTAATATATATGAGGCAAATGAAAAGAATTAAGGCATTTACATTATTATCTATTTTTGGGATGACACTTGCTATCAGTCCTTTTTTAATTGATTTAAAAGAAGATAACAAGATAGCCGCTCCTGGACTAGTCGCTTATGCAGCAAGTTATGATAGAAATATCACTAGTGAGCCAAACTATAATTCTCAAAATAGTTATTCTTTTTCATGTATGAATTTCAAGCTTGCTCCTACTTCATATCGAGGTGAATCAGTTAAGCTTGCTATCATTGATAGCGGCCTTAATTATAACCATGAAGACTTCACTAATAATGGAGTAAGTGTTATTAATGGCTACTCTAAATATTATGGATATGATTACGACAATTCGCGTTGGACCATTTACCAATATTCTTCAGGACATCAAAGCAAATTAGATGACTCTTTAGGACACGGCACTAATGTTGCGGCTTGTGCAGCAAGCTTAATAAACGGTGTTGGTGGAGCAGGTATTGCCCCTAATGTTGATTTATATATTTATAAAGTTACTAATGCCAAAAACGGATATGAATTTGGTGCCACCCAATTAGCGTTAGAAGATTGCATCTCTAAAGGTGTAAAAGTCATTAATATGTCTTTCCAATCTTATGAACATGAGGTTACTTATAATGGCTACACAATGGGTGCATCTACAAATTGTTCAACAATATTAACTTATTATTTAAATAGATGTTATAACAATGACATTGTTTTAGTGGCTGCTGCTGGAAACTATAACACTAGTGAACCATCTTATCCTGCTAGTAATAACCATGTTATTTCAGTTGGTTCTTTAGCGGAATCAAGTACAACCTCTAAAGCAGATTACTCTAATACTTATGGAATTGATTTAGTAGCGCCTGGAACAGTTTATGTCGCTGATAAGGGTGCCTCTAATTCTTATAAGAAGACTCAAGGCACATCTTTCTCTTCTCCTTTAGTGGCTGGCGCAATTGCCTTATATAGGCAAAAATATCCAAGCGCAACTGTTAGTGAAGTAGAAGAGGCTTTATATAGTTCTTGTGATTCTATTCCTGGCAATCCAAGTTGGGCAGGACACGGAAGACTTAATGTTGATAGATTCCTTGGTTTAGAAAGCTATAGCGATGGAGTAACTGATATTACACTTGATAATGTTAGTGGTGATTCTATTAGTCTAGAAGTTGGAGATACTTTTGATTTAGAGTGGACCGTTAATGGAACTGGAACATATTCTACTGAAGTAGACTATGAACTTTATATGGATGATGGAACCATTTCTTTTGAAAACGGAAGGATCACTGCTTTAAAAGAAGGATCAGAGATTTTAACTCTTACATCAGTGGAAAATCCTAATGTTTCTATTGAATTAATGATTGAAGTAACTGCTCCTGTTGTTCAAAAGAAATTAACTTCAATTTCCTTAAATGGACAGACTACTTTATATGAAGTAAATAAGGCATTTTCATTTACCGGAAATTGCATTGCTCATTATGACGATGGAAGCCAAAATAACGTACTTCCTACAAGTATTTCGTCTCCTAACATGTCTACTAGAGGCGTAAAAACTATTACTGTTACCTATACCGAAAATGGTGTTAGTAAGTCAGTAACTTATGAGATAGTTGTTAACTCATATCGAACAGTAATGGAAGGAGAAAGCACTGAATCAGTTATTGGTACTGTTAATTATTCAACAAATAAGCAAGTATTAAGTTCTGGAGTAACCGTAGAAACTGGTGGATACACAACAATTGAAAATAACAGCATTCGATTAGGCTCTGGTAGCAATACTGGATATGTTACTGTGAAATACTCTTCTACAAGTATTAATAAAGTAGTGGTTAAGGCTAAGTCATATGGAAGTGATACCGGTGTATCTCTTA
Organism: Caryophanales bacterium UBA3668; assembly: GCA_002373085.1. The sequence goes on along the minus strand of DFJP01000096.1, from coordinate 1,503 downwards.
AAATTGGCGGGACGTCTAAAACGATTACATCTTCATATTCAAATTATGAAGTTAGCTTTGCTAATCCTGTCTCTTCTGTAAAGATTGAAACAACCGCAAACAAGAAAAGAGCAAATATTGAACTTGTCACTCTATATTCAGGATCAACTAGTGTTGATATTGGTAGAGGCGAAGACTGTGTTGGAATAGAAACGTTTATCACCAGATATCTGCACATGGATTACACCCAAAACCTTGGATATTGTAAAGATAATGAACATCATTACTATGCAACCGCTAAAGAAGCATTTAACTTATTAAACAATCATCAAAGAGTTATTTTATCCACTAATAGTGCTTATTCATCAGAGTGGGCAAGATTAAATGCTTGGGCTAGAGCAAATGGAGAATCAATCAATAATAGTAATCTTTTAGCAAGTAATAAGAACACTTTTGATATAGAAGAGAATTTATCAATGTTTTATTTGATTGGTGCAATATTAATTATCTCTAGTGGTGTTGTGCTTACTTATTTCATCAAAAACAAAAAGAGAATTTAACCGACAACTAATATAAAGGACCGCTTGTAAACAATGCGGTTTTTTTGTGAACAAAAAGTTGTTGCAATTATTTTTCAAATAGTGGATACTATAATATCTCAATGACGAAAGGAGTAATTTAAATGAAACATTTAAGTAAAGCATTAATCCTTCTCGCGACCTTGTCCTTATCAAGTTGTATTAATATTAACATTAGTGGAGGAGGCACGATTATTGGTCCTTCAGGTAATGAAGAATCTTTTACCAGCTCTTCTTGGGAAACCAGCAATAGTGGCTGGGTCTCTGATTTAGATGGATTTACATATAACTCCCTTAAACATGCAGTTGGAGTAAATAACACTTCTAACGGAGCAGGTGCTACTTCTTCTTTTACTTACACAAATGTTAGTTCTATTGAATTTAAATACTCAACAACCACAACTAGTGGCTCTGGAAATATTTCAGTTACTATTGGTAATAACTCTTTTGGTACTGCAACTCTTACAAAAAGCGGAGGAGCAACTCCTAGAAGTGCGACCATTAGCAAAACTGGATCTACATCATTTGATGGCAATATCAAATTCACAGTTAACTGCGTAACAAATACTTTATACATCCATTCAATTAAGGTTACTGCTGAGAGCTCTACTCCAACCACACCTACTTCAATTGAATTAAGCAAAAATGAATTATCAATCGCTCCAGGTGGAAGCAAAACATTAACTGTTAGTTTATTACCTCGCTATGCGATTCAATATAAAGAAGTCAGTTGGGCTTCAAGTAATACAAGTGTTGCTTCAGTTGACGCTAACGGAAAAGTTACTATTAGCAAAACTGCTACAGCAGGCCAAACTGCTATCGTAACTGCTTCTTTAAAAGCAAAATCATCTATTAAAGCTAGCTGTGCTATTACAGTTGCAGATAGTGTTGTTGATGATGGAAGCTATACTATTCTTCTTTATATCTGTGGTGCTGACCTTGAAAG
>DFJP01000108.1 GCA_002373085.1 Caryophanales bacterium UBA3668 | reverse complement strand
CATCACTTGGTTCCATATCGGAGTTAATGTAGTTAGAGAAATATGGTGTGCCATATTTAGCGGTCATTTCAAATAAGAGTTTATTGTTTTCTGTTTCAGACCAGTCAAATGTTCTAGTAATGGAATAAGTTGGGATTGGATATTGGAATCCTCTACCGTTAGCGTCACCTTCAATCATGACTTCGATGAAGGCTTTGTTGACCATGGCCATTTCTTTAACACAGTCTTTGTATTTGAAGTCGCATTCTTTTCCACCGACGATGGCGTTAAGTTCCGCCATATCGTTTGGAACGACCCAGTCTAAAGTAACGTTAGTGAATGGTGCTTGTGTTCCCCATCTAGATGGTGTATTAACACCATAAATGAAGGATTGGATACATTGTTTAACTTCTTTATAGGAAAGGTTATCTTTCTTAACGAATGGTGCTAAATATGTATCAAAAGAGGAGAACGCCTGCGCACCTGCCCACTCGTTTTGCATAATGCCTAAGAAGTTGACCATTTGGTTACATAAGGTAGATAAGTGATTTGCTGGAGCAGATGTAATCTTACCAACGACACCACCTAAACCTTCTTGGATTAATTGTTTGAGTGACCAACCAGCACAGTAACCGGTTAACATGGATAAGTCGTGAATATGGATATCAGCGTTTTTGTGTGCTGCGCTGATTTCTTGATCATAGACTTCACTTAACCAATAGTTAGCAGTAACAGCTCCGCTGTTTGATAAAATAAGTCCACCAACAGAGTAAGTAACTGTGGAGTTTTCTTTAACTCTCCAGTCATTAATCTTGAGGTAGTTATCGACTGTTTTCTTATAGTCTAAATCTGTTGCTTTTTGCTCTCTTAAATTAGCTCTAGCTTTACGATAGAGCATGTAGCTTCTAGCAACATCAACATATCCTGCTTGGATTAAAGTAACTTCTACTGAATCTTGAACATCTTCAATATCAATAATATCGTTACGAATTTTTGAATTCATTGTTGCGGTAACTCTAAGAGATAACATGTTGATGATGTCATCGTTATAGAATTTGTGTTCCGCCATAAAAGCCTTTTCAATGGCTTTTGATACTTTTGTGAGATCGAACTCTTCAAGAGCACCGTCTCTTTTTCTGATGCTGAGCATAAAAAATCCCCCTTAATGCTGTAGCGTTCATCTAAATGTATTTGAAAATATTATAATGTCGTTATTCTCTGTAAAAATGAGAGTGGATAAATACTAATTTAATATTGAACCTTTGGCAACAAAAAAATATAAATATTTGCATAAGTTTAGACACTGTCCAAATTATTAATATTTATACTTTATTTTGTTTTAAATATATGTTTATCGAGACAAAAATTTGAATTACTTGACTAAGTCAATTACCACACAAATCATCTTTTCGAATTCTTGTACATCAAGGAACTCAAATCGGCCGTGATGGTTGTAACTTCCGGTACCAAGATTAGGCGTAATCAAGCCAAATTTAGAAAACGTCGCTCCGTCAGTTCCGCCTCTAATTGCACCAAGAGATGGCTCGATTCCGTTCTTTTTTAAAGCCTCTTTTGCTCTTCTAATAGCCATAGGCTTTTTATCAACAAACTTCTTCATATTTTCGTATTGTTTTTTGAATGAAACGGTCACTTCGGCGGTTGGATAGAGTTTATTAACCTTATTAACTGCTTCTTTTACTGTTTCAATTCTCTTCTCAATACCCTTATCTTTGAAGTCTCTAAGAATCATTGTTAAGGTTGCAACTTCAGAATTTCCTTCAATACCAGTTAAATGATAGAAACCTTGTTTGCCTTCTGAATCATATGGCGTTTCTTTTGGAAGAAGGGCAACGAATTCGCTTGCGAGATTTAAAGCATTAATAAGTTTGCCTTTTCCTTCTCCTGGGTGAATGGATACACCTTTAAATGTGACAGTTGCTCCATAGGCATTAAAGTTTTCACATTCGATTTTATCAATATCTGATCCATCGATTGTATAAGCGTATTTAGCGTTCATCTTACGATAATTGAAATGTAGTGGTCCTTCACCAATTTCTTCATCAACAGTAAAGCACACACAGATAGTGCTATGCTTTTCCTCTGGATGATCATGATAGTATTGCAAGACATTCATAATGATGGCGATACCTGATTTATCATCAGCACCTAATAAGGTGTTACCATCAGTAACCACTAAATCGTGTCCAATATGTTTATTTAAGATTGGGAACTCTTTTGGATCCATTGATAATCCGTTAGCGAGTTTAATCTTTCCGCCTGCGTATTCCTTAATTAAATGTGGTCTTACGCCTGCGCCTGTGACTTCGAGTGCAGTGTCCATGTGGGCGTTAAGTCCAATTCTTGAACCTTTGCCCGGTAAATGACCGTAAACATTACCAAACTCATCCATATGAGCGTCATTTAAACCAAGTTCTAATAATTCGTGAACAAGTAAAAGACCAAGGTCTTTTTGCTTTTCAGTACTTGGTGTAGTGCCAGTTGTATCGTTTGATTGAGTGTCAATTTTGACGTAGTTAATAAATCTAAGTAAGTTATTGTTCATGTTTCTTTACAAATTCTTTTAATTTTGCGAAAGTCTCTTCTGAAATATCGTGTTCGATTTTACATGCATCCACTAAAGATTGTTCTTCATTGACTCCTAACATAGTAAGGGCCTTAGAAATAGTGAGGTGACGATCATAAATCTTATTTGCAATCTCGCTTCCAGATTCAGTTAAAAGAATATTGCCGTCTTCTGTAATTGTGAGGTAGCCATTATCTTCTAATTTGTGGATAGCAATAGACACGCTTGGTTTAGAAAAACCCATCTCTCTAGCAATGTCAATCGCGTGGACATTTCCGCTTCTTTCTTTGAGAATTAAAATGGTTTCTAAGTAGTCTTCAGAGCTCTCGTAAAGTTTCATAAAAAAAGTATAACACAAATACATTTTCAAAATGTATCTCAAAATAAATTATGGTTGATTAAAGCAACCTACATTTATCATATTTCGTACACTAATAATTATGTCTAAAACCCAATCTTATATACTTAATTTAAAAATTAAAGTATAATAATTAACGATGGAAACGATAAAAATTAAACATAGAGAGTTTGTTATAACTGATACTTTATCAGAAGATTCTTTCTTATTAGAAAGAAAAGGCAAGAAGTATTTTGTGAGAAAATTCACTCCTAAATCACAAGAAGGAGAAGAGCTTACGTACGCGATGAGAAAACTTTCAACTTCAGGGGTTAGTGTTCCAAAACTATTCTATATTGATGAAAAAAATGGATACGTTGTTAGTGAGTGTGTTGAAGGCGAACTTGTGAGTGATTATCTTTCTAAAAATGATCTTGAAGAATCTCTTTATGAAGACCTTTTCCGTAACGCCTATTTTGCTAAGGTCAATCATATGACTTTAAACTATGAACCAGATAAATGGATGATTAGAAATGGTAAACTCATTTATATCTATCCAATGGTCATCCTTTATAAGAAAGAAAAGGACCTTGTAGATCGTTATCTTAGACTTTGGTTCAATACTAAGGAATTAGCAAAATTCTTAAGCGAAAAAGGCATTTTTTATGATAAATCTCGTGTAAAAGATGATTTTTCGACAAATAAAGCAATTGTCTTAATGACTTGCAAATACTACAAATAAGCAATGAGTAACTACATTATTTTTTCTTTACAATCTAATCAAGAAGTCGCTAAAAAAGTCGCAGCAAAATATGGGGCGGAACTAGGTTCTATTTCTGTTGATAGATTTGCGGATGGAGAAGTCCTTGTTAAATCATTAAGTGATGTGAAAAATAAGGATGTTGTGATTATTGAATCTACTGCGAAAAACGCACATGAAGTTTTGTTTGAATTATTACTCCTCATTGACTCAATAAAAAGAGGCGGGGCAAAGTCGATCAAACTCTATATTCCATATTTTGGATATTCAAGGCAAGAAAGAGTTTCTTGGGTTAATGAACCTGTATCTTGCGAAGTTGTGGCCAAAATATTGGACACTGCAGAAGTAGACAAAATATTAACCTTCGATATCCATCATAGTGATATCCTAAACTTTTTCAAAACTCCATTTGAAAGTTTACCAACTACAAAGTTATTTAAAGACTATTATCTCGATTATTTCCAAAAGCATAACATTGATTTAAAAGATGTCGTTGTTGTTTCTCCAGATCATGGTAGCAACACTCGCGCTGACTTATTAGTTAATGAACTTAAAGGAAGTAAGAAAGTTATCTTAATCAAGTACCGTCCAAAACCTAATTTAGCAGAACATTTACAAGTTAACGTTGAAGAAGTCAAAAATAAAATTTGCATAATTATCGATGATATTATCGATACTGGTGGTACAATAGTTTCCGCTGTCGACCTCTTAATTAAGAGCGGAGCTAAATCTGTTATGGCAGGAGCATCTCATGGTGTATTCTCTCATAACAGTGTTAAAAAGCTAATTGAATCTCCTCTAGACGATATTGTTGTTACTAATACAATTGAGAGAAGATTTCAAAACGAGGTACATGTAATTGATATCTCTGAATTAATAAATTTATAGGAGGAACAAATATGAAATATTGTTCTACATGCGGAGCTGAACTCCGTGATAATGATGCATTTTGCCCAAAATGTGGTGCAAAAGTGGATTATGACGAACCAAAAGTGGAAGTCGAACCAGTTTACTCAGAAACAAAAACTAAAAAACGTGACAGCACACTTATGACTGTTGCTTTTGTATTTAACATTATCGCTTGTGTTGTTTGTGCTTCTGCAATTATTCCACTCGCGTGGATGATTCCAATGACCGTGTCATTAAATGACAAGATTAAGAATAACGAGCCAATTTCAGTTGGATTTAAAGTCTGTAACTTAATCTTTGTTAGCATGGTTTCTGGCATCTTATTATTAGTTGGAGACGAAAACGAATAATATGAAGGATTTCTACCTAGAAATCAAACATATAGACAAGAAGACAGGCGCTAGATATGGAATCTTGCATACTCCACATGGAGATTGTGAAGTTCCAATGTTTATGCCTGTTGGTACTTTAGCAACCGTTAAATCTCTTTCTCCTGAAGAACTCCATCAAATGGGAGCAGGAGTGATTTTAGCTAATACTTATCACTTATCAATTAGACCAGGCGCAGACTTAGTTGCTAAAGCAGGCGGATTACACAAGTTTATGAATTGGGATGGACCAATTCTTACTGACTCTGGTGGATTCCAAGTCTTTTCACTTGCGGAAAACCGTAAAATCACCGAAGAGGGTGTTCATTTTAAGAATCACCTTAATGGTGATAAACTCTTCTTTTCTCCTGAAGTCGCAATCGATATTCAAGAGAAATTAGGCGCAGACATTATTATGTCTTTTGATGAATGTATTCCATATCCATCAAGTTATGAATACACAAAAAGATCCACAGAAAGAACTTTAAGATGGGCAAAAAGAGGTAAGGACGCTCATAAAAGAGAAGACCAAGCGCTCTTTGGCATTGTCCAAGGTGGAGATTACGAAGATTTGCGTAGGATGTGTGCTGAAGAGCTTTCTAAACTGGATTTCCCAGGATACTCAATTGGCGGAACCTCTATTGGCGAACCAAAAGAAGTATGTTTTAGAATGATTGACTATGCAGTTAAATATCTTCCACAAGATAAACCACGTTACTTAATGGGCGTTGGTTCTTTAGATTACCTCCTTGGAGGTATTGCACGTGGAATTGATATGTTTGACTGTGTTTTACCAACTCGACTTGCTAGACATGGTGCCTTAATGACTCATACAGGTAGAGTTAATATTAGAGACGCTAAATATAAGGAAGATTTCACTCCTTTAGATCCTGAGTGCGATTGCTATTGCTGTAAGAATTACA
>DFJP01000010.1 GCA_002373085.1 Caryophanales bacterium UBA3668 | reverse complement strand
CAGATAACAAAGTTATTTCTATTGGCTATAATGGCATGCCACGTCAAATTGATGAAGAAAAGCTCTCCTGGAATAGAGGAGAAGGCTTAGATTCTAAATATTTATATGTCTGCCACGCCGAATTTAACGCCATCTTAAATACCCAAATGGGAGGAACTCTTAAAGGAGCAACTCTTTATGTGACTTTATTCCCATGCAATGAATGCGCTAAAGCAGTCATTCAAACCGGTATCAAAGAAATCGTTTATCTTAATGATAAATACGCTGACCAAACTATTTTCATCGCAAGTAGAAAAATGTTAGAACTTGCCGGCGTCAAACTCCGTCATTTCGAAGGACAAAGCGTCGATATCAAGGTTATTAAGAAAGATGACAATTAAGGAATATATTGCATCTCGCAAAATAGAAATAAAAAATTATGTCGAAGGTTTAAAAATTAAACCTCATTTAGTTATTGTCCAAATCAATGAAGATCAAGCTAGTAACGCTTATGTTAAAGGCAAACTCAAAGACTGTGCAGAGCTTGGAATTAACGGAGAATTAATTAAACTCCCAATCGACACTACTGAAGAGACTTTATTAAGTCTCATCGATGATTTAAATAACGATGATGAAGTTGATGCTTTTATCGTTCAAATGCCACTTCCAAAGCAAATTAACGAAGAAAAGATTAAACTTGCAGTTTCTCCTAAAAAAGATGTTGATGGATTTCATCCATTAAGCGAACTTAATCCATGTACCCCACAAGGTATCATCGATTATTTACACGCTGAAAATATTGCTATGCAAGGTCTTAATGCTTTAGTGATTGGAAGAAGCAATATCGTTGGTAAACCAATGGCGAAACTTCTTTTAAAAGAAAACTGCAATGTCACTGTTGTGCATTCTAAAACATCTAAAGATGATATGGCCTTCTATATTGCTCACGCTGATATCATTGTTATTGCTATTGGAAGACAATTCTTCCTCAACGAAAATTATAAATATAAAGAAAGCGCCATCATTGTTGATGTTGGCATTTCTCGAGATGAAACAGGCCTCCATGGAGACGCTGTTCCTAATTTACCAGTGAAACTTCAAACTCCAGTCCCTGGAGGAGTTGGTTTACTAACTAGACTCTCTCTTATTGAGAATTTGTTAAAAATCTATAACAAAAAATATAAAATATAGCTGATGGCTAAATTTAATATCATTTTTGATTGTGATCCAGGACATGACGATGCGATTGCCCTATTACTTTCATGTTATTCAGAAGACATTAATCTTCTTGCAGTCACTACTGCTGCAGGAAATCAAACTATCGATAAAACCAGCAAGAACGCTCTTAATTTATTAAATTTCTTCAATAAAAAAGACATTCCTTTAGCAAGAGGAAGTTCTACTCCTCTTAAAAGAAAGATAGTCACTTGCCCAGAAATACATGGAGAAAGTGGACTTGATGGATATATTTTCCCAACTTATGAAGAAAAATATGATTCTAGAGAAGGATATCAATTAATAATTGACACTCTACTTAATAACAAAGATGTCACAATGGTCACAACTGGACCAATGACTAATCTTGCTTTAGCGATACAAAAATGTCCAGAAATCACTAAACACATTAAAGAAATCGTCATAATGGGTGGAAGTATTACTGATGGCAATATCACTAAGCACGCCGAATTTAATATTCTTGTTGATCCAGAAGCAGCGGATATTTGTTTTAACTGTGGAGTACCTTTAAGAATGCTTGGACTTAATGTCACTCGCCAAATATTAGTTACTGATAAAGTTGTTGAAGAAGCAGAAAAAATTCACACTCGTGGAAGTGATTTATTCGTTAAGTTAATGAAAGTCTTTAACGATAACCAAAAAAACTTCTTTGGTCTAGAGGCTGGGCCATTACACGATCCTGCCACCATTATCAGTCTCATTGATGAAGATACATTTACTTTTGAAGATATGAATGTCACTATCGATACATCAAATGCCGAACTCGCAGGTAAAACAGTGTGCAGCAAAAGGAAACCATATAATGTCAAAGTCGCTACTAAAGTAGATGTTGATAGATATTGGAAAAACATTTATGAATATTTAAGGAGATGCAACTAGTGAATAATAAAAAAATCGTTGTTGTCGGAAGCATCGCAATTGATAACACTATCTTTACTAAAGAGTTACCTCACGCTGGAACAACCACTATTGCTGATAGCTATTTCCAAAATATCGGTGGTAAAGGGGCAAATCAGGCCTGTGCAGCGTTGTTTTTGGGTTCTGAAGTCTCTCTTATTGGAGCGGTCGGAAAAGACGCTAATGGGGACGCTGTAAAGAAATTCCTAAAAGAGAACGGATTAAACTATCGTATCAAAGATAGTGAAAAGCCAACTGGAGTGGCCTTTATCATTCTAGAAGAAAGTAACGCTGAAAATAGAATTCTCATCATCCAAGGATCAAATAATGACTTATTAATTGAAGATATTGAGAAGAATGAAGATCTCTTTAGAAAAGGAGATATTTTACTCACTCAATTTGAGTCTCCAATTCCTACTATCGAATATACGATTAAAAAGGCAAAAGAAAAGGGAATGCTAGTTGTTGTTAATCCAGCCCCAATTAAAAAGGTTGATGACTCTATTTATCAATATATTGATTATCTAGTTCCTAACGAACATGAACTTGAAGCATTAAGCGGAGAAACTGATGTTATTAAAGGGGCAAATATCATGTTAGATAAAGGAGCAAAGAATATCATTGCTACTTTAGGAGAAAAAGGTTCTATTCTTGTTAATAAACAAGAGACAATTAAAGTTGCTCCTCATAAAGTCGAGGCTATTGACACTGTTGCAGCTGGAGATTCATATCTAGGAGCCTTAGTAAATAAGATGACGATTGGCGCTAATATCAAAGAAGCGATGGAATTCGCCTCTAAATGTAGCTCTATTACTGTCACTAGAAAAGGCGCAATTATCGCATTGCCACACAAGGAAGATTTGTTGTAGTCACCTACCTTGATTTTTATACCTAGTTGTGGTTTACTATAAGTAGAAGAAGTTATCCCTATCTATCTTTGTTAGATGGGGTATTTTTTATTACGTACACTAGTATACATAGCATCACTAGAATCATGAATATATCATTCATATCTAGACCTCCTTTCACTTTTCGGTAACACTTTTCAGTGCAATTAAAATGAAAGAAACCACGAAAAGAACAATTTAATTACACCTACTTGGTAAGTGCAACCGAGTGTAGAGAATTAAAAAACTCCCTACATATATATAAAGAGGGAGGTTTTGTGATTTTTTTAAAAAATTTCTTAAAAAAGTTAAACAAAAAGACTCCCGAAGGAGCCTTATTGTTTTTCAACTTGGTTGATTATTCGTAGAATAAGAATGTGTCTTTAACGATGAAGTAAATCAAATCGATTAAAGTTGGAATCCATAATCCACCGAGAACGATGAATAAGATAAGACCAAGAAGATTTGTTGTGCTTGATTTTCTTAAGACTGCAGAAATTCTAACGAGGATTTCAACAAGCCATCCAACGAATGGGATGATCAAGAGAATGATCTTAACAATTCTGTCTTGCTTTTCAAACCACTTATCAAATGTCATTATGATTTTCTCCTTTTTTGATACAAAAATTATAAAGTTATTTTTAATAAAAGTTAAATATTTTTTTATAGGCTACCTTTTCGTAGAAATAAATAAGCTGTTTTATATAATAAAAAACACGCAGCTATCTACCCTAGTTAGCAAAGAAATAGATTGCCACTAAAACACCGACATGTAGCAAGATAGCTATCACATTAACAAAGGTAAAATACCAGTGTTCTCCCTTTGTCTTGTGTCTAAAGATGAGCATTGCAGGATATCCCCCAAACGTTCCACCAAAAAACGATAAGAGTAAAAGTGTCTTTTCTTCAGTGCGATAAGCACCATTCTTTGCCTTTTGTTTATCTATGTAATATGCGATAAACGTCACGAGCGATAATAATATTAAGTATGCACCATACGATATTAATACAATCTCTTTGGTGGTAAGATTAAACATCGGAAATTCCTCACTTACTTTACATATTTTTGTTTTTCATTATAATTTCCATATACAAACCATAAGGGTTGGGAGAAATTAAAGGGTATTAAAAACTATATTTTTATAGTAATATAAATTCTTGAAGTTATCAAAAAAGGAACTCCAAAACAAACATGAACATTATCATAGAGCCAACATTTGAAGTGGTTTACGCTCTTATTGGCCTATTCTTATCTATATTTGTCTTAATTAAAGGAAGAAAGAAAATCCCGTACATCATTTTAGCGAGTATTGGTTTTTCTATTGTCGTTACAGACGCTATGACTATCATTCCTAAATATTTAGGATTATCTTTTGTTAAACTAGAAAACTTCTATGAGATTTTAGGAATTGGTAAGGCTGCTATTTCTATTACCTTAACTCTTTTATATTTATCGATTTATATTTTATATAAAATTATTAAACGTAAAGAGACACCTATCCTCATCGATATTACTTTATATGTTTTAGCAGCGTCTAAAATCATCATCTCTTTAATTCCAATCACTACTTTTGAAATCGTTAATAACTACATCCTAATTAGCTTTATAGGAAATATCCCATTTATCTTCTTAGGATTACTCGTTGCTCTATACACATTTAAATGGACAAGTATCGCCGACGACGAATTATTTGAAAAGCTCTCCATCCTTTTTGCAGAAGCTTTACTCTCATTTACATTCGTTATCGTTTTTAATAACTACTATATTCCACTTATTATCACCGTTTTTACCGGTGCTATTTTATTATTCCCAACCAACTTCATTGGTTATCAAACAATTAAGAAAATTGAATAGAACTCTATAAATATATGGTGTAAATGTTACTTTGTAGCATTACTCCCTTTTAATTGCGGGTTTTTTCCGTTTCGTATATATTTATTGAGTTTGTGTGAACCATAGACTATGTTCCACACTCAGAGGAGACTCTATTAAATGAATTTAAAAAAGATTAATGGATCCACTTTCTATGCCATGTTAGAAAATGGATATAAAAACTTATTAGCACATTTACAAATTATTAATGACTTAAATGTTTTCCCAGTTCCTGATGGTGACACTGGCACAAACATGAAGTTAACATATCAAAATGGATTAAAGACTATTACTGACGATGATGCCCCAATCGATATCATTACTGATGAATTCGCTCGCGGCATGCTTTTTGGTGCTAGAGGAAACTCTGGCGTTTTAACTAGCCAATACTTCAGAGGCTTTGCTGATGCCTGTAAAGGTAAGAAAGAATTAACAGTTGATGATTTCGCTAAAGCGATGATCAGCGCCTATAAGAACGCTTATAACGCTTGTGCGGATGTCGCTGAAGGAACAATTCTTACAGTCGCTAGAGAATCTATTGAAAACACCATTCCTTCTATTAGAGAAGAAGATACCTTTGATAGTTTCTTAACTAAAGTCGTGTCCATGATGAGAATCTCATTAGACAACACCCCAAATCTACTTTCTGTTTTAAAAGAAAACGGAGTGGTTGATTCTGGAGGAAAAGGATTATTAACAATCTATGAAGGGTATCTTGCTTTCTTTACTGGAAAAGATATCACTGTTGATGATGAAGATCTCAAAAAAGATAAAGAAGAAAAAACACCATCCATTGATTTCTCTGCCTTTAATGAAAATTCAACCTTAGATTATGGATATTGCACTGAATTCTTACTCCAACTCTTACATAGTAAGATTGATATTTCTAAGTTCAATATCGATGAATTTATTGCCTTTATGCAAGAACACGGAAACTCTTTAGTCTGTTTCCAAACCGGCACCATTGTTAAGGTCCATGTTCACACCAAAAAACCATATGAAGTAATTGAATATGCTCAAAGATTTGGTGAATTCATTACCTTCAAAATGGAAAATATGGCTCTTCAACACAATTCCTTAATCAAAGAGGAAGAGAAACGACAACAAGAGAGAAAGAAAATCGCAGTTATTACTATTGCCCAAGGCGATGGCATTATCGATTTATTCCAAAATCAATTAAGAGCAGACTTAGTCATTAATGGTGGCACCACTATGAATACTTCTGTTTCTGAAATGATCGATGCCTTTAAATATGTAAACGCTGATGAAATCATTCTCTTACCAAACGAAACCAATATGCTTAAAGCTGCTCAACAAGCCGCTGAGTTATATAAAGATAGCAAAGTCTATGTTGTGAATACTCATAACATCCAAGAAGGCTTTGCAGCCTTAAATATGTATATGGGAACAGAAGCTACTGGCCAAGAAGTCTATGAAGCTCTTAAGGCTGGAGCAGAATCCGTTACCCCATATATCGTCTTTAAATCTGGAAAAGACGCAAAGGTTGGTTCAGTAACCGCTCCTAAAGGAAGCTATGTTGGCTCTAAAGGAAAGAAGTTAATTACCTTTGCACCTAGAAGAACAGCAGCAACCTTACGTCTATTTGAAAAGATTGAAGGCATTAAAGAAAAAGAAGTTTGTTTCATCATCTATGGACAAACTGTCTTAGAAGACGCCGCAGAAGAACTCATCTCCGCGTTAAATGAAATGTATCCAAATCTTGAAGTCGCTTTAATTAACGGCAAACAAGATGTCTACGATTTATTAATTGGTATTTACTAGGAGAAAATCGCATATGGAAAAAAACTACACGATTGTCATCGACACATTAGGAAGCGATAAAGGCCCTGAAGCTATTATTGAAGGCGCTAAACTCGTTCTTAATGAATTCAATAACGTCAATATCACTTTAGTGGGTGATGAAGAACTCATCAAATCTAAAGGTCTTCCAACTGATCGAGTGAAAATCATTCACGCTCCTGAAACTGTCACTAACTATGACAGTCCAATTGAAGCATTCTATAAGAAAGCTAATGTTTCAGTCTTTAAAGCAGTTGAAGAATGTTCTAAAGATGAAAACGCCATCGGAATTATCTCCTCTGGTAATACCGGTGCCTTATTAGTGGGAACATTAAGATATCTCTTAGATGAAAAAAGAACTAGACCTGCTTTAGCAGCAATCCTCCCAAATATGGCAAAAGGATTCACTTGTTTGGTGGATACAGGTGCCTCAATTGACTGTGGACCTGCTCAACTTGTGGAATTCGCTCATTTAGGAACTGACTTTATGAGAAAACTCTATAAGATTGAAAACCCAAGAGTCGGTCTCTTATCAAATGGTTCTGAACCTACTAAAGGAAATCACTTAGTCAAAGAAACTCATCCACTACTCGCTAAAGAAGAAGGCATTAACTTCATCGGTAATGTTGAAGGATCTAAAGCCTTAAGCGGAATGTGTGATGTTCTTGTTTCTGAAGGTTTCGCTGGTAACCAAGTATTAAAGAATACCGAAGGTACTGCGATTGCCTTAATTACTGAAATCATGAAATTCGGTAAGAAAACAGGACAAGAAGAAGTCGCTCAACAAATCGCTGGCTACTTAATGAAAACATATGATTTTGAATCATTAGGAGCAGGTATTATGCTAGGCGCAAGAAAACTCGTTTTAAAGTGCCGCGGTTCTAGTGGCCCAGCCGCTATTAGAAGCGCAGCAAAAATATTAATTAACGTCATTGAAGACAAAACATTCTACGAATAAAGAGGAAAAATTAATTATGTACGAAAGATTATTAAAACTCATTCAAGAAAATCTCCCAGACAAAGATTTAGCAAACGCTACTAAAGAAAGTAGACTTATCGAAGATTTAGGTATGGATAGTATCGGTATGATGATGCTCTCTATGTCTATTGAAGATGAATTTGGAGTGACATTTGACGCTCCAGTCACATTTAAGACTGTTCAAGATGTCTTAGATTATTTAGATAAGAACGCTACTAAATAAATTTAATAAATAAGGAAAAAGAAAAATGTACAAACTATTTTTTGATAGTGACTCAGATGTCACTTTAGAAGTTGCTAAAAAATATAACGCAACCTTAATTAGCATGCCTTATGCTCTTAATGGTGAAGAAGTCTCTCCATATAAAGATTGGAAAGTCTTTGACGCTCATACATTCTATGATGCATTAAGAAAAGGCGATGCCAATCCAACCACTAGCGCACTTAACGAAAGAGAATATATCGAATATTTCGAACCAGTTCTTAAAGAAGGCAAAGATATCCTTTATGTTCACTTCTCAAGACAAATGTCCGCGACATTTAATAGCTGCGACGCCGCTATTAAAACTCTTTTAGCAGAGTACCCAGAAAGAAGAGTCCAATTAATTGATACCAAAGCTATCTCTGTCAGCGCTCTTCTCACATGTATCAGGATTGGTGAACTCGTTAATGAGGGTAAATCAATTGATGAAATCGTCGCTGTTAGCGAAAGTATCGCTATGACTAGCTCCGTCTATTTCTACGCTGATAACTTAAAGTTCTTTGCTAGAAGTGGCCGAGTTAGTGGCTTCTCTGCCTTTATGGGTGGAATGATTGGTGTCAAACCAATTATCTATATGTCTAGCGAAGGCAAGATGGTTTCCATTGATAGCGCGATCGGAAGAAGAAAGGCTTTGGATAAGATCTTAGGCTATGTTGAAAAGAAACAAGATGACTTTAAGAAATATCCTATTTTAATCGCTCATGCTGACTCTTTGGCATTAGTCGATGAATTCGTTGCAAAACTCAAAGAGAAATTTGGCGAATTCGAATACACCGTTGTGGATGTTAATCCTACTGCTGGATGCCACTGCGGACCAGATGTTATTGGAATCGCATTCCATGGTAAGGAACGTTAAACCATGGCCAAAAAAGAAAAAAACTTACAAGACGAACTCTTACATAGAAAATATAAAATCCCTAATCTATTTCTTTCTTGGATTTACTATATCGTTGGAAGAACTCACTTATTAGGGGCTAAATATCATCCAATCTTTGATATCAAAGATTCCACCGCGGATTGTAAAGGCCCATGTTTCTTAATTTGGAATCACCAAAGTAGAAGAGACCACACCTTCTTAACAACTGCGAACTGGCCAAGAAGACTCTCCATTGTTTGTGAATATAACTCATTCTTTAGAAGCCACTTACATTGGGCGTTTAAAATGGGAAGAATCATTCCTAAAAAAGTCTTCTGTAATGATATGGCAGGTGTTAGAGCCATGAGAGATATCATTAAACAAGGTGGATGTGTTGCTTTCTCTCCAGAAGGAACATCTTCTATCTGGGGTGATCAACAACCAATCGTTCCAGGAACAGGAAGATTCTTAAAAGCATTTAATATTCCAGTTTACTGTGGATATATGCAAGGAAGTTATCTCACTAATAACAAGATTTGTTCTGATGATAGACTTGGAAAAGTCTACTATCAACAAAAGCTCTTATTTACTAAAGAGGATTTGCAAAGATTATCTCCAGAAGAAATTGAAAATATCATCAATAAAGAATTCTGGCATGATGACTATGAGTGGAATAAAGAACACCACATCGAATATAAGTCAAATGGTACGATTTGCACTAACTTATCAGATATGCTTTATAGATGCCCAAAATGCGGTCATGAATTTGAAATGGATGCTCAAGGCAACTATATCAAATGCACCAACTGCGGTAATGGAGCCACTATGGATGACTATTACGACTTCCATCCATTTAATAAAGAATGTGTCATTCCAGAAACCCCAACTAAATGGGTAAGAGAAGAACGCCAAGCAATCATTGATGAGATTAGAAAAGATCCAAATTATTCTTTCTCAGTTAAATGTAAAGTTGGTATCCTTCCTAAAGACCACTGGGTTGATAAAAGTGTCACTTCTGAAATCGTTGGAGAAGGTATTTATACGATTGACCATAAAGGTGTCCATTTTATAGGAACCAAAGAAGGTAAGGAATTCAAATTTGATCTCGATTATAAGGCTGTTTGGACTTACCCTATGACCGTTGATTTAACCATCTTTTCCCTCTATATTAACGAGGAATATCACGATTTCTACCCAGATAAGAGGGTGGTTGGCAAAATCATCATGTTAACCGAAGAAATGCATAGATTACATGTAAATAAATTCAAAAATTTCCCTTGGTTTGATTACATGTATGAAAATAAGGAACTCGGTATTGACGAATAATAAATACTGAATTAAGACTCGAAAGGGTCTTTTTTCTTTTTCTCCAAATATTTATCCTAAAGACCGTAAAATTTTTTGCATTTTTTTGTTCTTCTTTAAAAAATATATTTTTTATTTTTATTATTCTTTTTCACGCGCAATTTTTTTCTTGATTTGCCTACTTTTTTTGAAATATGATAAACCCAAATTTTATTTGACAAAGAAAGGAAAACAATTGTTATGAAAAAGTCGATTAAAACTTTGACATTTGGTCTCTTAACAGTTGGTATGCTCGCTGGATGTAATAAACCAGCACCAGTAGCTGATTGGACCGCTGAACAGAAATCAATTATGTCTGAACATCTCCACGGTGTGGTTTTACCATTCTTTAAAAGTGACGCTACTGTAAAATATGATTCAGAATATGCTGAAGTAGTTATCACTGCTGATGTCGCCGGTACAGAAACAAAAGATTATGGTGCAAAATTCACCGCCGCTGATGGTTGGGAAGATATTACAGATCAATACAATGTCCCAGCAGCAGCTATGAGAGAAACATTCTTCGCGTTCCAAAAAGCAGTTACTGTTACAGAAGGAACAAGATATATTTCTCTTCAATTCGCTTCCATGGTTGGACAAGAATTCTCCGCTGAAGGAAAATTCGCTCTTTACGCTAGCGATCCATTTAACTATGAATGGCCAGCAGAAGAATGGGCAAGTGTTATTGATGTTTACTTTAAAGGCTCTACAGATGTAGTTCCACCAATTCAAGCTGATCGCTATGAACCATATCATCCAGAAGCTGGTGGATTTGCAACATTCTGTTACATGGAATCCACAACTCAAGATGCTGGTTACTCCGCTATCCTTACCCAAGCTGGTTGGGATGTCCAAGAAGAAAAAGATGAAGATGGATACTTCGTCGCTGTTGCTCCAAGTGGAATGTTTGCGGTTGCATATTTATATGTCACAAATATGGGCTCTCTCAATATTTGGTTAGCGCCAGCCCCAGCTAAAACTTATGATGCATTCCCATCAGAAGCATTAGCAGCAACTGTTGCTGCTTACGCAGAAGATGGTGCTGTTGCATTCGATTTCCCAGTGTTTGCTAAAGAAGGCGCTAAATTTACATACGAAGAAGACGATACCAATGATATGTATATCGATTATGGTTTCTCAGAATACGCTAATGCTGTTATTACAGCATCTCCAGTCGTTGAAGACGACTATACAGCCTATAGAGGTGCATTTGTCACCGCTGGTTGGGAAGTCGTAGACGCAAATACCGCTTCAGGATTTGCAGCTACTAAAGCTATTGAAAATGTTGGAACAGCTTCTGTTGATGTTAGTTTTGCTAGTGGAGAACTTGAAATCATTGTTTACATTATTCCAAAACCATTCCCAGCAGAAGAATGGCCAGCAGCAGATATCGCTGCATTATTACCAGCTAGAGTTACTGATGTTGTCCTCCCATTCAATGGAGAAGCTTCAGGTTATGAACTTGGATCTGTCTTTGGAACATATGTTGTCGTTACTGTCGAAGCAGGACAAGAAGAAACATTAATTGCTGCTTACGCTACTGCATTAAAAGAAGCAGGATGGACAGAATTAGGTGCAGATCGTTATGGAGATATGCATTATGCTTCACCAAATAATCAAATCGATGTTTGTGCATATTCTGAAGATGCAGGAACCATCACAATTACATTTGAAGCAATTCCAGTAGCATATCAAACATTTGCAGCAGCAGTTGCTGGTGCTGCAGAAGAATTAGGCGTTGCCTCAATTCCTCTTGTTGATCCAGGTGTTGCAAATGCAACTAAATACGAAATTTCCTGTGATGCAGAAGAAGGCGAAGGATATATCTATATCTACGCTGCATCTGGTGTTGATCAAGCAGCAGTCGATGCATATAACAGCGCATTAGCAACAGCAGGATGGTCTTTCTTAGGAAAAGATAGCTATGGAGATTCCTACTATTCTTCACCAGATGGTTCAGTCACTGTTTGCCCATATGTTGGCTCAGGACGCATGGTTGTCTACTTCTATTTCAATTCATAGGATCAAACAACTAAATAACAAGGGACGCTTAAACGCGTCTCTTTTTTTGCACTCATAAAAAGCCATATAAAAACAAAAGACAAAAAAACGCGTAATTTTACGAAAAAATAATAAAAGTGCCTGAAATCGCCTGTTTCGCACTATAAATCATGTATCAAAAAAGGGAAGATCGCTCTTCCCATTATTTCTTTTTCTTAGTTGTCGATTTCTTACTAGATGAGGATTTATAACCTCCACTAGAAGATTTATTGTATGATTTAGCAACTTTCTTTACTGTAGAAGATATCTTCTTCTTGGTCTTTTTACTTCCTTTTGTATAAACCACTGCAACGATGATAACTACGACAATCACTACCGCTGCTATAGCTGCATACATCAAGTAGTTAGGTTTCTTTTCTTCTACGACATTAACATTAATGACTTTAGTAATCTCTTCTCCATCAACAGTTGCTTTAACGGTGATAGTTACTTTACCAATCTTAAGAGCGGCAATAGTTATTTCTTCTCCACTACTAGAAGTAGTTTTATCTAATTGGATAACTTCTGGTTCACTAACAGTCCAAGTGATACCACTATTATCTGCGGTAGTTGCTGAGACGACAGTGGTTTGGTGAGGATTAAGAGTGATTTTAGATTTAGAAAGCGAGAGACTACTATCATTGATTCTATCGACCATTGGGGAGGCGTGTTTAGTGCCACTCTCACTACCCCAAATATAATTTGCCCATTGAGGGAAATCAATAAATGGATTTCTATTATTTGTGAAGTTATTGAATAACAAGTTATTCCTGTGGATTTCGTATTCATCAACTGGATCTAGCTCATTCCACTCAAGAAGGTCGCTTATAAGTCCCATCTTGCCAGTTAATGTTTTAGTGCTTTGATATCCACTAGCAGGAGCTGAACCACTATCGACTAATTCAAGGTTTGGTTCGTTTCCATCAATAACAGCTTCTGTACCTGCTAAGTCGTTATATCGAGCCACCATATAGAAGACTGCTCTAGCGATATCTCCTTTATCTGAGTCTTGAGGTTCAAATACTTTAGATGTTCCATTAGTGAGTGATATACCAGTTCTATTACCTGTTTGATTAGAATAGGTACTACCCATATCCTTATAGGATTTAGATGTATCGACATATCCGAAGTAATCGTTACTATGTTCTCTATTAGCGTTTCCATTTCCTGCCCATAAGTGCATTGGATCGCCTCTAGCGCCTCCGGTTGTGCTTTCTAGTGTTTCAAAGCCATTTGATTTAGCCCAGATATGTTCTCTATTGATGCCCCATTCATCTTGGTTATGGTTGCCCCACGCTTTTGTGAGGTTATCAACTTCTCTATTTATATATAAAGCGTGAATATATGGATTGTTCTTTGGAGAACTTGTTGATCCATATTGATATCCAGTAATCGTATTAGTGGCTTCATCATATGTGCCGTATGTAGTTGAACTTGCAGGAGATTTTTCCCAATCTCGGTCAGTAATCTCATACATTTGCCATATCGTATTACCTGTATCATATGAATAATATTTTTGATTATTTTTAGAATAGGTTTTAAGTTCTTAAGTAAATTAGTGCCAGTTCTTTCGCTTTCTGATAAAGAATTTAAATTGGAATAGTAGTTTCTAATTGTTTCTGCATCACTATCATTTAGATTGATAGTTGTTGGTAGTCCACTTGTGGAATACGCACTTATTGGTACATATTCTTTATTCCCTTTAATTGCCACAAAAGTTGAAGAAGCAGCTAATAGAGAAATAATAGAAAATACGGCTAACTTATTTTTCATATCGATCACCTCTATATATTCATTTTATATAAAAAAGATTCGATGAAAAATCGAATCTCACTTTATTTTCAAAAAGAATAAAAAAAGAGGCTCGACTCTTTGCCTCTAACCGTTGCACTGTTGCAGGGAGAACCCCTGCGACAGATACCCAAGTTAAGTTCCTTATGACTGGTGGTGCTTCTTGTTGGCAGTTCGTTTTGAATTGCTTAGCGAACTGGTGGCCAGCTTCCTTTAGTTATTAGCTTCAAGGCTGTCTTCCTTTTTGTCGTGTCCGGTACTGGATTTACTCTGTCAAACTTTAACTCAGAGACCAGTGATAGCAAGCTATCAGGGAGGAACGTACCGATAATTACTTCTTTCGAAATAATTCTTTGCTAGTGCAACTTCTATCTACTTCTTTTAATGTGTAGATGCTCCACCATCAATTTAATGGAGCTAGTTGGCTGATCTAGTCTTAAGTTCTTTAGGCCATTTCTTCATAGAAGATGTTAGGAGGTATTTAACTCTTTCTACTATCTTCACACGTTGAGTTGAATAATGTGAATTAGGCTTTGACTAATAGCGTTAACTATTAGTTCGTGTTTTTTCTTTCCTCTTTGATCATGTCCGGCGGTGGAATTACGCTGTTAAACTCTAACTCAGCGACCACTGTAACAGGGAGGTTTGCCGTTTAGTTAATCCTATATGATTAACAAGTTCGAAGCGATCATTAACTAGAAACTTTAATTCTAGAACCTTACTATCAACGTTGTTTAATTGGTTGATCGTCTCTTATTTCGAGCTGAACTCTTTAGAGCCTATTTTCGTTTGGATGTTATCCATAACTTATTTCACGTTTTGAGTTGCTTTAGCGTGAACTGGCTGTTCTTAAGGCTTTCGCTTTAAGACTCTTTTTTTCTCCTCTTTGATTCGTGTCTGGGCGGTGGAATTACGCTGTCAAGTTCTAACTCAGCGACCACTGTAACAGGGAGGATCGACCCTTGGAGGTTATTACTGCAAATAACTCTATGCTAGTGCAATCGTTAATCTAAGATTTTTAATCCTAGAACCGTTCTATCAACTTAGTTTATTTTCGTCGATTGTCTTATCTAGTCTTAGGCTTCTTTAAATACTTATCAGTATTTACTGCCTCATCATACCTCTCGGTGTGATTGTCATATAGTTTACCACTTTTTGTATCTCAGTCAAGCATTTTTTTAAATAAATTTAAATAGCTTAAATTTCGACAAAAAAAGGTAAAAAAAATGAGGCTTTTCTCATTGCCTCATAACCGTCGGCCTATACGAGATAGGAGTCAAGTTAAGTTCCTTTGGGCTGGTGGTGCTTCTTGTCGACGACACGTTTTGAATTGATTAGCATGTCGGTGGCCAGCTTCCTTTAGTTATTAGCTTCAAGGCTGTCTTCCTCTTCGTCATGTCC
>DFJP01000073.1 GCA_002373085.1 Caryophanales bacterium UBA3668 | reverse complement strand
GGATTGTCCGGTGGATATTTATTTTGTTGTAGTTTAATAGCAAAAAATCCCCTTTTAGACACTGTCCAAAGTTTACAAAATAAAGGTTGTCATATGCGTTCCTTTAATGTTAAATTAATTTCGTTGATTTACGTTAGCGTCATTACTTTGTAAAGCACAAAGAGGGGGAAATAATAATGTCCAGTTTTAATGGTCCAAGATCCAAAATGCTTTCTAGTGATGAAGAAACCGTAGAAATTCTCGAAGTCATTGAAGATTGCGCTGATTATTCAGATTTAGATACTGAAACAGAAGCTTACGAATACGATTTTGAAGAAGATTATTAATTTGATTAAGTAAATCAAAAAAGAATAACGAGTGCTACTCGTTTTTTCTTTTATGTTTTATAATGTTTCTATGCCTGAATTCAAAAAGCTATCTAGGTTACATAAATATGGCGCTGCTATTAGCTTTCTAGCAATGGAGATTTTTGCTCTTATTGCTTTTTCTTTTGGTAGTAGCTATATCCTTTATGGAGCATTATCTCTTGCTCTATTAGTGTTACTAATATTATTTAACGTTAAAGAGATTTCGGTTGATGGAATGTCTTCTATCGCTTTATTCTTCTTACCTCTATTCTTATTTACTGTAGTAACTGCTTTAGGGGTATATTCTAGAGCCCATTTACATGAAGGTGACTTTAATATTGGAGAATTAGTGTTTATTCCTCTAGGACTCCTTCCTATGAGTTTTTCAGGATATTTATTAAGCATTGATAAAACATTTAAAATTTCAACATTCCTTACTGTTATATTCTCTGCTTTAGGAGCTTTATGCTTAATTAACTTAATAGTTAATTTAGTTAACTTTGGACCATTCTACACAGTTATTTATAAAGGTTATCACATGTATTATGGTGGTGTGATGAGTGATGTCACAATTGATGACATGGCCTATGTCTTAGAAGGATTTAAATTTATTGAAGTAGATATTTCTCATTATGTTTTATATCCTGCTTTATTACTCACTTCATCAATCGGCTTATTCTTTATCTCTCCAAGTAAGAAGAGAGAATTTGTTACCTATATCTTATTTACAGTTGTAGCGGTTCTCTCATTAGTATTAGTTCCAGCAACATTAGGATTATTCTCAGCGATTGTAATTCTTTTAATTGATGGAGTTATTTGTCTGCTCAAATACGTTAAAGGAGTGAGAAAAATTTCTAAATATGTCCTTGCTGCAGTTATCACCATTGGAGTGGTTGGATATGTCTTTATGATCCTCAATCAAAACATTGGATTTATTAACAATATGACTACTAATAGTGGTTTACTTAACCGTATCTTTAACTCTAATAGGTTCGCTAATAGATTTAATCCATTAATTGAAAGAATATTTACAGGAGATAGATTCTTAGGCTATGCAGTTGATAATCCTACTACAAGATATGAGGCGCATATGTCTGGAAGCTTCTTCTTTGATTTCTTCATGACTAGCGGTGTTATTGGTTTAGTGGCCTTTATCTTTGCGCTTGTCATTGGATACCGTGCTTTCAATAAATATTTCCGTAGTGAAAACGATCCATTCCACGCGAAAACTATTCTTATTAGTTTTGTAACATTCTTCTTAATTTATAGCGGAACATTTGCTTCTACAGAATATGGAGTGTTCTATCGTATCCGTAAACCAATTTATATGACAGGACCATTTATGATTATGGTTTTCATCTTCTCTTATGTTCTTGCCAAAGCAGAAGTAAAGCAACCTAAAACCATACAAGAAACCCCTCAAATGGAGGTAAATATTGATGAATAAGAGATTAAGATTATTAATTTTATTTACATTACCTGCCTTAGCCAGTTGCGGTGGTTTTTCACTTAACTATATCGTTGAAGGAAATAAATATAATTCCCCTGTTTTCACTGAAAACTACTATGAACATTGGGATAGTGAATTTAAAAATGTTTCATCTCAAGAAATTGATGTTACTTCTAAAAAGATTATGTCATTTAGTGACATCGGAGTAATTGACAAAAACTTATTGGTGGATAATCCTTATGCGAGTTTGTCATTCGTGACTGATCAAATTAGAGCCTACTCAAATGATTACAACCTAATGAGAGCGGATGAATCTTTCTATTATGGAGTTCAATCCAAACTCTTTGATGGCCAAGCATATTGCGATGGTTATTTCCAAAAACATCGTGTTCAATCAAATGAAAAAGGTTTCAGTGTGCGTTTCCAAAAGGAAAGTGATGAACTTACCTATTTTGCAATGCAATTTAAAGCGACCACGAATAACCAAATTGAATGTTATAAAGTTAATTCTGATGATTTAGCCACTAGTGATGGCCAATTATTCCATGAATCTGTAATTAATTTATATGTCACATTGTATGTGAAGAATGATTCTGGAGCGATTGTCGGACATAAATTCAAGAGTTTAGTTGATATAACTAAACACATTAACGAGAATACCGGAGAAACTATTTACCACACGAATAATGGTGAATATTATATGTTCTATGGTTTTGATTTAACTGAATATAATCTTTCTAGATTAGTTGGATTCTCAGTTACTTTTGATATCGTTAGTGATTCGTTAATCGATTGGAACGAAACAAAAGGCATAACCAATATTGATTACGCCTTATTCATTTACGAAGTATTCTTGCCATATACTTACTGGCATTAAATTATTTTCGATATTTAGATATATCTAACCATTCACCCATCTCAAAGTCGCATTTATCATCATCTAAGATAAGAGTGCCTTTAGCAGGGGTGAAAGTCATTTCAGAGAAATAGATTTGACCATTGATATTATATAAATCCACTCGAACAAATGGGAATGGCGAAGCTAAGGCTTCGCTTATTTTTATCATCTCGTCAAAATTCTTTGGTTTTTCTAATGGATAGTCAGTCTTTCTCCAGCCATTAAATTGAGATCCATCAAACGGAGTCCAATCAATGTAATAGTTGTTGTAACGAATATCAATTCCTCTAGATGTAACAACATATAGATTTTTTGCTACTCCATTAAAGACATGAATTTTATATTCGGTTGGGAGTTTTCCGTTCTCTAACATTAATTCTTCGATAATGATTTGAGGTTTGATATGTGAATAGTGGAGCTCTAATGTCTTTTTACCGTAATTGGTGTGCATCCATTTATCAAATTTCTTTTTTAGTTCATCTTTATTAATCTTTGATTTATCAAAGCATATGTAATTCATAGCACAGCCATGTGCGCATTTCATTGCGAATTGATTTGGTAGTTTATCAAAATCAATTTCATCAAATGAATTAAACACTCCATATGTCTTAATGAGGATATCTTCTAATCCTTTTTCTTTAACATATTCTCTAACACCGACTCGACCGGCGCATTTACTTACTTCAGGCCAATTAGGATAGACATATAGTCTTAAGTATTGAAGCTTCTCGGTATATCTAGAGAGTTTTTTCCAATCTAATTTATGATGGGTGATGTATTTATATTGATAAGAAATATAGGCTTTCTTGCTGATTAATTTAACAACACCACGAAAAGGAGAGACGATTGCTCTTTTAAGTTTATTCTCTTTTAAACGAGGATTAAGCATTGTGTTCCTTCTTTCTGATAAATGAGTGAACTAAGTCTTCTTTTAATAGACCTAAAGTTACTAAATATATAATAGCGTCAATAAGGACGACTCCAACAAGTTCAATAATCATCGCGATAGGAGTTGATACTCCTTTAGCGATTGCAAAATTATAAATTGGATCTTTGATTAACAATGTTAACCCAACCACTAATAGGCTAGCGCCAAAGATCTTTAAGCTATTGATGTTAAATATTGCACGTTTAATCCATTTCCAAGAAACACTTACTAAAAAGACCAAGATAAGTAAATCTGTTACAGCAGTTCCTAAAGCAACTCCGATTGATGGTGCTTCTGGGAAGACATAAACTCCAAAGACAATTGAGAAAACAATATTTAATATTGTGCCTCCTAATAAGGCGTATAAATAATATTTTTCTTTTTTGGTAGGAAGAAGGATTTGTCCATAGATTATATCGCTTATAGAGTAGGTAATCATCATAGATGATACGATGATTAACACTGTCGGAGCGTTAACGTATCCAAGCTCACTATTAAAGTCAGTGTTACCTGAGATTAAACCAGTAATTGGTTTTGCTAATGTAGTCATTGTGGCGATTGCAGGTAAAACAATAAATAAGCAAATATTTACTGAATACTCGTTAATACGATTGAAATACTTTTTATCTTCTTGGGCATAACAGATCGCTGCTCTAGGAATAAAGACGGTGCTTAAGGCAGTGATGACTCCAATAATGACATCAATTCCTTTAATACCAACAGAGTAAGAGGCAACTTCACCTTTACTTTGATCAATAAAACCTAAGATAAATGTATCTGTTTGGTTATAAAAGGAAATAATTAATGAAATAGAGCATAACACTAGTAGTGGCTTTATATATTCCTTAAATGACCAAGGCATAGTCTTTTTTAAAGAGATAAATTTACGAACGTAGATAATATTCGCAATACTTGTAACTAAAGTAACAGAGGCAGTAAGTAAAGCGTAGATATAAATATCTCCAGGCGCTGTTACGAAGATAACAATTAATAAAGTGGATAAAGCTAGAACAATAATTGTTCTAACAGACATATAGAATTGCTTTTCTAAAGCGATAAAGAGCCATTCAAAAGAGAATGCTCCAGATAAGAAGTTAATTGATAAAAGGAAGATGATTTCTTTTGAACTTGCTAAATCAGGAACTGAGAACACAAGTCCTGTCATTAACGCAAAAGATAAAGCGGTGGTAACTAATTGAATCAAAAAGAATGTTTGAACTTTGTTTGAAAGAAGTTCTTTATTATCTTTTACTTTAACACATTCTCTAATTGCTAAATTTGGAATACCAACTTTCGCTAAAACAAGGAAATATAAAACAAAGGTATTACACCATGTATATACACCAACCGAATTAGCGCCTAAATAACGACATACCCAAGGGAATGTGATAAAAGAGAGAATTGTTAAAACAAGTGTTCGAGAAATGTTGATAATAACGTTAGTACGTGTTCTATCTTCCATAGAGACTATTATAGTATCTATACATTATTTTTTGAAAACATTATTTTCAAAGTAGTTTGTATTCATATTGATAAGCGATTTTGATATGATTATACATATGAAAATTCTCATTGTATGCCAATTCTATTACCCAGAGAACTTTGTTATCTACAAATTTGCAGAGCAATTTGTTAAAGACGGATATGAAGTTCATGTTTTGACCGGAAAACCAAACTATGGATATGGTTACATTCTTCCAAATTATAAGAATATTAATGAAGAAGTGATCAACGGAGTTAATGTTCATCGTGTAAATCTTTATCCTAGAAAGAAAGGCAGACTATCGATTATTAGAAACTACTTGTCTTTCTGGCATTTATCAAAGAAGTGGGTTAGAAAATGCAAGATGAAATTTGACTATGTTTACTCAATGAGTCT
>DFJP01000034.1 GCA_002373085.1 Caryophanales bacterium UBA3668 | reverse complement strand
ATGGCGTAGCCTTCAATCATCATACCTTCGATAACGTTAATTGGGTTACCTTCGATAATTGAACGGTCCATGAATGCGCCTGGGTCACCTTCGTCACCATTACAGACGACATATTTTTCATCGCTTTGAACGTCATACGCAAATTGCCATTTTCTTCCAGTTGGGAAGCCAGCGCCACCTCTACCACGGAGTCCACTATTTAAGACTTCGGTAATGACTTCTTGTTGAGTCATGTGGAGAGCTTTGTTTAACGCTAAGAAGGCGCCTTCACCGATTGCTTCATTAATATCTTCTGGATTAATTTCCGCATTGCCTTTTAAAGCGATTTCTCTTTTTTGTAATTTATAGAAGTTGATTTCGTGTTGTTTAGCAACTTTTTCTTTGGTTTGTGGATCGACGAATAATAATCTTTCGACGACTTCACCACCGATGATATCTTTTTCGATAATCTCATCAGCGTCTTCAACCTTGACCTTTGTGTATAAGGTTTCTTCTGGGAAGACTTTAACGAATGGTCCTTGTGAACAGAATCCGAAGCATCCAACGATGTTAGCGGTAACTTTATCTTCAAGTCCCTTTTCTTTAATTAAGGTATTTAATCTATCTAACAAATCTTGGGAGTTAGAAGATAAACATCCTGTACCACCACAGACGACAATAGCTTTTTTGCCTTCTTCACAGTGGAATTTCTTATCTAAACAGTTATGTTCAGTTTCGTGAGCGTGAATTAATTCTTCAGGAGTTGTGATTTTAATCATAATTATTTAGCCTCCTTTGCTCTAATATCGTTAATGATTCCAGAGACTTGAGAAACTTGAACCATTGGATAGACTTTACCATTGATGCTAACGGCTGGAGCAATAGCACAAGCACCGACACATCTTAAGGCGTCTAATGTGAATAAGCCATCTTTGCTTGTTTCACCTGGTTTGATGCCTAAGAGTTCTTCAAACTTATCTAAGACAAGTTGGGAACCTTTAACATAACACGCTGTTCCTAAACAGACACCAACAACATATTTTCCTTTAGGTGTTAGTGAGAAAAATGAATAGAAGGTAACAACACCATAGATTTCACTCACTGGGATACCAGTTAAGCTAGAGACTAACTCTTGGACTTCTAGAGGAATGTAACCATATTCCTTTTGAATGTCTGAGAGGATCATCATTAATGGGGTTCCTTCGTTTTTGTAGCGGTTAACAATTTCGGTGATTTGTTTAACCGCAGCACTTTGTAAACGGGCCATATATTTCCTCCTTCTGATATATATGGGAGTTTTCACTCGACCGAATATATTTTATGTAAATAAAAGTATCTATTCAATAAGAAATTGAAACAAATAAAAACAAGGACATAAGTCCCTGTTTCTATGACAATAAATTAAAGTCTAATGTCTTTAATCTTTCTGCCTGGTTTAGCAGTCTTCTTAAAGACGATTTCGCCTTGAGAAATTGCTCCTACTGGACAGACGTGCCCACATAAGAGACAGCCAACGCATTTATCATGGTTACAAGTTGGGCGGCGTGTTTCTTCATTCCACTCCATCGCTTGGTGAGCACCATCGTAACAAGAGATATAGCATCTACCACAACCAACACACTTATCGTTATCGATTTGAGGATAAACAATATAGTCTCTATCGAGTTCTTCAGCAGGAATAATATTTCTATTAGCTTTACCCACAAGTTCTTCTAAAGAATCGACTTTTTGCTCTTCCATGTAATGCATTAATCCATTACATAAGTCTTCAACAATACGGTAACCATATTGCATAATCGCAGTAGTAACTTGAATAGTTTTAGAACCCACTAAAATGAATTCTGCAGCGTCTTCCCAAGTTTCACATCCACCGATACCTGAAATCTCCAAGTTAGGGATTGCGGTTCTCATTTGTTGGATAAATCTTAAGGCAACTGGTTTAACTGCTTTTCCTGAATATCCGGAAATAGAAGATTTACCGTTAACGATTGGCATACCAATCTTCTTCTGAAGATCGATATTACAAATAGATTTAATGGTGTTAATAGCAGCAATACCATCTGCTCCACCTTCTAAACACGCTTTAGCGACGACCACCATATCAGTGATATTTGGTGTCATCTTTGCCATCATTGGAAGTTTACTTCCACGTTTAACAGCTTGGCAATATTTCTTACATAATTCTGGATTAGATCCAACGTCACTTCCCATCGCGTGAGATGTCATTTGAGGACATGATAAGTTCATTTCAATCATATCCGCGCCTGCTTCAGTGACTTTTCTTGCTAAATCTTCCCAGGTTTCTTCATCATTACCCATAATTGAGGCAATTAAGACTTTGTCTGGGTATTCTTTCTTTAATCTTGCTAAATCTCTTAAGTTTTCTTCTAAAGAGTGTTCAGCAATTTGTTCCATGTTTTTAAATCCGATAAATGGTTCAGCTTCTTTATCGAGTTTATCAAAACGTGGAGATACTTCATTAATGACATATGATTTAGGACCGATGGTCTTAAAGACAATTCCACCCCAACCGACATCATATGCTTTTTTACACATATCATAGTCGTTACCAACTGGAGAAGATGATAAACAGAATGGGTTTGGGAACTTAACACCTAAGAAGGTAATACTTAAATCTTTCTTTACCATATTACTTTCCTCCTAAATACTTTTTAACAGAAGAAGCGACTTCTTTCGCGTTTTTCACTGCGTAAACGACAGTTTTCTCTCCGCCTGGAGCGATATCTCCACAGACGAAAATACCATTTTTATTTCCGTTAGTGACTTCTTGGAGTTTATTAACTTCAAAGCCAAATTTATTAGCTTCTGTATATTGACCAACCGCTAAAATGATGAGGTCGGCTTTGACTTCAAGTTTGGCTTTAATAAAGCGATGTTCAAAGACTACTTTCTTTCCTTTTAAGGCAACTGGAACATAGCCGTCTATAATACTAACGCCTTGTTCTTGAGCGCCACTAAGTTCTTTTTTACTCGCCTTAAATTCTTCAAATGTTTCATAAACCACATCAGTGACTTGTTTAACACCTAATAGTTTTAAAGTAGTAACGGTGTCCATCGCAACATCTCCACCACCAATAACTAAAACATTCTCTGGAACTTTGATATTTCCTTTTCTTCTTTTTACCTCGTGAAGGAAATCGACTGCAGTTTTAACAAGTCTCTTACCTTCAAAGATAGGAAGCATTTTTCCTTTACTATGTCCGGTAGCGACAACAACTGCGTCATATTCTTTCTTTAAAGCATTAACGTCTTCTACTGGGTGATTAGTTTCAATTGTCACACCAAGTTTTTCGATGCGTTTAATTTCTTTATCAACAACTGTAGATGGTAAACGATATTCAGGAATACCATATCTAAGATATCCACCAGCTTTTGCGTCTTTTTCAAAAACAGTGACTGAATAGCCTTCCATTTGGAGTTGTCCTGCTACTGATAAGCCAGCTGGACCTGATCCAATAACTGCAACTTTTTTGCCGTTAGGTTTTTTAGTCTCTAAGATATCCATTTTAAAAGCATCTTCACTATCGGTGACATATCTTTGGATACGACCAATATCAATTGGTTTATCAATGCCACTTCTAGAACAACCTAATTGACAATATCTTTCAGTTGGACAAACTCTTGCGCATATTGCTCCTAATATATTATTGACTCTAACTGTTTCTGCGGCCCCTTTTACGTTTTTAAAACGCACAGAACGAATAAATTTAGCTGGGTCAGTGCCAGCTGGGCATGCTTTTGAACATGGAGCGTCATGACAAAGGAGGCATCTACTTGCCTCTTCCATCACAAGTCGAGGATTAAATCCTGCTTCATATTCTTTCATATACTTTTCAGACATTAAAAGTCCTCCTTCGAAAAAGTAATAAAAAGATATTCAACAATGATATTTTACTGGATTTTTAATATGATTGATACAAAAAAATAGAACAGTAGACTGTCCTATTTCTTTGGATTAAGTTCAATATAGATATTTGCAATCTTCTTCGCCCACTTATCTGGGGTGAATTGTTTCATTGTTTCTTTAGCCTTATCAACAATCTTTTTATTGTTCTTGAATAAAGCTTTTTCTAATCTTTCTGCCCATTGATAGAAGTCTTCGTAGATATAAGCGTTAACTCCATCTTCAAACACTCCTTCAATTGCCTTATCTTTCTTTGCTAAGATAAGTGCCCCACTACAAGCAGCCTCAAAATATGTTAAGCCTTGGGTTTCAAAGTTAGAGGCAGTCACAAAAACATCAAATAAAGAATAATA
The DNA here is from genome assembly GCA_002373085.1 of Caryophanales bacterium UBA3668. The sequence goes on along the minus strand of DFJP01000034.1, from coordinate 2,781 downwards.
ATATTTAAGTTTAGAGTGTTCGACTTCTCCAACAAAGATAACATTATCATCTAGATTAAGCTTTTTAATGGTTTTCTTGAGGAGTTTTAAGGCATCTCCTACTCCGACAATCATAAAGACGATATTTGGTATTTCATTTTTAATAGAGGCAATATTCTCTAATGTTTCAACGATATTCTTTTCAATTGAAACTCTACCAATATAGCCAAGAACCTTCTTATCTTTTAAGCCATATTTTTCTCTTAACGCTTTTACTTCATTAAGGTCTTCTCTACTTAATTTGAAGTTATCTGGTTCAATGGAACTAGGAATAACTCTTACATCTTTAACAGAAGAAGAATCTGCTTTTAAGATTTCATAACTCTTTTGAGATGGAACAATAATTGTTGGACATTCTTTATACACTCTAGAGAAAAGTAAATGTTTAGCAGCGGTATAAGTAACATCACCTGCAAACTTACCAAATTTTTGTTCGTAATATAACTTCCATAAGGTGTGATAGGTATACACCATTTTGATACCGGTATATCTAGAGAGTAATAAAGCAATTTGACTCATTGAATATTCGGTGTGTAAATGGAGATAATCAAATCCAAATAAGGCGAGTGTTTTTGCGTTCCTACTAAAAGCAAAACTCTTTAAGATATGTAAATCCTTATGTCCTTTAATAAAATGAGCAGGAGAACCGATAATTGGGATGTAATCATTAGGAAGTAATGATATATCTTCTTTCTTATCCCATAAGGCAACAATATATGTTTCATATCCTAATGAATTAAGTTCGTTCTTTAATAAATTAACAACTGTAGATACCCCATTAGTGAAAAGTGGGAATACATCAGTGAGTAAGGCTACTCTTTTCGGAAGTGGTTTATCTTCTAAAATCTTGAATAAATGATCATAGAATAAAGTGTTATATTCAACATCGGTTGGAGAGAAAGAAACAAATGATTTGTTACTTGTTCCCACAAAGACATCAGTACCACTTCTTTTCACTTGTTTTTCAACGTCAATTGATAAAGTCTTTCGATAATATAAGAAGTGTCCATTAATGCCATAAGAAGAGAACACTACTTTCTTATTGTTCTTTCCTTTTTCAAACATCATGAAACGGCTATCAACGCTAGTGATCGTATCGTTTTGTCCAAAGAAGATATATGTTGGAATCTTAAACGATTCAATCTCACGAGAGATCATATATTCATCTTTATATTTATTAACTGGGGAAATAAGAATAATCTTTGTAATTCCTTTAAGCTTACTCTTTTGCATATAGCTAGCGACATAAGCTCCAACTCCAAATCCCATAATGATGATTTGTTCGTTTTTAATAATCTTATAGGAAATACATTCATTCACTAATCTGGTTAATACCTTAGAGTAATAGTTAAGGAAAAGAACACGGTCACCATAATTAAGCAAATTAATAGTTACTACGTGATAACCTTGTTCTAAGATTGGATTAAGTAAATCAATATAACGAGATTCGCCTTCATAATGGAAAATAGGAAAAATAATAACCTTTCCTAATCCAGAAGTATTGTTATATGAATGAACGATGTATGGATTATGATCAACATCGAATGTATATTCTTTTGGTGCCTTTTTAATTTTCTTAACAACTTTAATCATATTATGACTATTATACTTTATTATATAAAAAAAGCAAAAACCGAGTTCTTGCCTTTAGAATTTAAACTCAGTGTTTTGAGTCGCGTTTATTAATTTATAGAAGCTTTCGTTTCTTCTTAATAACATGAATATAACGTAGGCTGCAATCATCACCACTAATTCGCCAACTCCAACCCAGAGAACGTTATACCAGAATGGAGAACCAAATAAATATAATTCTCCTCCAACAACAAAAGCGTTACATACGACTGGGAAAATAGCGGCAACCGCTAAATGTTTAGAGAACATAATTCCAACACACGCAACTAATGTAGCAGCGGTTCCAAAAGGAATATCTAAAGATGCAGTTGGAGAATATAAGTTAGCAAGCAAGCAACCTAAAGTTAATCCAATCATATATTTTTTATTAAAGAAGCATAAGAGAACTAATATTTCTGAAAAACGGAATTGTATTGGTCCATAACTAATTGGAGCAATAGCAATCGTAAAAGCTGCATAAAGCGCGGCAATTAAGGCGTTAGCAGTCATATCTTTGATAATGTCAGTTTTTCTTACTTTAGTTTCCTTTTCCATAGTTTTACTATCATACATTATTTATATATATAATGCAAAACAAAAAGGGCTTATAGCCCTTTCTGGATAATTTGCTAAGAATTAGTCAACCCAAGCGACTAAGACCACTGGGGAGTTATCACCACGTCTATTCTCAAGTTTGAGCTTACGGGTGTATCCACCATTACGGCCTTTCATCTTTGGACCGATTTCATTGAAGAGTTTGTCTAATGCTGTAACGCCTTCTTTAGCTTCGATATTTCTAACGAATCTAGCCGCGTCACGTTTTGCATTCATGACATCTTCTTTTTTAGTTAAAGTAACAAGTTTATCTGCTTCTTTAACAACATCTTTAGCAACTGCTTCTGTAACTTTCACGGATTCGTGAATGATTAAATCGGTAACGACATTACGAAGCATGTTTTCATATTTACTTTTGGTATAAGCGGCTTTAAATCTTACGCCTGTCTTACCATGTACATTTTTACGACCTTGTGCTGGCATAATACATTTCCTCCTAAATTATTCGAAATCCTTGAACGATAAACCAATCGCAGCGAGTTTTTCCTTAATTTCTTTAAGGGATTTCTTACCGAG
>DFJP01000028.1 GCA_002373085.1 Caryophanales bacterium UBA3668 | reverse complement strand
CAGCTTCAAGTCCTTCAAGAACTTGGATGTTAGTAGCTGTGTAACTAGCGTCTGCTTTTTCGAGTTCAACTTCTTTTTCGCTCATTTCGCTTACAGAAATGTCTTTAGCAACAAATGCCTCTTCTACTGGCTTTGTTTCTTCAGCAGGCTGTTCGACAGTTTTCTTTTCTTCTTCCATTTGAAGACCTCCTTTAGTTTGATTTTGTTAATTCAATTCGGGTTGCCCCGTCTATTTCAAGTTTGGTATCGGTAATAAATACCTGCACAAACTTTCTTAGAAATTTAATTAGTTGTTCACGATGGTCTTTGTCTAATTCAGACATCACATCATCAAGGACAACAATTGGCTTTTTATCTTCATCAGTTATCATGAAGTAAGGTGATAACTTTAACGCGAGAGCCACCAAGCGGTTCTCTCCTTGGGAGCCAAAAGTCCCAATATCCTTGCCGTTTAGGCTCACTGAGATATCTTCTCGGTGAATCCCAACGGAAGTTGCTTTATGTCGTAAATCGTTGTCTAGAGAGCGCTTAAACGCTTCTAATGCTTCTTTTTGATAATCACTACTCATGTTAACGAATGGACGGTATGTGATTTCAATTTTTTCTCTCACGCCCGTGAGCGTGCGCGTTATTTTAATAAGGATATCATTGATATCCTTGACAAACATGGCTCTATAATTGATTATCGGACCAGCATATTTGACCAACAATTCAGTAGATGCCTCAAGTAGTTTTTGGTCTACTTTTTCAGACTTTAAGATCTCATTTCTTTGTCTAAGAACCTTCTCGTATCTAGAGATATAGTCAAGATAGATTGGGAACTGTTTAGAGAGATTGATATCCAAGAAGTTTCTTCTTTCTTTTGGAGAACCTCTGAATAGCATTACATCTTTTGGCTCAAATAAGAGCACATTAACGCATTTTGCTAGGTCGCTTATCTTTGATACCTTTTTGCCGTTTACTAAGACTGAACGACCTTTTTTCGTGATTAGAATGCGAATATTGCGTTTGATCGAACCTTCGATTACTTCTGCATCAATTTGTGAGAAGTCATTTCTTTCGCGAATAATCTCTTCATCATCCACTCCTCGAAAGCTTCTAGCGAGTGAAAGGTAATAGATTGCTTCAGCGATATTGGTTTTCCCACTAGCGTTAGGTCCGGTGATAACATTGATTCCTTTATCGAACTTTAGGTCCTTGATAATGTGGTTTCGGAAATTCCTCACCGATAGAGATTGGATAATCATCGTTATTTAATGATGAATTCCGCTTTATTCGCCTTAACGATATCGCCTCGATATAATTTTCGACCTCGACGGTTTTCTTTCTCTCCGTTGACGTAAACATCATTTTCAGCTAAATAGATCTTCGCCATTCCGCCAGTTTGGATAATGTCGACAATTTTCAAAAGAACATTCAAAGTGATGTATTCTTCATCTTCACGTATTTTTACTTGTCTAATAGCCATTTAAATGAGTCCTACGGGTATTATACACGATATAATGTAAAAATGGAATAATATATTCCATAAAATATTATATGTCTTAAATACGCTTTTTGAGGCCTTAAAATTGATTTGGCTTATTTGATAAATATCAAAAATTTATTGATAAAAATGCCTGAAATTCGGAAGTGATTTTTATACTTTGTATAAACATTTTAACACAAAAAGAAAAAGCACTGATGTGCTTTCCTTATTATTTTATATTTTGAGAATTAGTAAGTTCTTACTGGTGTGACGATTTGGATGATAGATTCGTCGTTAGGATTTTTGATTACAAATGGCTTCATTTCACCAACAAATAAGAGTGTCACATCTTCGCTTCCAAGGGCTCTAACAGCAGAGGAAACAAACTCGCAGTTAAATGATATTTGTAGGTTATTCCCTTCGAATTTAAATGTCTCAATTTTTTCGCTTGCGGAACCAACTTGGGTGGATTTAGCACTAATCTCAACCGAGTCTTCAGAAAGATGTAAATCAACAACATTTTCTCTATCAATTGAAAGAATATTAACGCGGTCGATTGCTTTTAATAAATCGGAAGCATTAACTTCTAAAGAATAGTTTGTAATGCGTGGAACAATGTTCTTGGTGTTTGGATATTCACCAGCAATTAAACGAGTCGCTATAACGGTGTTATCAAACTCAAATAACGCTTTCTTATCGCTAAGAGCAATTTTTACAGATTCAGCACCTTCTAATAAGTGATCAATTTCCACCATCATCTTAGCTGGAACATTAGCGGAGAATTGTAAATCTGTTGAAATGCTAATTTGTTTTCTTGCTAATCTAGCACTATCAGTTGTGGTAGCGGTAAGAATACCATCAGCAGCTTCTAAGTTAACAGCAGTTAAGATTGGTCTTTGTTCTTTTAAAGAAGCGGCAAATGCTGTTTGAGAGACTAAGGATGAGAATTCTAATCTTGTTAAAGAGATTTGGATACCTGTTGGTTCTAAATCAACATCTGGATATTCGTTTGCTTTAATGCAATTTAAATTATATTTAATCTTTCCAGCAGTAATAATGGCGATTGTAGAATCAACGACTTCAAAACTTATTTCTTCGGCATCGATTTTTCTAGCCATATCAGTAATGATTTTAGCGTTAACTAATGTAGTACCTTCTTGAACATTTCTAATGATTTCACGATCATCAACTGAATAAGGGATACATGTTTTAATAGTTAACTCATAGTTACTACCAGTAATGGATAATCCTTTTTCATCTAAATCTAATTTAAAGTTTGCTAGAACAGGAACGGCACTGTTTTTTGAATTAACAGCTCTTCCTGCGATTAGCAGGGATTTTAAAAATTCATCTCTCTTAATTACAAATCTCATAGATTTACCTTCTTCTTTTTATATTTATTATTTATTAATAATTATTATTCCGGTGGGAATGTGGATAACTTTGTAATTTAGTCCTTTCATTCATTGTATCACAGAGTAATATTTATTTTTAATAAATTATTCTTTGATTTTCTTTTCTAAGTCCTCAATTGCGGTCTTAAGTTGTTCATTAGTTTTCAACTCTTTATCCACCTTGGTAAGTGCGGACATGACAGTTGTGTGATCTTTACCTCCGAACATCTCTCCAACTTTCTTAAGTGGAATGTCTATATATTTTCTAATTAAATACATAGATATGTGACGCGCTAAGACGAGTTGAGAATTTCTATCTTTGCCAGTGATTTGGCTTGGAGTTAAGTTGTAGTAATCTGCAACTGTAGAGATAATCTTTTGACCATTGATTTGGTTAGTGATGGCTTTGCCATCTCCTTTTGATGACACTGCTTTAATTGCAACATCTAATGTGATTCTTTCATCTTCTTTAAGCCCGAGGTAATCAAACTTAAGATTTTTAACAGCGCCTTCTAGATCTCTGACATCTCCAGAGAACTTTTCAGCGATGAGATAGAAGACATTTTCATCAATTTTATTGATGTCCATTCCGTAATCAGTAACTTTTTCTTTAACGATTTTGACACATGTTTCAATGTCTGGTTCATTAATTCTAACGGTTAATCCTTGTGAGAATCTTGTTACTAATCTATCTTCAAGTCCTTTGATTTCTCCTGGCTGTCTATCAGAGGTGATAACAATTTGTTTCCCTTTGTTAATTAAGCTTTGATAGATATAGAAGAATAACTCTTCTGTTTTAACCTTCTCTGCTAAAAATTGAACATCATCAAGAAGGAGTACATCAACATCATTGAAGAAGTCTTTGATTGATTGTCTTTCCTTCTCAGCTCTAACGAATTTAACGTATTCTTCTACGAAGTCGTTAGCAGTAATGTATAAGATTTTTGCGTTAGGCATTCTCTTCTCTTTAATCTCATTTCCAATAGCGTGCATTAGGTGAGTTTTACCTAGACCTGAATGAGAATAAATGAAGAGTGGATTAAAGAGTTTATCTTCGTTTTGGGAAACGTATAAGGCTGCCTTATGTGCGTCTTTATTAAATTCACCAACAACAAAGTTGGAGAATCTTAAATTTGGTTTAATCACTGCATCCTTGAAGTATTCTTCTTGAGGAGCGGATGTAAACGATTGTTGAACACCTACTTTTCTTTGCTGCGCAATCTCTTCTTCGATGATGACTTTAATTGAGAAATCATCGTCTTCAAGTTCATTTAAAGCGTCTAGAACAAGATTTAGGTACTTGTTTTCAATCATTAACTTAGAAACTTTGTTTGGGGCGACTAAGATGACATTGCTGCCGTTTTTATCATAAATGTATGCATTAGCAAAAAAGTTATCGTAAGCACGATCATCGTCTAATTTTGTTTTAATTTTCTTGAGAGCTTTCTCCCATAATTTTGTCATTTCTGATAAAGTCGCAACCATATGATGTATACCTCTAATTTTGATTGGTTAAATTATAAATTATCCGCGCGCTTATTTATATAAAAAACTCAGGAAAAAAAGTTTTCCACAATAACTAAATGGGAAATTAAATCCTTATAAGGTTTTGAAATGAGTTTTCCACAATTTTTGAATGTGGATAAAAAGTGGAAAGAATGTGAAAAATGTGAATAAAAAAGATAACTCAAAATTGTAGTATAAGGAAATTTATATGAATACGCAAAGCGTATTCTTATTACACTACAAAACGACATTTGTTGCTCAAAGTCTTGGTGTGGATAACTTGTGGATGTGGAAAATTGAAAAATAGAACACCAGAACCAGTGGACACCAACACTTTTCATCGATGAAAAAATTATTAAGAAAATTTATGGCAAAAAACAGCTAAAAAATATACTCAAAAATATAATATGTATGTTATACACACAATATAAACCTCAATTTATATGGGAAATTTAACTGGTTACACGCAAAGATTTTTTCTTTACGTGTACAATATACACATTTGCTAAATATCAGCATTCCAAAAAGTGCTTAATTTGCACATACAATGCGCATAACAAATATATGATTTTTGAGCGAATCATTAAACGATTGATTTTTGACAAGAACTTATACACAAATTTTATTTGTGTATAAAATGCGCATAAAATATATAATGACTTTCTTCAAAAGTCATTTATTTACATATTATATACACATATTATACACATTCTATTCTTGTATCTCTCATATATATGTATGCTCGTTTGTGCTCATAATTTAATAGGCGCACGCACTTATTTCTTTGACTTTGTTTTATAAATACATTTATAATGCTTAATGCGTAAATTTTGGAGGAATACGTATCATGAAAAGAACATATCAACCAAGTAAAGTAAAACACGCTCACAAGGCTGGTTTCAGAGCAAGAATGAAATCCGCAACTGGTAGAAATGTATTAGCCAGAAGAAGAGCTAAAGGCCGTAAGCATTTAACTGCTTAATTTTTGCTTTATTCCATTTGGGGGTTTGAATGAAAGTTATTAATCGAGTAAAAGATCGCCAAGATTTTGTCTTAACTGTCAGAAAAGGTATGACCCTCAAAGAGACACCCTATATTGTTCATTATCTCGAAAATGATCAATCTGTTTGCCGAGTAGGGCTAAGCGTCTCAAAAAGAATTGGTAACGCTGTTACGCGTAACCGCATCAAGAGGCAAGCACGAGCTATGTGTGACTCGTTAATTGATTACTCATCTCACACATTCGATGTTGTTATTGTTATAAAAAGCGAATTTTTAAATTCGGATTTCAACACTAACAAAAACATTCTCAACAATTTGTTGAGTAGAATAGGAATTACCAAATGAAAAAAGGAACTAAAATTGGTTTAGGTGTTGCCTTACTTGTTCTTGGAACAGTAGCGGTAACAAGCTGTACTCAATCCTTCTGTTCCGCAACCGACACAGCGCGTATCATGTATGCCTATGAACCAGGTATCACACGTTATAGCGCAGGTGGAAGTGACATGCTCGCAATCACTGATTCCGAGACTGGCTACAAGTACACTATCGAAAATCTCAATGTCGAAGTTGCGACTTTTGATACCGGAACAGATAGTTTTAAATTTGGTGCCGATGATAATGGATATGCATCCAATCTCAACTCGATCATTGCTGCTGCTAAAAATTCTGGATATATTATCCCAACTGCAGCCACTACTGATTATTTCAGAGTGTTTGATCAATTAGTTCTTGAAAGCATTTTAAAAGAAGCGCTCGTTAAAAATGGCGGTAATATTACAGTAAACTGTAATGTTGATGATGAATTCGCATCATTTAAAGATGACATAGCTAAATATAGCTATAAAAAATTCGTCAAAGCTGATGGAGCACCTCTTTGGGAAGTTTTTGATGAATATGATGCTAAAGTTAGAGCTACACCATCAATTAATATTGATGCTGCTCCAAGCACCGACTTCCTTGCTGTTTACAAACAAAGAATTAATACTTACGCCAATACATATCGTACATGTTTAACCACAGTTGAAGGTAAATATGGATCTTATGGTTCAACTTCTGATGGAGTTTATATTGGTGCTAAGGATTGGGGTTATGCCTGGTCTAAAGGTTTCTTTGAAGGATTGCTAGTTTTCCCAATCGGTTGGTTAATTGACCAAATCGTTGGTGGATTTAGAGGAGCTGGTTTATCCGCTGGAGGAGCTGCTTTATTAGGTATCATTTTTGTAACTATGATCATTAGATCGCTTATGCTACTTGCCACATTCAAATCAACTGCAGGCAATGCTAAGATGACCGAATTACAACCTGAAATTCAAAAGATTCAAAACAAATATCCAAATTCCAACACTTCTCAAACTGAAAAACAAAGAATGGCGGAAGAAATGCAACGTCTTTACAAGAAGCACAAGATTAATCCATTTAGTAGCTTGCTTGTAATGATTGTTCAATTCCCTGTCTTTATCTGTGTTTGGGGTGCTTTGAGTGGATCTAGCGCAATTACTAACGGTTCTGTTTTCGGATTATCATTATCATTGGGTATTAAAGATGTTCTCTTTAATGCAACCAACTGGACAGTTGCTGGTGGTTATTCAGCAGTTACAGCTTTAATCGTCTTTATCTTAATGGCAGGTGCGCAAACTGTCAGTATGCTTTTACCACAATGGATTCAAAAAGCAAAAGCGAAGAAGATTTCAAAATTAGGCAAGAATCCTGCCCAACAACAACAAAACACAACAATGAAGATTTTCACTTATGTCATGCTTGCGATGATTATCTTCATGGGCTTCTCCCTTGTTAGTGCTATGGGTATTTACTGGTTTATTGGAGCGTTATTCTCAATTGCTCAAACCTTAATTACTCAATACATCACTGCCAAGAAAGCTAAAAACAAATAAGGAGAATATATATTTATGGAAATATATACAGCTAAAAATATTGATGAAGCTCTTCAAAAAGCTTCTGAAAAAACAGGCAAGCCACTCACCGAACTTATTTACCGTGACAGTGGTAAGACTGTTGGCTTATTCTCTAAAAAAGTTCAAGTCGAAGTATACGATCTTGCTGATGTAGTGAGATACGCTGAAGACTATTTGTTAAATGCTACTGATGCTTTAGGAATCGAGAGTTCTGTTAAGAGCAAATTAGATGATGATGTTATTAGAATCACTCTTGATAGCACTCACAATCCAATCTTGATTGGAAAGAACGGTGTCACACTTCAAGCACTTAATGAATTAGTGAAACTTGCTACAAACAATTACTTCCACAAGAGATTTAGAATTCTTCTTGATATCAACGGATATAAAGATAACAAATATTCTAAACTTGAAAGACTTGCGAGAAAGTTAGCCAAGGATGTCCAAAAGACAAAAACAACTTATACTTTTGATCCAATGCCAGCCGATGAAAGAAGAGCAATTCACAACGCTCTTAACGGATGGAGAAATATTAAGACCGAGTCTGTTGGCGAAGGAAGTCATAGACAAGTTCAAATTATTTTCGTTGAAAGTAAATAATAAAAGGCACCCTTTGGGTGCTTTTTAGGAAGATGAGATTATATGTTTGAAACAATCGTCGCCTTAGCTACAGCGCCACTAAAAAGCGCACTTCACATTATCAGAGTTTCTGGTGATGATTGTTTTGATATTGTCTCGAAATGTTTCTCTAAAGATATTAGAGACATTAAAGAAAGAACACTTTTAGTGGGTCACATTTTAGATGGAGAAAAAATAGTAGATGAAGTCGTTGTCGCTATTTATAAAGGCCCAAAATCCTTTACTGGAGAAGATCTTGTTGAGATTATTTGTCACGGAAGTGTATTAATTGCTAACGAGATTATTTCCTTGCTTCTATCTAAAGGTGCTAGACTCGCCACTAATGGCGAATATACCTCACGAGCGTTCCTTCATGAAAGAATTGATTTAGTTCAAGCAGAAGCTATTAATGACGTTATTAACGCCACCACAAAAGAAGCAAAAGAATTATCTATGCTCTCCTTAAAAGGAGAGACTAGTAAACTTATTCTCCCTTTAAAGAAGAGAATCGCTGATATCTTATCTTTAATTGAAGTTAATATTGATTATCCAGAATATGAGGATATCGAAGTTGCTAATAAAGATAATGTCATCTCTATTGTTGATGAACTTGTCCCTCAAATTGATAAGTTAGTCAGCGAAGGAGAAAAAGGTTTGATTATCAAAGAAGGCATTAAAGTTAGTCTTGTTGGTAAACCAAACGTTGGTAAATCTTCTTTATTAAACGCTTTACTCGGTGAATCTAAAGCTATTGTTACTGATATAGCAGGAACCACTAGAGACATTGTTGAAGGAGAGATTAATCTTAATGGTGTTGTGCTTCATTTATTAGACACTGCAGGAATTAGAGATGTTGATGATAAAGTGGAATCCATTGGGGTAAATAAATCTAAAGATGCGATTAAAGAATCTGACTTAGTCATTGTTCTTTTAGATGCATCTAATGAATTAGATGACCAAGACAAAGAGATTTTAGATCTCGTTAAAGATGTCCCACACATCATCGCTTATAACAAAATTGATAAGGCGAGTGATAATAAGTTATTTAAAGATGCAATTTGTATTTCAGCTTTGAATAATGACATCACTCCACTTAAGAATGCAGTCTATGAAAGACTTGGCCTCAAAGACGAGACTTTCAAGACTCCATCCTTAAATAACACAAGACAATTAGGATTACTCAAAAACGTGAAAGAAAGCCTCTTAAATGCGAAAGAAGACGCCTTAAATGACTTGCCAATCGATTTAGTAAGTGTTTCTCTTCACGATGCCTATAACGCCACTCTAGAGATTTTAGGCGAATACAATCAAACTGATATCTCTAAAGAAATATTCTCAAGATTTTGTGTTGGTAAATAATTATGATGTTTGATTCTCATTGCCACCTTAACGATGAAAATCTTTATCCAAGAATTGATGAGGTCATAGAGGCCGCCAAAAAGACTGGAGTAAAGAAATTTTTAGTTGTTGGTTATGATAAAACTTCATCTTTACTAGCAGTTAAAATTGCGGAGAAATATGAAGAATGCTACGCTGCTATTGGATTTCATCCAACTGAGATAGAAGGAGTTAGTGAAGAAGATTATAACGAAGTTATGTCTCTTTCATCACATAAAAAGGTAGTAGCAATTGGAGAAATTGGCCTTGATTATCACTGGGTCAAAGATGAAGAAAAAAGAGAAAACCAAAAGAAATGGTTTATCAAACAAATTGAATACGCGAATGAACACCATTTACCAATCTCAATTCATAATCGTGAATCAACAGAAGATTGTGTTGAAATATTAAAAGAACACACCCCAAAATATAGCGGAGTAATGCACTGCTATTCTGGAAGTGTTGAAACAATGAACATCGTTTTAAATCTAGGGATGTATATTGCCTTAGGAGGAACAGTTACTTTCACTAACGCAAAGACTCCAAAAGAAGTTGCAGAAGTTGTTCCACTAGATAGATTATTAATCGAAACAGACTCTCCATATCTTACTCCACATCCACATCGTGGTGAGAAAAATGAGCCAAAATACATTTGCCTAGTTTTAGAAGAAATTGCGCGATTAAAAGACATGTCCAAAAAGCATTTGGAAGATGTAATTTATAAAAATACATGTCGCTTATTTAACGTTGATGAATAAGATAAAAATTGATGGAGTTTTAATTGTTGAAGGTAAAGCCGATGTAAGTTATTTATCTAATTTTGTTGACGCATTGTTTTTTACCACTGATGGCTACGATTTAAACGAAGAAAAAATTAACTTTCTAAAAAGAGCGGCCAAGGTAAATAAGCTCATAATTTACACTGATCCTGATGAAGCTGGAGAGACAATTAGAAATAGGCTTAAAAGTCAAATAAATCCAGTATTTGATGCGAAAAGTGAGAAAATTATCAGAAAAAGTTATAAAAAATTCGGAGTTGCAGAACTCCAAAAAGAAGAAGTTATTAAGTCACTTTCTCCTTGTGTAACTTCAATAGAGACAACCCATATTGATTATGAGTTATCGGCCACTATTTCTTTAAGTGATAATCCTAGCAAAACCAAGGATATGATTATTAAGAAATATGGGTTAATTAGAGGAAGTAATAAATCATTAGAAAATCAACTCAACATTTTAAGAGTGTCGCTAGAAGATTTTAAGGAGACAATACGTGGAAATTAATCGTTCTAACATTAACGAATTAGTGAATAAATGTTCCGTTAAACCTGATAAGGATTATGGACAAAATTTTCTTGTGGAACCATTAATTGCTGAGAAGATTGTCGATGCATTAGAAGTTAATAATGATGACTATGTTTTAGAAATCGGACCAGGTCTAGGGTCACTTACACATTTCCTTTACCAAAAGAGCAAATTAGATGTATGTGACATCGATTCTAGGATGATTGATTTCTTAAAGATTTTTTATAAGGAAGATATCAATTGCATTTTTAATGATGTGAGAAAAATTGATGTCTCTAGTTACTCGAAAATTATTGGTAATCTCCCATACAACATCACCACTGAATTAGTGACATTCTTACTCATGAATTCCAATGCGAAAAGAATGATACTCATGTGTCAAAGTGAAGCCTTTAATCGCTTCTATGATTTAGAAGGTGAAAATTATGGACCAGTGTCAGTTATGCTTCATTTATTAGGAACTCCTAAAAAGCTATTAACTGTAAAACCTGGTAGCTTTTATCCAGCTCCTAAATGTAATTCTTTAGTTTTCTCGTTTGATTTAGAACCTGTGACAGATAAAGAAACAGTTATAAAAGTATATAAGATGTGCAAATCTATCTTCTTAAATAGAAGAAAGACTATTCTTAATAATCTTTCCCATTTAGTGAATAAAGAAAAAGCGTCTTTAATTCTTAAAGAACTAAATATTGAAGAGAGCAGAAGACCAGAGACTATTAGTCCAAACGAATATTTACAAATGTTCTTATTGGTCAATAAATAAGATATAATTATGAGGTAGAAATAATATATGGCAAAAAAGTCAGTCAAAAGCTATGCAAAGATTAACATCTCTTTAGATGTGGTCGAAAAAAGAAAAGATGGATATCACGAACTTGATTCCATCATGCTTCCAATAGAATTACACGATTCAATTATTATTGAAAAGCTTAATAGAAGTGTCGATAACTTTGTTACCGTTGATGATTTTTCTAACGGTCTTATCCATTACAACTTAGCCACCACTTCTATCAATGCGATGGCGAAGAAATATGGATTTTCTACTAAATTCAGAATTTATATCCATAAAGTTATTCCTATGCAAGCAGGTTTGGGTGGAGGTAGTTCTAACGCAGCCTTCACTATGAAAGCAGTTAATCAAATGCTTAATTTAGGAGCAACAGATGAAGAGTTAATTGATATCGCTACTCCTTTAGGAGCAGATATCCCGTTCTTCATTCCTTGTGTCCCATCTAGATGCAGAGGAATTGGAGAAAAGATTGAACCAATTGAAGTTAAAAATAATTACTATGTTTTATTAGTAAAACCAAATACTGGATGCTCCACTAAAGAAGTTTTCAATTTAGCGGACTCTACTGAATACAAACACCCAAACATTGAGAATGTTTTAAAGGCTCTTGGAGAGGGAGATGATGATTTACTTGCTGAATCTGTTGGAAACTCTTTAGAAGAGGCTGCTTCTCGTTTAGTGCCTGAAATTGCTCAATTAAAACAAACTCTTAAAGATGCAGGACTTAAAATTGTCCTTATGAGTGGAAGTGGATCTACTGTATTTGCTTTATCCACCGAATTGTCTTCCTTAAGAAAGGTTGCAAAACAATTAGAAAATCATTACTTTGTAGAAATCACCAAAGTATTAAAGAAATAGAAAGGATATTTAAAATGCCAAAAGATAAGTACGTTGTTATTTTAGGTGCAGGACGTGGTTCTAGAATGGAATCTCGTAATCCAAACCACTCAAAGGTTGTTTTTCCTATTTTAGGAAAGCCAATGATTAACTATGTCATTGACGCAGTTAAACCTTTAGGTCTTAAAGACATCTATACAGTGGTTGGTTTTGGAGGAAAGCACACTGAAGAATGTGTTAAAAACATTACCAAAGTCGCCTGGCAACACGAAATCCTTGGAACTGGGCATGCCTTAAGACAAGTTGAAGAACTTAAAGATAAAGATGGTGATGTCATCGTTGTTGGAGGCGAAATGGCTTTATTAACAACTGAAACATTAGAGAAGGTTTATCATAAACATGTTAAAAACGAGAATGCCTTAACTATTTGTACTTCTGTATTAGAAAATCCAACGGGTTATGGAAGAATCTTAAGAGAAAAAGGTAGTTATCGTTTGCTTGATATCCGTGAAGATAAAGACTGTAATGAAGAAGAAGCAGAAATTACTGAAATTAACGCTGGTATATATATCATCGATAACAAGCTCTTACAAAAATACCTTCCAAAATTAAGTAATAACAACGCTAAAAAAGAATTCTACTTATCCGAACTTGTTAAATTATTTAATTTAGATGGTTATAAATGCGAAGCATACGTCTTAGAAGACGCTCAAGATATCTTCTCTGTCAGCGATCGTTTCCAACTCGCATATGCCGCTAAAATTATTAGAAAAAGAACAAATTATAGATTAATGCTCTCAGGTGTTTCTATCGAAGATCCTGAAACTGCATATATCTCACCAGATATCAAAATTGGAAAAGATACAGTGATTATGCCAAACACCACCATTATTGGTGATAGTGAAATTGGTGAAGCCAACTGGATTGGACCAAACTCAGTGCTTAAAGATGTAAAAATGGGTAATGACAACCATGTCCACAGTTCAGTATTAGTAAATGTTAAGATTTCTAATAACAAATACATTGGGCCGTTTGCCCATCTTGAGGATGAAAAAGTATGCTAATCATTGATTCCTTTGGAAAGAATATCTATATTGGGGAAGACCTCGTTGGATATCTTGGAGAGAATGTCCTCTACATTAATGGACATAAGTTCGCAGAGATAACTGATGAAGGAGAAATCTATTTCCCTCCAAAGAAAATTGGTTATGTTGATGATGACGGTTCCATCATTATCCACGATAAAGAAGTTGGATATATTGATGGAGATAATAACTTCGTCTTCTATCATTCGTTAGCGAAATAAAGGCGATAACAAAATCGTCTTTTTTTTGTCTGAGCCATCGTGCGAA
>DFJP01000001.1 GCA_002373085.1 Caryophanales bacterium UBA3668 | reverse complement strand
CTGGTGGCATATCGATTAATAAATAATCTAATTCGCCCCATAAAACATCTTCATAGAATTGTTTGACGAGGTTTCCTAAAAGGACACCTCTCCAAATAATTGGTTCACTGTCGTCATCGAGCAAGCAGTTTGCAGACATAATTCTAATGCCTGATTTTGTTTTAAGTGGGTAGATTAAGTTGTTTTCTCCATAAGCCTTTTCGGTAACACCGAACGCTTTTGGAATACTTGGTCCAGTAACATCAGCGTCAAGAACACCAACTTTATAGCCTTTTCTCGCTAAAGAGACTGCTAAATAAGAGGTGATAAATGATTTACCAACGCCACCTTTACCAGAAAGAACTGCTATCACTTTTTTAGCACTTGATAGCTCGTTCATTTTTGCTTTTTGGATTTTTTGCTCACCGCAGTTACCAGCGGAAGGGCATCCTTCGCAATTGTGATCACAATCTGCCATATATTTGCTCCTTATAAAGTAACTAAATCAGCCTTATTAATAGCCTCAACTGCACTAGAAACGTATGTTCTAAGTAGTCGAGAAGCACCTAATTGAGTGCCACCATAATATCTCACAACAATAATTGCAGTATTGTTAAGGTTCTTCTTCATGAGTAATTCTAACAAAGGGCGACCTGCTGTTCCTTTTGGTTCACGGTCATCCGTAGACTTTGAATTAGGACCAATTCGATATGCATAAACAATGTGTTTTGCTTTTGGATTTGCTTTTCTAATTTGTTCTAAACGAATTTTGAAATCTTCAACTGTGGAAACTGGAAAAACAAATGCAGTAAATTTCGATTTCAAAACTTCCACTAATCCAAAGACTTCTTCTTTTACAGTAAATTCATTCATACTCAAATTGACTACTAATAATCTAATTTTTAGTGTATTATTTTTCCTAAGGAAAATAAAGAGAATGTTATCCGAAGAAGAAAAAACCATTAATAAAAACTCACATAGTCGTGACTTATTAAGCATGCCTGAAGGCGCTATTCCAGACATTCCTCTCTGGAAAAGACTTGTTTTATTTGTCCTTTGCATTGGCGGATTACACCTCATCGCGCTTATCGTTGGAGTCTGTTTGATAAATGTTTATGAGGAGGCCGAATTTAACGCTGTAATCAATTTAGTGACCTATGCGATTTTATTCGTATTGATGTTTTCAATAATTGTTTTAGATCTTCCTAAATTCCTCCCAGCATTTAAGAGCTGGAAACCATATGTGTTTGGAATTGTGGGAGCAGTTGCAATTGTTACTTTTGAAATATTTTATACGAGTATTGTTAACCTATTCTATGACTATTCTGTTAACCAAAATGAGTCATCAGTTAGAAGCGTTATTGACCTTTATCCAGTCTGGTCAGTTCTTATCTTAGGCTTTGTTGGACCATTATGTGAAGAGCTCGCATATCGTGTCGGATTATTCTCTTCAGTTAATAGAATAAATAAGATATTAGCGTACGTAGTTACGATTGTTGTATTTGCTTTAATTCACTTTAGATTCACTGGATATATTTGGGATGAATTAGTGAATTTACCAAGTTATGTTGTGAGTGGATTTGTCTTTACTTTCCTATATGACAAATTTGGTTTTGGAGCGTCTTTAACCGCTCACGTAAGTAACAATTTATACGCTGTCATCGTTAATATTATTGTGAGGTTTTTAGTTAAATGAGAAAGGTAACATTTCTTTCTTCTTTTATACTAAAAGTAGTCGCTTTAACTACCATGGCTATTGATCACGTTGGTATGGTTTTACCAATGATGTATCCATATAACGATTTCATCTATGAATTATCAAATGTTTTTAGATGTATCGGAAGACTTGCTTTACCTTTATTTGTCTTTATGATTGTTGAAGGAGTTATTCATACCAAAAACTTTAAAGTCTACTTAATTAGATTAGGCGCTATGGCAGGCTTAATTAGTATCGCCTTTATCGTTATGCAATATACTCCGGTTAGGCAATATACTTATGGCCTATTAAGAGCAGGAAATATTTTTATTGATCTTAGTTTAGTTGCTATATCAGTATATCTACTTAGAAGCAAAGATATATGGAAGAAATGTCTTACACTACTTCCACTAGCGTTTTCTATTGTATCTTTTGTGGTCAAAGGATATGAGTATGCTCATCCAAACGTTAATATCCTTTGGTTCCCAGAATTCATCACTATGCAATATGATTGGTTCTCATTAGTCTTGGGCATAGGATTCTATTTTGCGTATGCACTCGCAGATGCATACATTAAAGGAATAGAAAAATATACTGGCATGGGAAAAGATATTTATGAAGCTAATGGTGACTATCGAATTATTGTTAACGTTATTTCCTTCGCTGTCTTAATGGTAGTCTCTGGATTATATTACGCAATGAAATATATTTGGCCTGCAGGAGTCTTCTGGTCAGTAGACATTCAACTATTAGCGATAATTTCTGGTGCATTAATTTTGCTTTATAATGGAAAGAGAGGATATAATGCGAAATGGTTCCAGTACGGGAGCTATCTATTCTATCCACTTCACCTTGCAGTGATAGCAATAGTTATATTCATTATCAATGGAGGATTATAAGATGATTAAACATATTGAAACAAAAGCTGAATTAGAAGAATTATTAAAAGAAGGCGATGTCTTACTTGATTTCTTTGCCACATGGTGTGGTCCATGTAAGATGCTTTCCCCAGTTTTAGAAGAACTTGATCGAGATGGAGTTCCATTCCAAATCGTTAAAGTTGACACTGATGAAGCTATCGATTTAGCAATGGAATATCATGTCCAATCTATCCCAACTTTAATCTTCTTCTCAGAAGGAAAAGTTGTTAATCGCACACTTGGATATCAAAGAAAAGATCAAATTCTTGCATTTTGTAAGAAATAATATTGATTATTTATCGGCGTTTGTTATAAAATAACATTCGCTGACATGCAGGTGTAGTTTAATGGTAGAGCATCAGCCTTCCAAG
>DFJP01000023.1 GCA_002373085.1 Caryophanales bacterium UBA3668 | reverse complement strand
TCTTCCAGAAAAATTCCATGGTTTAGTGGATATCGAAGAGAGAAGTAGAAGAAGATACTTAGATTTAATCGTTAATGACGAAAGCCGCGCTGTTGCTTTTGCCCGTCCAAAGTTAATTAGAAGTATCCAAAATTATTTAGATTCTCAAGATTATGTCGAAGTTGAAACAGCAGTTCTTTCACCAATTCTTGGCGGTGCTAATGCTAGACCATTTGTCGCACATATGAATGCTTTAGATAAAGACTTCTATTTAAGAATCGCTACTGAACTTAATCTTAAAAGATTACTTGTCGGTGGAATGGAAAGAGTGTATGAAATTGGCCGTTTATTCAGAAATGAAGGAATGGATGCTTCTCATAACCCAGAATTCACCACAATTGAAGCATATCAAGCTTATGGCGATCTTCAATCTATGAGAAAACTTGCCGAAGGCATGATTAGAAAAGCTGCTAAAGATGTTACTGGTAGTGATATCGTTACTTATCAAGATAAGACAATTGATTTCCACAAACCATTTAGATGGGTTTCAATGGCGGATCTTATTTTAGAAAAGACCGGTATTGATTTCAGAAACATCTATGATTTTGAAGAAGCAAAGAAACTTGCCGAAGATCGTGGTATTAAATTAGAAAAACATAAAAACACTGTTGGCCATGTTATGAATGAATTCTTTGAAGAATTCTGCGAACAAGATTTAATTCAACCAACATTTGTTTATTCTTACCCAATTGAAGTTTCTCCATTAACTAAAAAAGGCAAAGATCCAAGATACACTGAAAGATTTGAATTATTTGTTAATGGCAAGGAACTTGCCAATGCCTATACAGAGCTTAATGATCCTATGGATCAAAAAGAAAGATTCCTCGCTCAACTCAAAGCTAAAGAGTTAGGTGATGAAGAAGCAAATGAAATGGATAATGATTTCATTGAAGCTCTTGAATATGGCATGCCACCAGCAGGTGGTATCGGAATGGGAATTGATAGACTCTGCATGTTACTTACAAATCAAGAAAACATCAGAGAAGTCATCCTCTTCCCAATGATGAAAGATCGCTAATTAAATTGAAAGTGATTACGATATGAAAGAAACGCGTGTCAGCAAATATTCAAAATATCGTAAATCTATCTCTAAGGGGGATAGCAAGGGTTTTCTTGCCCCCTCAAAAAGCAAAGAAGTCTCTACCGAAATGGGACTTTTTCTTAAAATGCAAAAACAAAAAAGAGTGGAGAATATACTTATAATTGCCACAATTTGTGTGATTATTCTCCTTCTTGTTATATTTGGCTTAAAACTATTTTAGGAGGCACTTATGAAAATTAGTATTGCCATCGATGGACCAGCCGCAGCAGGCAAAAGTACTGTTGCAAAAAAGATTGCCGAAATCCTCGGCTACACCTATATCGACACTGGTGCGATGTACCGTGCATTTACTTGGTATTGTATGGAAAAGGGTGTGAACTGTGAATCTGAAGAAGAGTGCTGTGCACTTATTCCAGAAGTCACTATTAAATTAAGACCTAATGGACAAGTCTTATGTAACGACATTGATATCACAAGAGAAATCAGAGAACCACGTGTTTCTGGTAATGTTAGTTATATCGCATCTTACAAAGACATTCGTTTATTCTTGGTTGACCAACAAAGAAAAATGGCTGCTAAACATTCTGTCATTATGGATGGACGTGATATCGGTACATACGTTTTACCAGATGCAGATGTAAAGATTTTCCAAATTGCCTCAGTGGAAACACGTGCAGTTCGTCGTTACGACGAAAATATCTCCAAAGGTATTCCATGTACATTAGAAGAAATTGAAAACGATGTGAGAAAAAGAGACTACATCGATTCACATAGAGATTTTGCGCCTCTTAAATGCGCTCCTGATGCCATCACACTTGATACTTCATTTATGACAGTTGAAGAAGTAGTGAATGCCATCATTGAAATCATCAACAAAAAGTTAAAAGAAAAAGAGGAGAATAATGCCTAATACAGTAGTTGCAATTGTCGGAAGTCCTAACGTTGGTAAATCAACGATTTTTAATCGTATCATCGGGGATAGAAGAGCAATTGTCGACGATGAAGCTGGTATTACTAGAGATCGTTTATACGCGACTGCGACATGGTTAAGAAAAACATTCACCTTAATTGATACAGGTGGAATTGAAATTGCTAACCGTCCTTTCCAAGAGCAAATTAGAATTCAAGCTAATATCGCTATTGATGAAGCGGATATTGTTATCTTTGTTACAGATGGTCAAGTCGGTGTTACTAAAGACGACAGAATGGTTGCAAAAATGCTCCAAAAGGTCAAGAAACCCGTTATTTTGGCTGTTAACAAGATTGATGAAGGCCTTCAAGCCGCTAACGCTGCTGAGTTCTATTCACTTGGTTTAGGGGAGCCAATTCCAGTAAGTGGAAGCCATGGTGTTGGTATTGGCGAAATCCTTAATCGTATTGTCGATTTGATTAAGCCAAGTAAAGAAGAAGTCAAAGAAGATGTAGTGACTTTCTCTTTAATCGGTAGACCAAATGTTGGTAAGTCATCTCTCACTAACGCTATTTTAAGTGAAGAAAGAGTTATCGTTAGCGATATCTCTGGTACAACTAGAGATTCAATTGATACTCCATTTACTAAAGATGGTAAAAACTATATTGTTATCGATACTGCTGGATTAAAGAAAAAAGGAAAGATTTATGAATCTATCGATAAATATTCCGCGATTAGAGCGTTAAAAGCAATTGAAAGAAGTGAAATTGTTTTATTAGTTATTGATGGCGATAAAGGCATCTTGGAGCAAGATAAACATGTCATTCAGTACGCAACTGATCTTCATAAGGCAATTATTATCGTTGTTAATAAATGGGATTTAGTAGATAAAGACACCAACACAATGTCTTCCTTCACTAAAGAAATTAGAAAAGAATATAAGTTCTTAGATTACGCGCCTATCGTATACGTAAGTGCGTTACAAAGAAAAAGATTAAATACATTATTTGAAGCGTTGAATTTAGTTCATGAAGCCTATCATACAAGAGTTAAGACATCATTACTAAATGATGTGTTGCAAGAAGCTCAAGTTATGAACCAAGCTCCTGACTTTAATGGTGGTCGACTTAAGATTTATTACGCAACTCAAGTCTTAAGTGCTCCGCCAACTATCACTCTAGTGGTCAACGACCCTAACTTTATGCATTTCTCTTATCAACGTTATTTAGAAAACAGATTAAGGGAAACGTTTAACTTCGATGGCACTCCATTGAAATTTTCGTTAAAAAGACATAGCAATAAAGATAGATAGAGTGTTATAATAACCGAAGAAGAGGAGAACAACAACATATGGAGAAGCTCAACAAAAACGAAATCATTGATATCGTAGCTGATGCCGTTCATGTTTCAAAAGCTGATGCTAAGAGAATCATTGATGCAACGTTCGAACTTATCACAGATACTTTACTCGATGGACAAAGTGTCAACATCAAGAACTTCTGTGTATTCGAACCAAAGACCAAATCCGGCAGAAAAGGCACACATCCTAAAAAGCACACAGCAATTCAGATCAAGCCAAAAAATACTGTCGTAATCCATTTGGCAAAAGAGTTCAAAAACAAATTGAACGAAGAATAGCGAAAGCTATGGCCCAGAAATGGGCCTTTTATTTACCTTTTAAAATAAATTGTTTATAATTTTTTCATGGAACATAAATTAGAAATTTATCGTGACCTTGCTACCCTATTTGATTCAAAGGGTTTTCTTTTATATCTAGTCGGAGGAACGGTTAGAGATTATTTGTTAGGCAAAGAACTAACAGATATGGATTTAGTGACTGACGCTACTCCTAATGAGATGAAAGAATTTTTATCTAATGCGGATTATACTTTTGAAAAATATGGTAGTGTACGTCTAAAGATAGATGATGTCAAATTTGATATCACCACCTTACGAAAAGAAGAAGGATATAGTGATTTCCGTCACCCAAATAAGATTTGTTTTACAAAGTCATTAAAAGAAGATGTTTTCAGAAGAGATATCACAATTAACGCGATGTATATGGATAAAGATTTAAACGTCATTGATTTTGTCGGTGGTCAAAAAGATATTTCTAATAAAATTATTAGAATGATTGGCAAACCTCTTAAAAGAATTAATGAAGATCCACTTAGAATTATTCGTATATATCGTTTCAAATTAGAAACTGGATTTGAGATTGAAAGAGAATTAAATGATGTGTTAGAACATAACTTCTCAAAAGCAAAATTAATCAATAAAGATAAGATTAATCAAGAGATTAGAAAATCAACTCATCAAGAAGAATTAATAGAACTATTAAAATATCACGGAATTATATAGAATTTGAGAACTAGGAAATGTTAAAGTAGATATACATATGATTAGTGAAGCAATTGATTTTAGATATTTATTAATTGAGAATTACAAGAAACTCAAAATCAAAGAAAATGAGCTTGCAACTATTTTTGTCATTGATCATTTAATCTCTCAAGGCAATCCATTTGTGACCGCTGATCTATTGTCATTAAAAATGACATTAGATGTTAAAGAATTAGACGCCATTTTAGCGACTTTAATTACTAAAGGATTATTCGAATATAAAACAGTAGGAAAGCAAACCGTTGCTTCACTTGAACCATTAAAACAAAAACTATATCGTGAATTCCAAATCTTCTTATCTAAAGAAGAGGAAGAAAAAACTAGTAAAAGAATTTCTGAAGAATTAGATAATATCTATTTCAATTTTGAGAAACTTTTAAATAGAAGTCTTAGTCCTGTTGAAATCTCTAAAGTTCATGAATGGGTAAGTTATGGCTATAGTGATACCTTAATTATTGATGCTTTAAAAGAAGCTCTTTCTAGAGGAAAGAAATCATTGAGAAGTGTTGATAAGATTTTACTTAGCTGGTCTCAAAGAGAAGACCTTGAAAATGAAGGTCACACTCCACTTAGTAGTGAATGGGACAAGAACTTAGAAGAAACTATTAGAATCGCTAAAATACCTTGGGTTAAAAAAGATAATGATTAATAAAGAGAAAATGCAAATTATCTCTAACTACGTTGACTCACTTTTTCCTAATACAAAATGTGAGCTTTTTTATAATAAAGACTACGAATTAGCAATCGCAGTTATGTTAAGCGCACAGACCACCGATAAGGCAGTTAACGCGGTTACCTACACGTTATTCAAAGATTTTCCAACTTTGGAAGCGCTTGAAAATGCTCCTATTGAAGAGATTGAGAATAGAATCAAAAGGCTTGGCTTATATAAGAACAAGGCCGCTAATATTAAGGGAATTGTCCATAAGATTATTACCGAATTTAATGGCGAACTTCCAAGCGATAAAAATCTTCTTCAAACTCTTCCTGGTATTGGCAATAAATCTGCAGGTGTTATCAGGATTGAAGTATTTAAAATTCCTGATTTACCAGTAGACACCCATATTATTAGAATTTCAAATCGACTTGGCATCGCTAATAGCAAAGATGAACCAATCGATATTGAAAGAAAACTAAAAAAACTGATTCCTGAATCTCATTGGATCAAGACTCATCATCAGCTAATTCACTTTGGTAGATATTTCTGTTTAGCGAGATCACCAAAATGTGAGCAGTGTCAACTTAGAAATATTTGTAAGTACTAAAAGTACTTCTTATCAATAGCTTTAATGTAATCCACTCTTGGATTATAACCTTGTTCAATCTCAATTCCGTTTTCAATAAAGCATGAATATGGAATTGATTTTCTTTCTCCGTGTTCATAAAAGTCTATTACATAACTTGCGTCTAATAGGAACACTTGTCCTAGACTTTCAAAGTTGATAATGAAGAAAGCAATTCCTCCATGATATAAAACTCTTTTTAAGTGCTCTATTTGGTGTTTGGTGATGTTACTAAGAGGGAATGAAGTTTTGTTTTTAGTGTTTTTAGCTTCAAAATCAATATAGCGAGATTTATACACTCCGTTATAGTCGGTAGTAGATTGCTCTTCAAAATATGCATGAGTGATTTTGGCACCTTTAGAATAATCAACTTTAACTATGTTAATTGGAGTAGGTCTTTTAGTAATTAAACAAATATCGTTATCTCGATAATAATCATTAGAAAGATTGATTTCGTGTTCGAAATCCATACCTCTATTGGCGCTGCTTAAAGAAACCTCAGCTTTTGATTTATGAGATTGTCTTTCCTTTTTAGAATTTGGTTTATATTCTTGTCCGTTAGGATATTTCATAACTAATCAATATATTCGTCGATATACGATTTGAATTCTTCTGGTGTAACGCTTTCTCCATTAAGAAGTTTTTTAATTGCCTTGTTAACTGGTTCTGGATGGAAATTAGTTTTATTTAAATTCTTTAAATATTCACGAGACACAATTTCTTTGTTCTTCATGAATTCATCATATAATTTTGCTAAATTTGTAGCGTCATACATTGGATCGTGAGCGGTTCCATCAAACTCAACACTAAACACTTCAAGATAGTGACTTAATGAAAGTGGATTATTGTGGTCATCTTTAATGAATTCAGAAATGATGGCTTGGAAATCAATGTAGTTGCTCTTAATGATTTGGCATAAATCTTTAGGGGCATCTAAGTTATAAGAAATTGATTGATTTAAGATTCTCATATCATGGTTACCAAATGTCAAAAAAGCGCATTTCTTATAGTGTAATCCACAATATTTCTTAAGTTCTTTGATTGCTTGAGCAAAGCTAATTCCAAACCTATCTAAGTCAAGTCTAGTGATACCAGTAAGGTTTTCAACATATTTGCCAATTGCGTTTTTTGCTTTGACATATTGCTTAACTGGTGCTTTTTGTTTAACGATATATCCGTTTTTATCAATGGCCACTAAAACTGCTCCATAGGCAATCATTTCATGAGAGAATTGAGTTCCCTCGAAATCTAGGAAACATAGATAGCGGCGGCCTTTTAATTTTTTTAATACATTTTTCATATCCGTAATAAGTTTATAAGTGGGAAATGTTCTTTTCAAGAAAATGAAAATGAACTACTTACATATTTTGCCATATATTGAACAATTTTTCATAGAAAAATAATCAAATATAAGAGATAATATAATAGATATGGATAAAAAGCTTAATTTTACTAGTGAAGAACTTCTTGAAAAAAGATTCTCAAGCGCTCCTAGAGGATATGATCCACTCGAAGTAGATAAAGTCCTAGAC
This sequence comes from Caryophanales bacterium UBA3668, assembly GCA_002373085.1. The sequence continues at coordinate 342 of DFJP01000023.1, read as the reverse complement.
CAGATTAGGGAAGACTACGAAGTGTTCGAATCTAATCCAACAGGCGGCAATAATCCTGAATTAGATAAAGCCTTAAAAGAGTTAGAAGAATTAAAAAAAGAGAACGCTTCATTAAAAGTAGAACTCGAAAAAGAAAAAAACAAATGGAAATATATTTCCAAAGATCACAAAGACATCCATATTGATAATTATGAATTGCTCAAACGCATCGGGAAGTTAGAGCAGTTAATTCACGAAAAACTAAATATGAATCCCGATGAAATAAAATAAAAACCTTCGATCTGGATGATTGCTGGCTACTAGTTAGTTAGAGGAAAGTCCATGCTCGCACAGCCTGTGATG
>DFJP01000097.1 GCA_002373085.1 Caryophanales bacterium UBA3668 | reverse complement strand
TTAAACAAAATGGAAAAAAGAAATATTCCTTTTGTTATTGGACTTCTATTTGTCTATATGTCTATCACCTTAACCGTAGACTACCTCACCGGAAAGAATTACATGTTCTTCTTAGGAGGAGATGGCACCCCGTTTGGATTATTCTTTGACCTAGTTAAAGGTAACTTAATCGCCTATCAAATTATCATCTATATTCTTCAATGTGGATATATTGGTCTATTCTATCTAGTTTATTATCCACTTAAAAAGTGGATTGAAAGTAGGAAGAATAAATGACCACTATAATGAACGAGAAAAAGATTAAATATTATCCAATCTTAGATTTGGTAAGATTTATCGCTGCTCTATTAATTATTTCTATTCATGTTTTTCCAGAAGGAAGTTCCATTAGTTCAGTAGGGTTAGATAATTCTATTCCTACTTTAGTAGGAGAATCGTTTGCCTTTGCCTTAACTAGAGTCGCAGTTCCTATCTTTTTTGTTATAAGTAGTTTTCTCCTATTTAAACAAATTGATTTAGACCCAGAAAACAAATGGAAATATATTAAGAAATTTTGTTTAAGAATATCATTCTTATATCTATTTTGGTTTATTATTGGTTTACCAATCACTATTAGAGATATATATGGTTTTGTGTCTAGTGGTAACTACTATGAACTTATTAGATATATAGTTAACTTCTTCTTAAAAGGAGCACCTAGAGGTTTCTGGTTTTTAGTGTCCTTAGTGGTATGCATTTTATTCACCACATTATTTAAAACTAAAAAATCATCAACTATTTTAATAGTTATCTCCATAGTGATGTATATCTTAGGATGCTTAAATTCTACTTACTTTGGAGTGTTCGCTTTAAGTAATGATCCTTTCTCAAACACTATGTTTAAGATAGGAAATTATTTAGAACTTTATTGTTCTCATTTAGAGGCTCTTATCTTTGTTGTTTTAGGAAGAGTATTTGCATCACATGATAGTTTTAAAATCAAAGGTAATATCATTTATATAGTTATTGCCTTCTTCTTTATGGTTGGTGAGTTATTCTTAACTCTATATTTCAATTTATTCGTGTTCGCTGATGCGTTTTTCTTCTTACCAGTTTTTGTCTTCTTCTTTATGAATAAGACGATTTCTTTAAGTATAGAAAACGAATCATTTACTAATATCTCTAGAAAGCTTAAAAGAGTCGGTAGTTTTTCATACTTATTCCATATCCAATTCTTCTATTATATGCATTGGATCTTAGATTCAACTGGCCACAATATTTTCCATGAGAATATTTATTTATTAGTCATCCCATATCTAGTGTGTATCCTTCTATCTTTTGGATTACAAACATTATGTGAATACTTAGCTAAATATAAATATTTAAAATTCTTAAAATGCTCTTACTAATTGAAAGTAGTAAAATAGATAACATGAAAAGAGAAGAAATTGTTAACGTTAGAAAAATAAATAAGATGCGTTGGATCGCAGGACTAATAATGTCAGTCCTAGTTATCGCGGTTACCATCGTGTCTGTTACTTTAAATATCATCAACTTTTATGATGAAGGTTCTTCAGAAGCAGGAATCGGCACTTTGAAAATGTTCACGACTTTGTCTAACATCCTTGCTGCGATATCCGCTTTTATGTGTTTGCCTTTCCAAATTGATGGCTTAAAAAGAGATAGATATAAGCTCCCACACTGGATTGTCACTATCTTATATGTTGGGTCTGTTGGTACTTTCTTAACATTTTTTGTCGCAATTACGATTTTATCTATCGGCCAAGGATTTGTGAAAACGATGTTTGAACGTTCTAATTTGTTCATGCATACGATTAACCCAATTTTTATTACTCTACTATTTGTCTTAGTTATCTCTGATAGTCATATCAAATTCCGTACATCATTTATCGCTCTTATACCAGTTGTATTATATTCATTACTCTATTACATCATGGTGTTCGTAATAGGTGCCTGGAGAGACCACTATCAAACAAATACATATATGCCTTGGCCAGTAACATTACTACTCATCATAAGTATCGCTTTTGGTGTTACTCAGTTATTAAGAGTGTTACATAATCTCACTAACAAATATGTTACTGATAACATAAGAAAATATTATCTAGAAACCAGTGACTATGATTGCCCTAGAGTTAGTGACGCGGTTATCAAATTAGCGGAATATGAATCTAAATTCTATTTTGAAGGAGATGACATTTATATCCCTACTGATATCATCGCTATCTTATCAGAAAGATATAGTGCCGCTATCGTTCCTCTAGATATCTTATATGATATCTATCTAGAGAGTTATTTAAAGAGTATCAACATTAAAAAATAGCTACTTTCTTGTAGCTACTTGTTTGCTTTCATTTGAATTTGTATATTTCCTAATGCAGTTGCTTCAATTGGTTTTGGAACAACTGTCTTTTTTGTATATTCTTCAACCAATTGATTGAGATATTTATTCTTAGCACCTCCGCCAACTATCACTATCTTTTTATATTTTTTCTTTGTAATATTCTCTAACGACTCAATAGCGGTCTTATATGACGCAGCCATTGAACGATAAATTGAGGCGAATAATTCTAAGTCATTTTGAGGACTATTTTTTTCTAATAAAGTTAGCAGTGCATCTTTCATACTTTGTGGAGCAACTAAACTATTATCACTAATATCAAAACATACTTTGTAATTTACTTTATCTATATTTTCATCAATAAATTCCTGCGTTAATTTAGTCTCTGATTTTAATCTATTAGCAATCCACATGCCTGGAATATTTTTAAGGAATCTAATATAACCAACTCCACCTTCGTTAGTAAAATTAGCTTTCATAGTTTCATCAGAGATAATTGGTTTAGCAATTTTAACTCCAAGAAGAGACCATGTTCCACTGGATATAAAAATCGATTCTTCATCAACTTCTGTTGATTCAAATGCACTTGCAGTGTCATGGGTTGCACATAGCACTACTTTGCAATTTCCACCAACTTCTTTTTGGACTTTAGGAAGAAGATCGCCAACACAATCTCCTGCAGATAAAATCTTTGAATTAAAAAGTTCTTTTGGAAATTCTAATCTATCGATAAGTGAAGTTAAATATTTTCCAGTTAATGGGTTTAATAGGCCTGTAGTTGATTCATTAGTGTATTCATGGCTCTTAACTCCAGTTAATAAATAAGTGAAGTAATTAGGCACCATTAAATAATCTGTCGCATATTGAAGCCTTCCAAGCATCTTATCAGAAAATAATTGATATATTGTGTTATAACTAGCGAATTGCACGCCGGTCATTTTATATAAATCTCTAAATGGAATTATCTTTTCTACCATCTCACTAGCAACAATATTTCTCTCGTTACGATAAGCATAAAAAGGCATTATAGGCTTATTCCCATTCATAAGCACATAATCTACACCCCAAGAATCAATCGCCAAAGAGATGATGCCTGGATAAAGCTTGAAAGCTTTCTTAATTCCTATTTTAATCTCGGCAAAGATACGATTAAAATCCCACACCAAACCTTGTGGAGAATCATCCATTGACGTTCTAAATCTATGTATTTCTTTTAAAACAATTTCGTTATTTTCGGTGTAACCAACGATATGTCTACCACTTGTCGCACCTAGATCAATCGCTAGATAATAATTCATTATTTTTCCTCAATGACGCCTGGCATCATTTTTAAGTTCCAAAGTTTAGCTAAGCCAATAATAACTTCATCAGGAATTTCATTAACAACATGTCCTAAAGTAAGCATATAGATTTGAGCAGTCTTCTCTACTGTCTCAATTAAGCCAAATGCTTCATCAATATCGTTACCCGCTCCATAGATGCCGTGGTTAGTCCAAGTAACAATACGATGCTCTTTCATTTTATTTGCAGTAGCTTCTCCTATTTCGGTTGTACCACAAATCATACAAGGAAGAACTCCAACGCCTTCAGGGAAAACAACTACTGCTTCAGTATTTGATTTCCATAGTTTTCTAGTAAATATAACTTCATCTGTTGGTAGACACGCTCCCATACAAATCGTATATGTTGGGTGAGTATGCATAATAACTCTATTATTAGGATTAACTTTTAATCTAACTGCATGGCTCATTAAGTGAGCAGGGAATTCACTTGTGAATTTACCTCCATCACGATATCCCCATAAAAGATGGGCTATATGACCATTATCATCAATCTTTACTAAACCAAGATTAGCTTCTGGATCTTTAATAACGTTTTTAAAGTACTTTCCTGTACCAGTAACTAAGAAATATTTGTTTCTACAGATTTCATCCGCGGTGAAACCCATTTCAATATCTCTAATGTATTTATCTTTTGGGAAATATTCCCTTACATATTCTTCATCAATCAAATATGAGATATTACCACCATTACGTTCATCCCATCCTTGGTGATACATATTGTTAGTAATCTCACTAACTTCTTTAACAAAACGTGAATTAATAAAGCTTTTCATAATAATCTATCTCCAGTCTTCTATTTCATATTAAAACCGGCATTTGTATCACCGGTGTTATCGCATTCTTTTATTTAAACCTTACTACCCTTACTGCTCTAGCCTCTCCATAGTCAAATGGTTTCACATAAATGGTGTGTTCGTCATCTGATAAAGAAACTGGATCTTTAGAGTCCAAATATTTGGCGTTTTTAATCTTGTGATTAGGAATTGTTGCTTTTGTAGTTCCTTTTTCTAGTTGAGCGTTAGGGTTAACTGACATCAATACATCTTTGATGACTGCATAATAATAACTATCATCTTGTAAGATTACACAGTCAGGGCTAGAGATGTCTGCCTTCTTAACGTTATAGATAAAGTTCTTGTTCTTTTTAATGAAAACACCTAAACGTCTAAAGTATTCCTTATCTAATTCAGTTAAATATCCATTAGCTTTAGGACCACAATTTAAAAGGAAATTACAATTGGAATTTCTACAATCAATTAGGGAATAAAGTATTTCTTTAAATGATTTGAAATCTAAATCATCTTTTGTGTATCCCCAGTGCTGTCCTAACACTTCGCACATTTCTCCCGCTCTTTCTTTGCCATCTTGAGTATTAACCATCGTTGGAGTACTTCTTTCATAAGTCACAGAGTCAATCTCATAGTGACTAATTGTCCCTGTATCAGACATGCCAGTGTTATTAATAATCATCGCTTCTGGTTGATGCTTTCTAATTGTTTTATATAAACGATCAAATTGCCAATCTTCGTTTGGTTTATCCCAGAATCCATCAAACCAAAAGCCACCTATTTTTCCATAATTAGTGCATAAGAGCTCCACTGATTTGACTAAGAAATCAATATATTTTGAAAAATCTTTATTGTAATTTTCGTTATGCCAATCAAGTAAGGCATGATAGAAAAATGGGACTATTCCTTCTTTATTACATGCATCAACAAATTCTTTAACAAGGTCTCTTTTTGGTCCTAGTTTAGTTGAGTCCCAATTTGTTAATCCTTTTGAATCATAAAGAAAGAAACCATCATGATGTTTAGTTGTTAATGTAATATATTTAGCTCCCGCAGCTTTGGCGGTTTTAACGAGTTTAATTGCCCAGTCTTTTTTTGGATTAAACTTGTTAGCGAATTCTTCGCTGAAATAATTTTTCTTATCTTCTGAATTTAAAGTGTAATAAACCCATTCGCCTTTACCTAAAACGGAATAAAGACCAAAATGAACAAACATTCCAAAACCTAATTTTTCAAATTGTTTTATATACTCTGGTTTCATATTCATTGTCCTCCGTAAATAAGTTTAGCTTAAAGAACACTAAAATTACTTTCTAATGTTCTTGTACATTGGGCCATAGGCTTCACAAGCGCGATAATCTTGTCCTTCTTTATCCATTCCAAATGCGCTCCAAGCAGATGGACGATAAATGTCCTTTTCTGGAACGTTATGCATACAAACTGGAATTCTTAAAATAGACGCTAAGGTAATTAAATCAGCACCAATATGGCCGTAAGAGATTGCACCATGGTTTGCACCCCAGTTATTCATCACATCATACGCGCTTGTAAATGGGTACTTGCCTGTAATACGTGGAGTAAACCATGTACATGGCCATGTATAGTCTGTTCTCTTCCATAAGACATCTGTGACTTCATCAGGAAGATTAACACTCCAACCTTCAACAATTTGTAACACTGGTCCTAATCCTTTGACAAGGTTGAGTCTAATCATTGTCATAGGCATCTCTGCTCTAGTGACAAATCTAGATGAATATCCACCGCCTCTGAAATATCCTAAGTCTGCAGCAGGCCAGGTTGTATGTTTCATCATGGTCTTAATGTCTTCATCATTAACTTCCCACCATTTCTTCATGACAGGATT
>DFJP01000077.1 GCA_002373085.1 Caryophanales bacterium UBA3668 | reverse complement strand
AGTGGAACAACTTCTTCCATTCTTTTAGTGCCTAAAACTATATATAAACATGACGTTCTATTCACATTAAGTGGATATGGTTCTTTTTCATTTACCTACTATAATAGTTCTTCTGGTCCTGCACTTCCAATGGTTTTAGCAGCAATGTTGAAGGGACAAGTTCTTGCGAACTTAGACCTTACCGATGGAAATTGTCTATGTATATTTGGAGATTATGAGGCCTCAAGACTTGACGCTAAGATGTATTTTACATTATATAGTAATTATAATGGTAATGTGACAACTTATATCGCTAATCAAATTTTAACAATAAATTCAGACACAGCGACTGCTTTGTAGGAGACTATTATGAACGAAGATAAAAAATACTATTATCAAAATGGGAACAACTTTAGAATAGAGAATAATCCTTTGTTAGAACTTCCAGAAGGCTATGTTGAAATTACAGAAGAAGAATATGAGCAAGCACAAGCGAATATCCTTGCTAGTCTTCGACAGCAAAAAACTCCGATTCAAGAAATAAAAGAGCAAATCGCACATCTAAAAATGTTGCTTGATTCTTCTGATTATAAACTATGTAAATATATGGACGGTGATATGACAGAAGAAGAATATGCGCCAATTAGACAGCAACGACACGCTTGGAGAGTTAGAATCAACGAACTCGAAGCAGAACTTGAAAATGAACAATAACATTGTGTATTCGTCGGAGCCAACAAAAAGAGCTTCGTTCATTACAGAGGACGGAAAGTTCATTAACCTAAACGAGAACAAGTTTAATCTAATAGGATACGCTAGTCGTGAGCCAACTCATTCGGATTTGCATATTGATAAAACAAATATGATTAAACTAAACGATGGAACTTATCTTTATATAAGCGAGGAAGCATATATAGAATTGCCTAAAAAAGAGCCAAATAAAGACCAATACAACGCTTTATTAAAGTGGCTAGACTATTTAATGCTAAACTCAAAGAAAGAGCGTATATTTGTCGGTTTCAGTTCTAGGGGTAAAAACTTTCCATTCGTGAACAAAACTCATAGCGAAGGTTTGCTTCCTGAACAGTTGATTAATGAAATTAAAAAGTTATATAATAAAGAGGAACAGGAGAAATGATCTATGCCAGATACAACATATCCAGCCGTAAAATTAGTTAAAGCAGTAGTTACACCTGACGACTTCAAGAATATGTTCGCCAAAGATTTAAGGAACATCTTAAAAGGCAGTGACAACGATAGTAGTTATGCTGAAACGTTCCTTAGTATGGTTCAAGAGTTTCTTATGGATTGGTGCGACGTCAATGGCTTTCGCATTATCAAGTATGATCAACTTTCTCCAATGCAATTAGAAGCATTCCAAAAAGCAGTCTTGTATCAAACATACTATGCTTGGAGAAATGGTGCCGCTGCTCTTGGCTTAGATTCTGGCTATGATGCAGATAAAGGAATTGTTATCACATACGAAGACCTTAAAAAGATAGGTGTTCCTCAACGTGTAGTAACTCTTTTACATAGATCAGGATTATTTAATCTTAAAATTCGCAACAGACCAAGAATTACTCGTGGATTCCCAGGTATTATTGGTTCTGCTACTGGTGAAGATTACTAAAGAGAACCGAAAGGTTGAAAAAGTGTCAGAAATGGCACTTTTTTAATGAAATTACTTGACATTGTTTTAATTCGTGCTAACATAAAAGAGCCTACGTATAGACAAAGGAGGAAATTATGGGTAATAATTTAGCAAAAATTAGAGGTAAACACCAAATTACTCAAACTCAACTTGCCAACGCTCTTGGAGTCACAAAGCAAGGTATTTGTTATAACGAAACTGGAAAACTCAGTCCAGGTTTAGCAAAGAAAGCGGCCGAATATTTACACGAGGACGTTATTGAACTTTTAGGAACAGACGTTTTCATTGTTGTGCCTAAAACAAAAGAGCAAAAAGAATATCTTATTAATTTAATTAAGAGTTTAGATTAATTATGTTCACCAAGAAAAAAGAAAAGGCTTATAACGATAAAATAGCCGTTTTACAACATAAGATTGAAGAGCTTACCGAAATTATCAAGACACAAGAATTGATAAAATTAAGGCAAGAAAACGCTTATTATAAAGACAGAGAAAAAAGCCTTTCTCACATTAGTTTTAAATTAAAAGACGTAGCATTTTTGGAAGAAGAAAATTGTATCTTGGTAAAATACGAACCTATGTTCGCCAAAGTTTTTATTGGCGATAATGGGAAGATCCTACCAAATGATTTCTTCATAGCCATAAACAAACTACGTCTTCTTTCTTTGGAAGATATGAAAAAAATTTCCGCAGTAATTAACAATGTTAAAAAAGGAAATTAAAACATTTTTCAAAAAACTACTTGACAATGTTTAAGCGTTGTAAGAAAATTAAGGTGCTTAGAAAAGCGGAAAGGAGACACAGTGGTTAACATTTGCGATGTGTTGTCATGTCGTAGAAAAGAACTAGGTATTACCAAAAAGGATTTATCCAAAAAGGCTGGTATTAGTATGGTGTCTTTGACTAAGTATGAAAAGGGTGAAAGACTTCCAAGCTATGAAAACCTTAACAAATTATCCAGTGTATTAGAACTAGATTACGACGAAGTTAGCAACATTTTAAGAAACCAAAAGCAAGAAAAGAAAGAACGCTATTATGGAAAATAAGCAAGAAAAAGAACAAGAATTTATTTTAACGAGTGAAAACTATCACTCTACGGAAGCAAGAAAACATTACTTAGGCGCATCCATGTTCAAAGAATTCCTTAAATGTGAAGTTATGGGTTTAGCCAAAGTAAACGGAGAATTTGAAGACACAAAATCGACTGCATTAGTATTCGGTTCATATGTAGACGCATATTTCTCTGGCGAACTTGACCAATTCATCATTGATCACCCTGAATTATTTACAAAACAGGGAACATTAAAGGCAGAATACAAAGCCGTAGAAACAGTCATTGATGCTATTCAAAATGACGAATACTTAATGAGGTATTTGGATGGCGAAAAGCAAAAGATTATGACTGGCGAAATTGAAGGTGTGCCATTTAAGATTAAAATGGACGCGTATCACAAAGGCAAGCTTATTGTCGACCAAAAGATTATGAAAGATATGGACAAAATCTGGGACGAAGAAAAGCACGCCAAAGTTGATTTCGTAGAATATTATGGTTATGATATTCAAGGCGCAATTTATCGCGAAATCGAGTCACAAAATAGTGAAGATCATAAGAAACTTCCATTTGTGTTAGCCGTTACTACAAAAGAAGAAGTTCCAGATAAAGAGTTAATCGAAATCGATGACTTCTATTTAAACAACGCCTTAGACCTTGTAAAAGCAAAGGCTCCAAGATTCTGGGACATTATTCAAGGCAAAACTGCACCAGTAGGCTGTGGCCATTGTCCAGCTTGTAGAAAATTGAAACAATTAACTGGTGTTAAATCTTACGAAAGACTATTCAAAGAAAAGGAGGAATAAGTTATGGCACAAGAAAAATTTGAAACTTTGCCGATCAATCTTATGGATATGATTGAAAAAGACTTCCTCTCTTCTGACATTTTGGATGAAGGCGAAGAAAGAATTTACACCATTGAAGGCATTCGTGAAGAAAGACTTGTTAATGAAAAAAACAAATCTGAAGATGTTAAACCTGTTGTCTATTTCAAGGAAACTGACAAAAAGTTAGCTCTTAACGAAACCAACATTAAAATTATTAAGAAAATTTATGGAACACAAAAAGCCGACCAATTAGTTGGCAAAAAAATCCAAATTTTCAGAACAAGCGTAAAGGCATTTGGCGATGATAACAAACCATGTATTAGAATTCGTCCATTTGTGCCAGAACTCAAATGTTGTGTTTGTGGAAAAGCAATTGACGAATCCATATACTTTGGCTCCATTAAGAAATATGGCAGACCATATTGCGGCAAAGAATGTTTAGAACAAGATAAGAAAGGAAAACAATTACTATGAGTTTAGACATTGAACAATATGCTGGATCTAGTGAGTTTCCAGTAATTGATGCTGGTGATTATGAAGTAGTTCTTAAAATCACCAAAAAAAGAACAAAAGATAACTCAAAAGACTATGCTAATCTTGACTTTATGATTAGAGATGACGTTGAACAAAAATTCAAAGGCTCTCACGTCTTTGACAAAGTGTTCAGAGATGTCGCTAATCCTGAATGGTTTGATACCAAAAAGTTTGGCAGTATCTTAGTCACTCAAAAGGAAAAAGAGGGCTATAAAGCCAAATGGGATGAAGTTGACGAACTTATTCAATGGCTCAATGGCGCTTGCTTAAGGATTACCATTGAAAAAGTCTTTGACGATTATTCACAAAAGGAAGATAACAGAGTTAAGTATCTTTCTTACAAGCCTACTACTCTTGGTGCTTATGTCAAACCAGTTAAAACTGCCGAAGGTAAACCAGAAGAAAAACAAGACCAAGAACAAGCTGGCGGTAATGTTGAAAATCTTGATATTCCAAAAGACGACTTACCATTCTAATTACATAATGCTCGAACAAAGGGTTCGGGCTTTATATCACAGTTAATATAAGAACTATGATAGGTGCAAATCCCATAACTGTGCTTGTTTCCATAACCACAAAGCAAAGTGGCTAACACTCGTTGAGATAGTATCAAATACATATTCGTTAATATATGAACTAGAAGTTGGGCGAGATTCTGGGCGGTCACTGGCACGCATAAAATGTCAGTATAAAAAAGTCGAGTAACGCAGAGTCCTATGTGAAGGATTTAGTAGGGATTAGAATGCCTGTAAATCTAAAGACTAAAAATAATAGGCTCCTCTGCGTGGCGCCATAAGCCCTTATGAAAGCGAGATAAAAATGACTATTGAAGAATTACAACAAAAATACATACGAATTCCTCAAGAAATTAAGGATACACGTCGTTGGGTTTGTTATAAGACCGAAGTTAGGGATGGAGAGGAAACAAAAATCCCTATGAATGCTCTTAGTGGTGGTTATGCTTCTACTTCTGATCCTGATACGTGGACAAGCTTCAAACTAGCAATAAATGGTTGTGTCAAATATGGTTTCGTAGGCTTAGGCTTTATGCTTGGCGAAGACACAATTACTGGCGTTTCATATTTCGGCGTTGATCTTGATAATCACGTTGATAAAAGAACTGGCCAAAAACCATATGCTACTGCTAAGGAATTTGAAGAATTCGCATCTATTTTTATTAAACAATTAGATTCATATACGGAATACTCTCATAGCGGTGAAGGTGTCCACATCATTTGTAAGGGCAAGCTTCCAGGCAAGAGAAACAAACGTAAAGGTGTTGAAATGTATGATTACAGACGTTTTTTCACTATGACTGGTAAAGTTATCAATGCTAAACCAATTGAAGAACGTAGCGAGGAAGTTAAGCCTCTTTGGGAGAAGTATCTTAATGTTGAACCAGAACAAAATAATACACAATCATATGTGTCTGGACCTAGAAGAAAAGTTATTTCTGCCAAGTTTGATGAACATGGCGCCGTTTTATTTGAAGAAGTAGAAGAAACGGAAACAACAATTATTCCTGGTTCTACTCATTTATCTGATTACGAACTTATTGAAAAAATTAGAAATAGTCAACAAGGTCAAGACTTTATGGCGTTATATAACGGTGATATGTCGTTCTATAACAATGACCATAGCTCTGCTGATATGGCGTTTTGTAAGATTCTAGCATTCTGGACTGGTTGTGATGCCGTTCAAATGGATAGAATTGTTAGAAAAAGTGGTTTAATGCGCGATAAATGGGATAGAAGTTGGGGAAATAGCACATATGGTGCAAATACCATTGAAAAAGCTATTAAAAACCAAAGAGAGGTTTATACTCCTACTTCAAAAACTGAAAAAATCAATATTCCTTTGATTAAAACTGAAGAAGGCGAAATTATTAAGCCAATCGGCGATATTGTCAACTTCAATGAAAAGGGAGATCCTATTATTGCTCAAAAGCAGATTTTCAGTAAGTATTCTTTTACTGATACAGGAAATGCCGAACGTTTTTATGACCATTATGGTGAATATTTTAGATATGATACCAAAGCCAAAGCTTTTATGTTTTGGAATGGCAAAACGTGGATTTACGATGCTAAAGGCTATGTTAAGAAGTTTGGCGATATGATTATCGACAGATTAAAAGAAGAAATCAAACAAACCGAACGTGAAATCCTTGATTTAGAAAGAGCCGATAGTGAAGAAGCAAACGAAAACTCTAATGAAGCAGTTGAAATTAAAAAAGACAAGAGCGACAACAGAGATATTAAGGATTTAGAAAACATTTTAAAGGCTCAAAGAGACAATTTAAAGCGTGTTTCTAATTCGTCTGGTAAAGAGGCTATGATTAAGGAATTTCAACATTTACACGAGATTCCTGTGGTTACCGAAGAATTTGACTTGCATCCATATTTGCTCAATACCGATAGCGGTGTTGTTAATCTTATGGATGGCAAGATTACTTCTTTTGATAAGAACCTTAAATTATCAAAGAATACGAATGTCCCTGTGTCTTATGCAGAACCGACTACTTGGTTAAAGTTCTTACACGATATTCTTAAACGTTCAGATGAAAAAGAAACCGAAGAACTTGTTTTAACCATTCAATTGCTCTTAGGAGATGCTATTACTGGTAGAACCAATAAAGATTTACTTGTCATTATGTATGGTAATGGTAGTAATGGTAAATCAACTTTCATTAAGACAGTTAAAAAGGTATTTGGTGATTATGGTAAGACTATGAATAGTGAACTCTTGCTCCAAAACAAGAATTCAAGTGCTCAGTCAACCGAATTCTCATTTGCCGCTTTAAAAGGCGCTAGAATTATCACTATGTCTGAAACTAATGAAAGCGAAAAAATGAATGATAAGGTTATCAAACAGCTTACCTCAGGCGAAACTATTTCTGCTCAAAAGAAGTTTGGTGACCAATTTGAATACGATCCTACATTCTCTCCATGGATGTCTACTAACAATTTACCAATTATTAGAAGTAAGGACTATGGTATTTGGAGACGTATTTTCCTTATTCCGTTCTTAGTTAAATTCACAGACGAAACTAAGGATATTCATATGCCTGAAAAATTAGAAGCAGAAATGCCTAAGATTTTAGGTTGGATTATCCAAGGTGCTATTAAATTAAATAAAGATTATAAAGGTGTTGTGCCAAAACCAAAATGTTTAGAAGAAGCTTTGGCCGATTATAAGAGTGAAATGGATACTGTTAACTTATTCATTGCTTCTTGCTGCCAAAACTTCTCAGAATATAAAACAAGTGCTTCATTATTATTCCAAAACTATAAGAAATGGGCCCTTGATAACAATGAACATTTGATGCCTGAACACAAATTCAAAGCTGATATGCAAAAGCATGGTTTCTCCTTAAAACGAGATTCTAATGTTGGTTGGGTATATGTCGGTATCAAGTTAAACTCCGACAAAAAAGGCCATGACTTTACCGAAGAAATTAACCTATTAGAAAACTTGGAGGATGAAATGTAATGAATAAACACGATTTACAGAACAAATTAGGTAACGCCACTGAAAGAAATGTGGCTAAAACATTACGTTCTCTTGGCTTTTGGAATCATATTCTTATGAAAAGGCCAGAAGGTCAACCTTGCGATATAGTAGGTGGAAAAGGTGATGAAAACGGGAAAATTACTATGTGTTTAATAGACGCTAAACACGTTGAAGATAAAGTGTCATTTTCGTTCGATCGTATTGAACCAAACCAAATTTCTTCCTTAGGATATGCTCGTAATTTTGCAAAAATCCAAGGAAAAAATGCTTTTGT
>DFJP01000025.1 GCA_002373085.1 Caryophanales bacterium UBA3668 | reverse complement strand
TTTTAGAAGTTAACTGTGAAACAGACTTCGTTGCTAAAGGTGACGCATTCCGTGAATTCGTTGAGGCAATTGCTCACGTTATTCTCAAGAATGAACCAAAAGATGTTGAAGCTGCTAAAGCACTCACCACAGATTTATTCGCTGATGCTACAGTCAAGATGGGTGAAAAATTCGATTTAAGAAGATTCACAATCATCCCACAAGATAACAACGTTATCGGTAGTTATATCCACATGGGTGGAAAAATCGCTGTCGCTGTTTCTTTAAGCGGTGGTGATGATGAACTTGCAAAGCAAATCTCCATGCACATCGCTGCAAACAATCCTCAATATTTAACTGTTGAAGATGTTCCTGCTGATGTTAGAGAACACGAAATGCAAGTCCAAAAAGAAGCTGCTAAAAACGATGAAAAACTCGCTAATAAACCAGCTCCAGTCTTAGAGAAGATTCTCGAAGGCAAAATCAACAAATACTTTGCTGAAATGACTCTTGAAGCTCAACCATTCTTAATGGATGATAGCAAAACTGTTGGCCAATTCTTAAAAGAAAAAGGCGTCAAGGTTTTAACATTTGTCCGTTACCAAGTTGGTGAAGGTATTGAAAAGAGAAAAGATGACTTTGCTAGTGAAGTCATGAGCCAAGCAAAATAACAAACCAAAAATAGAAACACATTTTGTGTTTCTTTTTTTACAAGAAAATAAGGAGACGAATTATGTATAAAAGAGTCTTGCTAAAATTATCAGGTGAAGCACTCGGAATTAAAGATTCAAGCAACATCATTGATGTCGAATCTCTTCATTCTATTTGCGAGAAAATTAAAATTCTTCATGACGATGGAATGGAAGTAGCAATCGTTATCGGCGCTGGAAATATTTGGCGTGGTAAAGTTGCTGAAAAGATTGGAATTGAAAGAGTTCCTGCTGATTATATGGGCATGCTTGGCACTGTGATTAATGCCGTTGCTATGAGTAGTGCTCTTAAAAAACTTGGAGTTCCTTCGGTCGTTTATAGTGCAATTCCTGAAATTAAAGAAGTGACAATTGCTTACGATGCTGATAAAGTAAAAAGTGACTTATCTCAAGGAAAAATATGTTTCCTTGCTGGTGGAACTGGAAAACCATTCTTCACCACAGACACTGCAGCGACCTTAAGAGCTATTGAAACTGATTGTGATGCTATTTTAATGGCCAAAAATGGTGTTAAAGGTGTTTACGATAAAGATCCAACAGTTTACGCTGATGCAAAATTCTATCCTGAAATTACCTATAAAGAAATGAGGGATATGAATATCCAAATCATGGATCAAACAGCGGTTGAACTCATTGAAAAAACCGACATTGAAATCTTAGTGTTTTCAATGCAAGACACAGAAAACTTCCAAAAAGCGGCGAAAGGCCAAAATGTTGGAACGATTTGCAAAAAGGAGAGATAAAAAAACATGGATGCTTATGCACTAGAAGCAAAAGAAAAGATGAACAAATGTATTGAAAGTTACCGCAATTCACTTTCAACTTTAAGAACAGGACGTGCTTCTCCAGCAATGCTTAATAGCATTGAAGTTGATTATTATGGAAGTATGACACCAATCAACCAAATTTCATCTATCACAGTCCCAGAACCAAGACAACTTCTCATCAAACCTTATGATAAGAATGATGTTAAAAACATTGTTTCTGCGATCAATGCCTCTGATTTAGGAATTAATCCAATCAACGAAGGTATTTGCATTAGATTAATTATCCCTGCCTTAACCGAAGAACGTAGAAAAGATATCGTTAAGCAAGCTCACCGCTACGCTGAAGATGCTAAAGTCTCGGTTAGAAACGTCAGAAGAGATTACATGGATGTTGTCAAGATTGATGATTCTTATCCAGAAGATATGCTCAAAAGAGCGCAAGAAGATATCCAAAAAGTCACTGATGATGCAGTGAAAGATATCGATAATATCCTCGCTGAAAAAGAAAAAGAAATCATGGCAATCTAACTATTCGTTAATAAACCAAATTTCTTTTAGAAAAAAACTAACATTAATAAGTGCGCTTAGGCGCGCTTTTATTGTATACTTATCTTGGTACGTTATGAAAAAAGAAGAATTTAAATTGAAACATGTTGCGTTCATTATGGACGGAAATGGACGCTGGGCAAAACGAAGAGGACTTCCTCGTCACCTCGGTCATAAAGCTGGATGTGATCGTATTATTGAAATATACGAAGAATGTTTAGCACAAGGTATTAAGGCTATGTCCTTATACGCTTTTTCGACCGAGAACTGGAATCGTCCAGAAGACGAAATTAAACATCTATTCAATTACTTAGATATCTTCTTCAAGAAAGAAATTAACCGAATTATCAAAGATAAATCACGTGTCATTGTCAGTGGAGATATATCTCGATTACCAAAGAAAACTCAAAAGACAATTAATGATGCGATAGAGAAAACAAAAGATTTTAGTAATTTCTATTTCAATATTTGCCTTAATTATGGAGGCAGAGCAGAAATAGTAAGGGCCGCAAAGTTATTTGCTCAAGATGTCGAAGATAAGAAACTAAATATTGAAGATTTAACTGAAGAAAAATTTGAATCTTACTTATATACGAAAGACTTACCGCCAGTTGACTTATTAGTGAGAACTAGTGGTGAACTTAGAACTAGTAATTATCTCCCGTGGCAACTTGCTTATGCGGAATTCATATTCCCAAGTATCCCATGGCCAGATTTTACCAAAGAAGAATTTAGAAAATGCATCGAAGAATATTACACAAGGAATAGGAGGTTTGGAACGATAAATGATGAAGAAAAATAATGTTGCTAATCATGAAAGACACGAATTACATCATAATGAATTAACAACAAAAACAAAGAAATCCATGCTTGTCCGCATCATTTCAGCGGCCGTTTTGATTTGCTTAGTTGTTCCTGCCATTATCCTAGGAGACTGGATCTATTTCATCCTCATGTCTCTTGCTCTTTGCTTTGCATGTTATGAGATTTTAGGATGCGCTGGAAAAAGAACGGTGTTCATTTATATTGTTTATGTCATTTTTGTTTCTTTAATAGCGTTTTGGCCAATGTTTAGAGAAATCGTTAAAAACTCAGCGTCCTTTAATAGACCTGATGCATATTACGGAGAAATATTATTACCTATTCTCCCTGTGGTGCTTGGTTTCTTCTTTATGTTTTGGCTTACCGTTATTTATAAAGATTTCTCAGTAGTGGACGCTAGCTTCTTAATTACTATGGGAATCTTATTAGGATTTGGCTTCCAATGCTTATTCTATTTACGTTATTTCCCAATGGTTAATAGAGGATTACAAACAATTAAATCGCTAACATTCACTCCTGAAACAACGGTTATCCCTGCTTTATTAATTCTTTTTGTCTTCCTTTCTGCGGTTATGACAGATACAGGAGCATATTTCGTTGGTGTTCTTTTTGGAAAGACAAAAATGAACGAAAGGATTTCCCCAAATAAAACTTGGGAAGGATTCTTTGGAGGAATTATTATTTCCTTCTTGGTCTGTAGCTCAGTTGGATTAGTTTTTGCCTTCTGTGATATGCCATTCCTTGATTCCTTTAATAAGGAACATTGGTATAACATTTTAATTCTTTCATTCCTCACTCCATTCTTTGCGACATTAGGAGACTTTGTCTTCTCTGCGATTAAGAGATATTGGGGAATTAAAGATTATGGAAAACTCATTCCGGGTCATGGTGGAGTACTTGATAGATTAGATTCAATTATTTTTACTTCTATCGTTGCTTCTATCACTGTCTTTATTGTCACAGTTATGACCAGCATGGATTGGGTCAATATCTTAGTGTAGTATGAATATTTTACTTCTAGGCGCTTCTGGATCAATTGGTCAGCAAACCATTGATGTTATTGAAAAGAACCCACAAGACTTTTCTCTTCGTGGTTTTTCAGTCGGATATCGCACTAGATGTATCTCATATATCTTAAAGAAACATAAAGAAGTAACTCATGTTTATCTTAGAGATAAATCAAAAGCTAAATATTATTCTAAAAAATATCCTCATGTTACTTTCTTAAACGAAAAAGATAACCATTTAGAAGATTTAATTACTATGGTAGACGCTGAAATGGTTGTTAACGCTTTGGTTGGTTTTAGTGGTCTAATCCCATCTATTGTTTCTTTAGAAAATAACAAAAAACTCGCGTTAGCGAATAAAGAGTCCTTGGTCGTTGGAGGAGAATTCATTAACGATTTACTTTCCAAAGGAAAAGGAGAGCTCTTCCCAATCGATAGCGAACATTCCGCTTTATGGAAATGTTTAAAAGTCGATGACAAAAATGTCAAAAAGATGATGCTTACCGCTAGTGGAGGAGCATTTAGAAAACTTAGTCGTGATGAATTAAATAATGTTACTACTAAAGATGCATTAAATCATCCAACTTGGGTGATGGGCGCTAAGATTACTATCGACTGCGCTACGATGATCAATAAATGTTTTGAAATTATTGAAGCAGGATATTTATATCATTATCCAATTAATAAGATTGGAGTTACGCTTCATGATGAATCTCATCTTCATTCATATTTAATATATGAAGACGGCTTATATCGTGGTGAAATCTCTAAACCAGATATGAGAAATCCAATTAAATTTGCTTTATACGAAGGCAAGATTCCGTTTGCCACTCAAACATTCTCTTCATTAGAAGAACTGAAAGGATTACATTTCCATGAATTTAATCCTGATAGATATCCTTTAGTGGCTCTAGCAGGTACTGTCCTAACTAAAAAGGGAACTTATGGAGCAGTATTAAACCGTTCTAACGAAGTAGCGGTTGCTCATTTCTTAAAAGGAGATATCTCATTCCTAGATATCGAACGCATTGTTATTAAATGCATGAATGAACATAAAAATATTTCTCATCCATCTTTGACTCAAATTATTGAAGTTGACCAGAAGATTAATGAGAAAGCTGAATTATTAGTGAAACAAATTATGAAAGGAGAACAAATTTAATGATTGTACTATATATACTTTTATTTATTGTTTGCCTTTCTACTTTAGTTATGGTCCACGAGGCTGGACACTTAATTGCCGCTAAAACATTTAAGGTGTATTGCTTTGAATATGCGGTTGGATTTGGTCCAAAACTCTTTTCAAGAAAAAGAAAAAATGGTGAAACATATTTCTCTATCAGAGCAATTCCTTTTGGTGGATTTGTCTCAATGTATGGAGAACAAGAATCTGTTCCTGAAGGATTAGAAATTGATCCAAGTAGAAGCTTATTAGCCATTAAAAAGTGGAAGAGAGCCATTATTATGGCCGCGGGAGTAGCGATGAACTTCCTTCTTGCGATTGTTATCTTCTTCGTTTATGAAGTCGGTTTCCCAACTTATGCAGGAAGATATGGCCACATTACTGTTGCTCCTGACTCTATCGCTTATAACGCTGGTCTAAAGAGTAAAGATGCAGTTTATGCTTCTGTTCTTTCTTATGATGATAGCACTTTTATTTTCTATGATGAAAATGCCTCTATTACTTATACAGATGCCTCAAATAAAGATGCTTATATTGGCTTTAACTATAACACCCTTACCATTAAAGATACTTCTTTAATCAATCACGCGGTAAGTTATGAAAGATTAACATTTGGTGATTATCTTATTGGTACTGACCCAGTAGTAAGTATCGCGTCAATTATGACTACTGATTATTCAGGAAGCGATGTTGTTATTAATTCTGTTACTGGATTTACCAGTGGATATCGCTATAAACAAGATGAAAGCAAAAATTATCTTGTTGAATTCGCTATGGTCAATGATAGTGGAACGTTAGATGACGAATATGTCATTGCAAAAGTTACATTTACTGAAGATCAATTTAAAACATTTAAATTCGTTCCTGATAATAGCGAAGTAACTGTCAGCGGTGATATCTATCAAGAAGAAGTTGATGGAAAGATTGTTAAATGTATTAATGTTCAGAATTATTCCATGCCTTATCCTAATTTACTTGGCAAAGACTTATTTACTAAAAAAACAGAATTAGGTGCAGAACCAAATAGAATTCAATTTAGTTTATATGTTATGGATGATGATAATCCAACTGGTAGAGGAGTTGCTACTTCTTTAGGTTCAGTGGAATTAAATAAAGTTAACGATGCATATCGTTTACCAGATAACCTTGGTTTATCCATGCAGTTAGATGTTGGTAGAAACTCTTTTGGTGAGGCTCTTGGCAAGACGTTTGAAGACTTTGGTAATAGTGCCACTCTTATCGTTAGAGGATTAGGTTCTTTATTTACTGAAGATGGTTGGAAAAATGTCGGTGGCATTATCGCTATAGGAGTGTCGACTACCAAAATCTTGCAAGAGAATGGATTCGGAACATTCTTATTCTACTGGGGACTAATCTCCGTTAACTTAGGAATAATTAATTTATTACCATTCCCAGGATTAGATGGATGGCATTTACTTGTCATTGCGATTGAAGGAATATTCAGAAAAGAAATACCAGCGAAAGTTAAAAACGTCGTTTCAGCGGTAGGCGTCTTAATTCTATTCGCCTTAATGATTTTAATCGTCGCTAAAGACATCATTGGACTATTTTAAAGGAGGAAAGATATGAAAGAAAAAATGAAGAGTTTCTTAACTCATATTCACATCGAGAATATCGATGATTTTGATATCGACTTTGAAATGGTCGGACGTAACCGTTTTAATTACGAACAAATTGACATGATTATCGTTAAAGAAACCCCATGGAATTACGAATTACTCCGTCAATTCATGGATGGTTTAGGAACTATTGAATACCCATATACATTACATTTCTCATATTTAAATAAGCCAACTAGTGATGATGCGATTAGCCTTTTTGATAGTTGGTATAGATTCATCTATCGAAGTGAAAGCGACATCGAACTTATTAAAAAAGATGACTCAGTTATCACTGTTCAATATTTAGATGAATCCTTTAAGAGCAGAAACGAACAAATCATCAAAGAATTTAAATCATTCTTGTCTTTCATTTCATATGACTTCATTGAAATTGAAGAAGAGATTAAACCAGTTGAACCTGAAGTCGTTGAAGTTGATGAAAAAACGAAAAAGAAACTCACTAAAGTTGCCTCTAAAGTAGCGGAAGTGGATATTGAAGAAAATAAAAACGAACCAGAAGCGATGGACCGTAATGAAATCATCGAAATGGTGGAGAAAGAGCAAAGCGAAAAGAACCAACAAATGGAAGATGCTTTGCTTAAACAAATGAAGAAAAACCGCGAAGCGATGCTCAAAGAAAGAGAACGCGATCGTATTAATAGACGTGGTAAATATACTTATGTTGAAAAGATTGATGATATCACTAATGAAAGTGATCACGTTGACTTTAACGGTAAAGTCTTCTCCTTAGAAGTTATTGAAAGAGGAGATAGAAAACGCCTTAATTTTGGAGTGGCTGATGAATTTGGTGGAGCAATTAGTTGCAACATGTATCAAAACCTCCAAGTTAACGATGAATTAGTTAAAGATTTACTTCACGCCAACGTCCGTATTAGAGGAGCTGCCTATGTTGATGAATACGACCATAACCTTAAGGTTAAGTCTCATTTTATCGACTTATTACCACCTCCAGAAGTCATACCAGATGCGACACCTATTAAGCGTGTTGAATTACATTTACATAGCAATATGTCTACTCAAGACGGAATCTCTGAAATGAGTGAATATTGTAAATACGCTAAAAAGCTTGGCCATACTGCTATGGCTATTACTGACCATGGTGTGGTTCAAGGATTCCCAGATGCTCAAAAAGCTGGCAAAGACAACGACATGAAGATGCTTTATGGCTGTGAATTCTATATGGTTGATGACAAACTTAAATATGTCGATAACCCTACAGATATTGAACTTAATAAAGCAGACTATGTTGTATTCGACTTTGAAACTACTGGTTTAAGCGCTAGATATAACAAGATTATTGAATTTGGCGCTGTTAAGATTGTTCACGGAACAGTTGTTAGCCGTGTCGATATTTTAGTTAACCCTGGAGTTCCAATCCCAGAAAAGATTAAGCGAATCACTAATATTAGTGATGATATGCTTAAAGACGCTCCTAATATTGAAGAAGCAATGAAAAAGATTATGGATTACATTGGAGATGCAATCCTTGTTACACATAACGCATCCTTCGATATTGCCTTCCTTAACCAAGCCTTAATCGATTTAGGAAAAGAGCCAATCAAGAATGGTGTAGTTGATACACTTACTCTTTCTCAGTATGTCTTCCCAGAATCACGTAGTCATAGATTAGGTGTTTTATGTAGAAATATGGAAGTTGAATATGATGAGAAGAGCGCTCACCGTGCTGATTACGACGCCTTTGTTTTAAGTGAAGTTTGGCAAACCTTATTAGTGAGATTAACTAAAGATAATCTCCATCTTAAACATAAAGACTTAGTGAATTTAAAAGCTAAAGATGAATTAATCTCTCACCTTAGACCAAAACACGTTATTGCTTTAGCAAAGAATTTAGCAGGATTAAAAGATTTATATCGTTTAGTTTCTATTTC
>DFJP01000024.1 GCA_002373085.1 Caryophanales bacterium UBA3668 | reverse complement strand
CCTCAAGAAATCCCTAATCAATCATTAGCCTTCCTCACCAGCGCTTATCATTATTTCGAACACACTAACGATATTGAAACAATGACTCCCTATGTCAAAGCGGTAATTGAATATTTAAAATTATTTGAGATGCAAAATGGCCTTCCTAAATATCGTGCTGGTTCTTGGACATGGAACGATTGGGGTAGCTATATTGATAATGATTTATTACAAGCTGGATTCTATTATTACGCTTTAAGATTAACTAAAGAATTAGTGGCCCTTCTTAAGATGAACGATAACATCTCTTTCATTAATGAAAGAATGGCTTCAATGGAAGCAAATTATCATGATGCTTATTACACCCAGGATGGCTTTAAATCCTCCTCATCAAATCACATTGATGACCGAGCTAATGCAATGCTCGCGCTTTCTGGCTTAGCTAAAGAAAGTGATTATGAAACAATTATTAATGTTTTAAGTAAAACTAGAGAAGCCAGCCCATTCTGTGAAAAATATGTTTTAGAAGCCTTATGCAAGATGGGCAGAATCGACATTGCTAAAGAAAGAATGCTCCTTAGATATGATGCGATGATTAAAGATAGCAAAGATACATTATATGAAAAATTTGATATTACAGATGGTACTTTCAATCACGCTTGGACAAGTGGACCAATCTATATCATTAATCGTTACATTGCAGGTTTAAAACCAACTAAGCCAGGATTTGAAGAATATTCATTATCATTAACAAATTTATTAGATTCATTCAAATGTTGTAATTATACAGTTAAAGGTAATATTGATGTTGAACTTGCTAATAAAGACGGCGTTAAGACTTTGACAATCAATAGCATTAACGCAAAAGGTGAAATTGTTATTCCTTCTAGCTTAGGAAATACTGTTTCTGTTAGTGGCGGCCATTATGAAATAAAAGAAACTAATTCTTCTAAAATAGTAACTATTAATGAGGCCAAAACTTATACGATTACAATTAAATAAAATTAATATTTAAGATTAAAGAATTAAAGACTATTTATCAATTAGCGCTAGTAAAAATTAAGTTTGCGCGACCTAAATTGTCAAAATAGTCTTTTTTATTAAAAATGAAGGCAACTTGAAAAAGGAGATTTTATATGAAAAATTTGAAAGCCATGGCTTTTGCGACCCTTGCGCTTGCTTCCATTACTTTAAGCGCATGCAGTGGTGCATCAAAAGAGGCCAAAATTAAAGGTGTTTATTTATCACCAGCCGAGATGTCATATAGCAATATGCGTCCAACTTATAACTATTACTTAACAACATTCACCCAACAAGAATTAACACTTTTCGAAAACAATACATATTGTTTAATCGTCTCAAGTAGTCAATTCTCCGCTGTTGTTCTTGACGAAAACACAAATAACTTCTCTGGCAATGAAAGAGCTAACTACTTATATAAGTTCTATGGCAGTTGTTCTTCCACTGTTAACGATATCGATGAAGATTTACTCGATGTTAAGTTAAAGAGTGTTTCTAGATACGTTGCTTCTTATGATCAACAATACTGGTTAGATACTGATAACTGGACTGAAGAAATGGGCAAACAAGTCATACCACCAAAGGGTTATGACACCTCAACTGGTGCGCCAATCCCAGATACAGAAGCTTCTCCATGGAGCGCTAAGCAATATCTCGATAGCAGACAATTTGCTTCTGAAGTAGAAATCCAAGTTAATGTTAAAACATGCAGCTTTGATTTCACAAAACTTGATTTTGTTGAAGCGAAATAATAAATAATATGGATAAAAAGAGATTATTAGGGGGCTTAGGCGTCACAATAGTCTCTCTTTCTATAATTGCTTCGTTTGGCACAAAGCTTGCCTACGATAGAGAGGGAGATGTCAACCTAGCCTTAAAGATTACCGCCCCAACTATTGAAGGGGATGGAAACACAAAGTATTTTAAAAGCGACTACGAAAGTAAGGAAGCTATGTATGACGCTTTAAAACAATACAATATTAAAGCACAAGTTGAAGGTACAGTTTTACTTAAAAATAAAGATAACGCTTTACCTTTAAAAGCCACTGATAAAGTGACATTATTAGGCAAAGCTTCTACTAATCCAGTTTATCATGGTGGTAGCGGTGGCCCAATTAACTATCAAAGCAAATCCTTAGTGGACGTTATTAAAGAAGGTGGCTATTCACTTAATGAAGAAGTGAGTAACGCTGTTAAAAATGTGAAAGTAGATCACGATAAATTCGGTAACATCGGTGAAGTCGATGTCACTACCTATAATGGTGTCAGAACTAGCTTTGCTAGCTATGATGATGCAGCCATTGTTGTCCTAAAAAGATTTGGTGGCGAAGAAGGTGACTTAAACCATGGTTTACAAGACTTATGGGAAAAAGGTCCACATATCAGAGAATTAGCTCTTCACGATGAAGAAAAAGACGTTTTAAATCTCGTTAAGAGTTCCTCATTTAAAAAGAGAATTGTCATCGTCAATAGTGGTTATCCAATGGAACTAGAAGAACTCGATGAATACGATATCGACGCTGTTTTATGGATTGGTTATCCTGGTAGCTTCGGCATGTATGGTGTAAGCGATATCTTATTTGGCAAAGCCGATCCTTCTGGCCGTTTAGTGGATACCTATGCCGCTAACTCTTTAAGTAGTGCGGCAATGCAAAATGCTGGCGATTTTAAATTCGCTAACTTAACTGATTTATATAAAAGAGAATACTTAGTTTATGCCGAAGGCATTTATGTCGGTTACAAATATTATGAAACTCGTTATAACGATTTAATTTTGAATCAACATAACGCTGATGATGCTGTTGGTATTTATAATTCTAAAGGTGGCAAATGGAACTATGCTGATGAAGTCACCTATTCATTTGGTGATGGCATGTCCTATGCTTCTTTCACACAACAAATTGAATCCTTCGAATGGAACAAAGACACTCATGAAGTTACCGCTAAAGTCAAAGTAACTAATAATGGTAACGATAATTATTCTGGTAAATCAGAAGATGTTGTCCAACTCTATGCCCAACTTCCTTATGAAGCTGGTCAAGCTGAAAAAAG
>DFJP01000042.1 GCA_002373085.1 Caryophanales bacterium UBA3668 | reverse complement strand
GGGTAGCTTTATCTCACTTAGCCAGAAAACTAGTGAGATTGATTTATAAGTTAGAAACGAGTCACACTCATTTCGACTTATCAGTTTTTAATTCGCAACATCAGTAACGATTTTGATGTGAAGTTTTAGAAATTCACTACGTGGTGAATCTTTTTGACGTGAGCTCAATTATTTTGCTTGATTCTTAATAGTTAAACTCCTAATAAGACTATTTCTCATTATACGCATAAGTTTATAAATTTTCATTCACAAATTATTTGTTAATGAAGCAAATTATGATTATTATATAACCATGATAAAGATTTATACCGCTCCAAGTTGTAGTTCATGTCGTAAAGCAAAAGAGTTCTTCAAGAAGGAAGAAATCCCATACCAAGAGAAGAATATTTTTGTTAATGACCTTAATGATAAAGAATTAATTGAAATCTTAACCAAGACTGAAAACGGTACAGAAGATATTATTTCTACTAGAAGCAAAATCATTAAAGAAAGCGGTGCTAATATTGATGATATGACCATCAAAGAATTAGTGGCATTTATTAGAAAGAATCCAAGCGTTCTTAAACGCCCAATCATGGTTGATGAAACCAAGGTTCAAGTAGGATATAATTCAGAAGAAATTAGAGTTTTTATTCCTCACGAAAAAAGAGTAGCGGAGTGGTCCTGCAAGAAGAGCGAATGTCCTAGCTACCCTGATTGTGATTCACATTAATCAAATTATAAATTATAAATGGCTCGTCGACTTTTGGAGACGTAGCCTTTTTTATATGTAACTCCAAATGGTAAAACATGTTTAAGTAAGTAGATTTTAGCAGCTTTCCTACTATAAGACTCAACTTCTACATTGTAATCAACCTTATTTCTGAAATAGTTTTTATCAATTACAAGAGTGTGCTTTTTGTATTCAATTTCCATTCTTTCAGTGGTTAAGTCAGTTAATAGCACTAGTTTAGAAAGATCAATCTTTAACTCTTTTAATTTATCGAGAACATTTGATTGAGGAATTATAATCTTCTCTCTCATTTTTTCATATTCTTCTTTAGAAAGAATGTGGTTTAATTCTAAATCGGATTCCTCGCCCTTGATTTTAAGCGTTAATTCATATTCGTTTTCACTAATTGAACGAGTTCTTAAGACCATATGATTTTTGGTGAGAAAAAGATTTTCATAATCAAAATATGTGTTCGTGTTTATAGTCTTTCTTTTTGGGCATCTGCATTTTGAATAATGCCTTAAAAGATCTAGATACTCTTTTTCACTGACCATGACACGAGCTTCATATTCTTTATTTATAAAGTCAATTTTATTCATGTAATTATTATGCTACAATTAAACCGCTATGAGAATTGGATTATTTTTGAAAAGAGAAGTCATTGATGATGACTTTGAAACTAAAACTATTTCTTTAATTAAATCTAAAGGCCATGTTTATGATAACGAAAATCCTGAATTTGTTTTCTCTGTTGGAGGAGACGGTACTTTCTTAAAAGCAGTTCATAAATATTTAGACAAATTAGATAGCATTACTTTTGTTTGTTTTAATAAAGGTAACCTTGGATATTTTTCTGACTTTGTTGTTGAAGACATGGAACATGTTCTTGATGAAATTAACGGCAAAGAATTCGAATCTAGAAAATATCGTTTATTAAAAGCGATGATAGATAAAGAAGTAATCTATGCAGTTAATGAAATTAGAATTGAAAATCCATTCCACACTCTTATTAGTGAAGTCTACGTTAATGGTAACTATTTAGAAACTTTTAGAGGTAATGGACTTGTAGTGTCTACTTCCATAGGAAGTACTGCTTATAATAAATCTTTAGGTGGAGCAGTAGTCGAACCTTCTTTAGAAGTTATGCAAGTTAATGAAATCGCACCAATCAATAATCGTTTATTCTCCTCTTTAGGATCCTCACTAGTGTTATCCGATAAAAACGTTGTAACTTTTAAAGGGGATTATTCCAAAGTCTTAGTGGGATATGACTATTTGATTAAAAATGAATTACACACTAATGAAATCAAAATTGAATTAAGCGATAAGAGAGTCTCTGTTTTATCAAAAAAAGCAAAGACTTATATCAATAAACTAAGCGACTCGTTCGTGATGAGAAAATAAGATGATATTTGTTACTTTCAAAGATGCTTTAAACGAAATGCTTAAAAATGGCAGTATATGGATTGCCATCTCTTTAGTGGCCCTTATTGTCTCAACGGTCTTATTTATACTTATCTATAATAAAAAAAGAAGTAAATAGTTACTTCTTAATTAATTTTTCGATATCTTGTTTTATCTCTTTTGTAGGGAAACCAATGACATTATCGTAACTGCCGATAATGTTTTTTATTATCGGATATGTAAGGTCATTATCTTGCGCGCCATAAGCGCCTGCTTTATCTAACGGAGATCCGGTAGCGACATATTCATCAATAAGCTCTTCACTTAATTCATTAAAGACAACTTCACTTCTAACATAATTAACGATAATTTTGTCTAAGTAGTGGATTGCGTAACCTGTATAAACATAATGAGTTTTGCCGCTTAATTCTCTTAAGATCCTTTTTGCGTCTTCTTTATCAGTTGGTTTGCCAATGATTTTGTTATCTAGAACAACAATTGTGTCTGCAGAAATCACTAAATCATCTGGATAAGAAGCATAGACCGCTTCTCCTTTTCTTCTAGCAATATCCATAACTGCTTCAATAGGAGAATATTTATAACTAATTTCTTCATCGATATCTTCTACCGCAACTAAAAAATCTGATGAAATAAATTTCATCAAATCTTTTCTCCTTGGACTTTTACTCGCTAAAATGTATCTCATTAGTTTTTACTCATGATGACTGGAATAACCATTGGAGTACGTTTAGTTTTGCTATAGATATATCTACTAACTTCGTCTTTAATAATTGATTTAAGTTCGGCGAAGTTTGGCTTCTTTGCTAAAGCAATCTTGATTGCTTTTTCGACAATATCTTGAACTTCATCAATGGTCTTATCGTTATGTCTAAGAATAACACCTTTGTTATAAATAACAGGTGGCATTAATAAAGAGTTGGAGCGACTATCAATGCTTACTGCAATAATAAACATACCATCTTCAATTAAAATCTTACGGTCTTCCATAACAGGGTTTGCTAAACCTTTAATATCTTTTCCATCAATATAGGAAACACCATGTTCTACTGGATAACCAACATTAACTTTATGCTTTGCTAATGTTAGAGAATCACCGTTATCTAAGACGAAACAGTTAGATGCTGGCATACCTAGTTCTTGAGCAATTTCAGCGTGGCATCTAAGCATACGATATTCTCCGTGCATTGGCATGAAATATTTAGGATTAAATAATTTTAAGACAAGTCTTAATTCTTGTTTTGATGGGTGACCTGATGAGTGAATATCTGCTAAAACGGAATTAGTGATACATTCAGCACCTGCTCTTGCTAATAAGTTAACGATATGAGCAATCATGATTCCATTTCCTGGAATCGCGCTACTAGAGAAGACAACTGTGTCTCCTGGAATGATATGAATGTCTTTATGTTCGCCACCCGCAATTCTACTTAAAGCAGCGTTTGGTTCACCTTGTGAACCTGTACATAAAACTAAAACTTCGCTACCTTTGCAGTTTTTGACCTCTTCAGTAGTGATGATTGATTTATCGGGTATTTTGATATATCCAAATCCACGAGAAATATCAACAGCCTTTTCCATGCTTTTTCCAACGATAGCAATCTTACGATTGTGTTTTACTGCGGATTCACAAATTTGTTGAATACGAGAAATATTACTTGAGAATGTTGAAACGATAATTCTTCCACGAGCTTCGTTAAAGATTTCGTTAATGGAATCAAAGACATTCTTTTCACTTGGAGTGTATCCTTCGTTTTCTGCATTAGTGGAATCGGAAAGGAGAAGATCAACACCTTGATGACCAAGTTCCGCAATTCTTTGAAGTTCGATATCTGGTCCAATTGGAGTTAAGTCAACTTTGAAATCACCAGTAGAGACAATTCTACCTTCGCTAGTGTCGATGACTACTCCAAAAGAGTCAGGAATAGAGTGAGTCACTCTAAAGAAACTAATATCAAAATCACCAATGGTGAATTTGGAATCGCTATTATATTCAACAATTTTGACTTGATCAGACATTCTATATTCTTCAAGTCTATTCTTGATTAAAGCACACGCTAATCGTGGAGCATAGATGACAGGGATATTTACATTTTGGATAAGGAAAGGAATACCACCAATATGGTCTTCATGGCCATGAGTGATAATTAGAGCTCTAATTTTATTCTTATTGTTTTTTAAGTGTGTAAAGTCTGGAACGATATAGTCAATGCCAGGTAATTCTACTCCTGGGAATTTGACACCACAGTCGATGATGACGATTTGGTTTTCGTTTTCAAAGCAGTACATATTCTTTCCTACTTCGCCTAAGCCACCTAATGCATAGGCCGAAACAGGTTTTGATATTTTCTTATCCATAAACCCTCCTTGATTACTACATTATGCTATGTATAATTTTGGCGACTACATAATAGCACAAAATATTAAATTTTGTATACCTGTTTGCAAAATAATAATAAAATTTATTTTCAACATATATTTCACAATTAACTTACGTTAGATGTGTAATATGCTAAAATATCTAGAAAAGGAGAAGAAGTATGCCACTAGGAAGTTCGTTAAATAGTTTACTGCTTCTAGCTAAGAATTTAGACACCAGTAAACCTACTACATATACAGGTAAAAAAGGAAAGAATGATAAGCCTTTTGTTTACCCTAAAGAAAAAGGAATTATTTCGCTTCCAAGAGGAAATATTTCTGATAGTGGTTATTCAAAAGAATACATCGATTCCTTTTTTAATGAACTATATAGTGACCTCTCCATTAGACCAAATAGAATCCTTTTAGTTAAGGGCAATAAAGTTATCGCTGAAAGATATTGTAAACCATATGCTAGAGATAGCTGGGACTGCGTCTTTTCTACTTCTAAAACTCTTGTCGGATTAGCGTTAGGCTTGCTTTACGATGATGGACTAGTTGATTTAGATAAACCAGTTGTCAAGATTTTAGGAATTGAGAAGAATGTCCATATTGCAAGAAATAGGAAGATTACTCTTAGACATCTTTTAACAATGTCTACTGGTATCACATTTAACGAGATGGAATCTGCTAGCTCTACTAAATGGGTAAAATCATTCTTTGAAAGTAATTCTAAATTCAAGCTTGGAACAAAATTTGAGTATAACTCAATGAATACATATATCATCAGTGCTTGTGTTGAAAAACTCGCAGGTAAAAAATTCAAAGATTTAGTTGTTGAAAGAATCTTTAATCCTCTTCACGCAAACGACATCCATATTGATACTTCTTTAGAAGGATACTTTATTGGTGGCTGGGGATTATATATTCTTCCAGAAGATATGGCCAAACTTGGAATTTTAGTTAGAGATGGTGGAATGTATGAAGGAAAACAAATCATCTCTAAAGAATGGATTGATATGATGAGTCACACCCAATATGAGGCTACTCAATTTGGGCATTTATTAAACTATGGATTCCAAATGTGGGCTGATGATAAAAATAACTTCTGCTGTTTCAATGGAATGTATGATCAAAACATTATGATTTATCGTAATAGCGGAGTCATCGTCGTCACTTGCTGCGCGAATAGTGAAGCATTCCACGGTGGTAACCTTTTCAAGATTTGCGCAAAATATTTTGCGAAAAAAGAACCTGGAAAATTTGAACTGTGTTCAAATCATGGGTATCGTGATTTAAAAAACTATGATGAGTTCATGTATTATTACGATTATCTCCAAGATAAAGAATATAAACCAATATATAAAATCGCTAATTCATGTGGCATTTTGCCTCTCATTTTACAAAACGAATTAGGAACCTACGCTAAAGGAATAAAAAGTGTTAAATTCAAAAAAGAGGGCGATACCTACACGTTAATTATTAATGAAGGTCATAAAGAATATCCTCTAAAATTTGATTTTAAAGATGGTGTTAGGGATACATATGAATTTTATGGCAACAAATTCGATTGTGCCTTAAGCGCTAGATTCATCTTAAGCGGTAAGAGTGAAATATTCCTTGTTATTAGAATGTTCTTCTTAGAATTCTCATCTTCGAGGTATTTCACGATTAAATTTGGTAAAGATAAAGACATTATTTCAATGGAACTATCTGAAAACCCAGGATTAGGGTTTGTGTATTCAGTTATTGAAGTACAAGACGAAACCGCTAAAGCGATCTTTGCAGGTATTACCAAAGCTCTTAACCCTGCTTACCAAAGCGGAATTATCAAAAACATCTTCTCTCCATCGTTTAGATTAGTTCACGGTGAAGCAAAATACCGAAAACTAAAAGGTGAAAAGATTAAAGAAATTTCATAAAATAAAAGAGACTATGAAGTCTCTTTTTAAATTAATTCTTCGTTTAGAAGTTGTTTATCAGGATTCTTCGGATCGATATGATCGTAGAAGAACACTCCATTAAGATGATCGAATTCGTGTTGAAGGACTATTGCTTTAAATCCTCTCGCGTCAATTAAGATGTTTTTGTCTTTGAGTGCGTCATATGCTTCCATTTTAATGCGATAGGAACGGTGGACTAATCCATGATGTTCTTCATCAACGCTTAGGCAGCCTTCTCCATTTTCAAGAGCGCATTTCCTAATTGACGATTCAATAATTCTTGGATTTACTAGTTGATGTTCAACTAATTCATCGCCTTGATTAAAATATACAACAAACATTCTTTTAAGTTGTCCGGTTTGAATAGCGGCTAAGCCAACGCCTTCTCTGATGTTGTGCTTTTGAGCGTATTCTGGATCTTGAGATTTCTTTAAATATAAAAGCATATCATCAAGAAGTTTTTTATCTTCTTTTGATAGAGGTAACTCTACTGGGAGAGACCTCTTTCTCATGATTGGATTACTGTCTTTAACTAATTTGATTTTCATAGATATAAGTATAAGTGATATATTTTTGCTTTGCAAACTTGTATAATAAAAAAGATGAACGAGAAAATATATTCCTTGAGCAAATCAATAAATGAAGAACTTAATAACAAAGAAGAAGTTAAGCTCTTAAATAAACTAGAAAAAGAGCTTGATGATAGTTATGAAGTTTATGTTTTATCAAACAAAAAAGATGATGCTTTAGAAAAATATATTTCCAATAAAGATTTATATGGTGATGATAGTGATATTACCAAAGAATCACTTAAAGAATTAAAGAAAGCAAAAGAAAATCTTAATAATCACCCATTAGTGAAACAATATCTTGAGGTTTATGCCAAGGTCAGAGACTTATATTTACAAATAAATAATATATTATTAGATGATTTCAAAGGAGAACACTGCTAATGCCAATGAGAGTTATTGCCGGAGAGTATCGTCATCGTAATCTTCTTTATCCAGAAAATAATGCAAATATTAGGCCAACCAAAGATCGTATAAGAGAAGCTTTCTTTTCTTCGCTTGGAGATATTGAAGGAAAATCGTTTTTAGATTTATACGCTGGATGTGGATCTATGGGAATAGAGGCCATCTCTAGAGGAGCAAGATATTCTACTTTTGTAGATATGAATAATGAATCTATCTCATATGTAAGGAAAAATATCGATTCACTTCACATAAATGACAAGGCAGAGATTCTAAAAATGATGGATGAAGTTGCCTTAGCAAAATTTAAAAACGAAGGAAGACAATTTGACATTATTTATCTTGATCCACCTTATGAATCTGATCGATATGAAATCGCTCTTAATAATATCTTTGATAACTCTTTATTAGCGGAGCAAGGTATTCTTGCCATCGAAACAAAAAGAGATATCGAGATTAATCCTCTTTGGGATGTAAAAATAAAAGAGTATCATTATGGTGAAATCAAGATTATTGTATTAAGGAAATAAAAACAAAGATGAAAAAAGCAATATATCCAGGAAGTTTTGACCCAATTACTAATGGACACTTAGATGTTCTTAAAAGAGCTCTAGAGGTGTTTGATGAAATCATTGTCTTAGTCGCGGTTAATCCAAGAAAGAAATTCAATTTCTCCCCAGAAGAAAGAGTTGAGATGATTAAAGACGCCACTAAGGGAATGAAAGGTGTAACTGTTGATTTCTATGAAGGCCTTACCGTTGAATACGCTAAAAAGCATAATGCCAACCATCTTATTAGAGGCTTAAGAGCGGTAACAGACTTCGAATATGAATTCCAATTAGCCAGCGCCAACGAATATGTTGATGAATCAATTGATATGGTGTTCTTCATGGCTAGAGGTGATAAATCATTTATTTCCTCAAGTGGAATTATGGAACTAGCAAGAAGTGGTGTTGATGTTTCTAAATTAGTTCCTGAAAGTGTTAATAAGAGATTGTTAAATAAATGATTCAACAAAAAAAGCTATCCAACCGGATAGCTTTTATTTTGCAAATAAACTTATTTGTTATATTCTGGATCGAATAATGTTTGATAGCTCCAGCAATCTCTAAGAACTTGTGCTTTAGTAACTTCGTTCTTTGGTTGATTGTCTTCGACAAGAGCATCGGTGTTGAATAAGACAGCAGTAATGCAGTTAGCATTATGATAGTTTGCATCTGCTTGAACTTTATCGTAGTCATATAAGAATGTCATTGGTGTAGTAAGACCAGAGCTTGTTTCTAACATGGCATCGGATAAGTCTTTCATGTTCTTTGTGTAAGTTGACTTAATGGACTCTTTATTTTTGTAAAGAGCATATTCTGTGCTTGTTGTTTCTTCACCATAAGCAGTGGTGAGTTCGTTTAAGAATTGAGTGTTTTCTTTAACAATCTTTTTAGCAAGATAGACTTTATCATCATTGTCATCTTTAACATCGACTAAGATTGAATATAACTTGAATTCGTGGTCAAGTTCCCATGTTTTAAAGTTTGAAGCAAAATTTTTAAATGCTGCGACTGCGCTCTTGCAATCTGCGCAATTTTCTTGTGCGAATGTGAAGAAGAATTTAGTACCAAACTCTTTATTGATATTTTCGTAGTCTTTAGCATCAAGATAAGAGAATAATTTTTCTGCCTTGCCACCTTCGTTCAAATCAAGTGAGTGATCTTTATAATAAAGGTAGTCATAGTCAGTATTATCGATTTGAGCATTTTCGATAGCGGTTTTGATATATGGAATTGAGAAGATAACGGCGAAGATACCACCAACAATTAATAATGGTTGAATCCATGCTGTATTAG
This sequence comes from Caryophanales bacterium UBA3668, assembly GCA_002373085.1. The sequence goes on along the minus strand of DFJP01000042.1, from coordinate 17,603 downwards.
CAATCCATCTACCGATTTTAGCGAAGAATGCTCCAATAGCTCTTAAGATTTTCATGATAAATTTTGCCTCCTATATAACATATAGCAGGTAAATAATATCATTTACGATAGTTATTTTCAATAAAATAATAAGGAAATTTGTACAAAAATTAATTTCTAAAAGAAATTAAATAAAATTTTATAACCGAAAAACAACTCCTTATTGTATTTTGAAGGTGTCATGTATAAAATACATTTTGAAATTTGTTATGGGAAAAATTCGTAACTTAAAAAGAAAAATTAACAATTATTTCTACGATCATATCAACCTCAAAGAAGGCTTACATACCGCTAAAGGTGTTTTTGTTGCTGCCTTTACAGCGATGTTCTATGCCTTTGCATTCTATTGCTTTATCACTCCATTTGCAGAAGACCATACTTCTATTGAAGGTTCTTCAATCATTACTGGTGGTGTTGGTGGCATTTCCCAAGTCATTTATTTAATCATTACATTATGTGGTGGCAAGATTGATCAATACACACTTCAATCAATCTGCTATTTTGCACTTAATATCCCAATTTTAACTTTTGCATATTTTGCAATTGGAAAGAAATTCGCCATTCTCTCACTTATCAATGTTGGATTATCATCCATCTTCATTCAAATTTTCGGAGGCAATTTCTTTGGATTAAAGTTTGACTTCCCACTCGCAAGTCAAATCGCAGAAGCACTCGAGGGCGAGCACCTTACCCGTGTTGTGTTCGGAGGCATTGCGATTGGCTTCTCATCCGCGATGGCCTTTAAGCATGAAATATCATGTGGGGGAATTGATGTTTTCTCCTATTATTTCTCACTTAGAAAATCAACAAGTGTAGGTAAATACGCGACTGCAATTAATAGCTGCATTATCTTTATCTTTACTTGCTTAACAATTGCCATTAATAAAGGCAATCATATGAACGTAGCTTTACTTAACTTTATGTATGGTGCCTTCTACTTATTAGTGGTTATGCTTGTTGTTGATGTTATTAATATTAGAAATAAGAAAGTTCAAATCCAAATTATCACTTCTGTTGAGGGTTTAGAACACGTTCTTATTGCGAATTTCCCACATTCAACAACTATCGTAAAAGGTATGGGCGGATACTCTCACGCTGATAAAAATATCCTCTATATGGTTGTTTCATCTAACGAATCTAAAAAGGTTATTAATCTTGTTAGAAAGGTTGATGAACACGCCTTTATTACCGTTACATCTTTAATTCAAACTTACGGTAACTTCTTCATTAAACCTGTGGAATAATTGTAGTATAAGAAAAAGAACGGTGCTAAACCGTTCTTTTTGTTTGCATTTTATATTTGATCAAGTTCTTTTTTAATACCATCTTTATCTAAGTTTTGACCGATAAAGACAAGTTTGATTAATTTATCTCCCCATTTTGGATCCCAGTCATGGGCGAAGTTCTTATCTTCTGCTATCAAGAGTTGGAGTTGTTTTTTGGTGAGGGATTCACTGTACCATTTTCCTGTGACATTTAAAGTCTTTTGATGACCGACTTGTTCATATACACAGGCATTTGCTTTATCTTCTTCAAAGTAGAGAATGCCTTTGCTTCTGATAATATTGCGTGGATTGTTTTCTACCCATTCAACAAATTTTGCCTTTGAGAACGGTCTTCTACGGTAATACACGAATGTATTTACATTATATTCATCAGCGGTGCCTTCATCATCGTTTTCACCGATACCATGTTCGTGGTGGTGATGATGATGGTGGTGGTGACCTTCTTCATGCTCATGTTCATGCTCATGTTCATGCTCATGATCGTGATGATGTTCATGTTCATCATCATCGTCATCATCGTCATCGTGGATAGAATCAGAATCGATTTCATTATCCCAGTCTTCAAATTCTTGAATCCACGCAGCTGAACCACTTGCCTTTTCAAAGTCAAATAAGTTTGTGTCGATGATATCATCAATATCAACTTTGCAGTAATCGGCGTGAATTAATTTAGCTTTTGGTTGAATTGCTTTGATGACTGCTTCTACTCTAGAGAGTTCTTTTTCAGAAATGTCACTAACTTTGTTTAAGATAATGACATCACAGAATTCGATTTGTTGGATGACAAGATTTTCTAAATCTTCTTCACCTCTAACTGTATCTTTAAAGACTTCTCCACATCCGAATTCATCTCTAAGTCTTAAAACATCTGTAACAGAGACGATTGCGTCTAATTTATAGAATTTTGGAAGATTTTGACGATTGAATTCTTCTTCCATAAAGGAAATTGTTTGAGCGATTGGCACTGGTTCACAAATACCAGAAGCTTCAATAATGATGTGATCAAATTTTTGAGATTGAACTAATTCTGCTAACTGTTCAATTAAATCTTTTTTAAGGGTGCAGCAGATACATCCGTTTTGTAACGCTACTAAGTTATCGTCTTTTCCAGACACAACACCTTCTTTTTCAATTAAGTCGGCGTCGATATTGACTTCGCCTAAGTCATTAACAATAACTGCACATTTATGATTTTTAGCGTTTTTCAAGATATGGTTTACTAAAGTGGTTTTACCACTTCCAAGGTATCCAGTAATAAGAGTAATAGGTACTGTTTTAATTCCTGACATAACTTTTTACTTCCTTTCGTTTATATATTATATAATAGCTGTCAAGTGGGTCAAATAAAAAAGAGTTATAAATAACTCTTAATTATTGTTTGTGATTATTCAGCTTTCTCTTTTCTTTTGATTCTAGTAGATAAAACTAAGAACGTTGTATAGACCACGAATAAGGCTGTAAAGATGCCTAAGGTAATTAAGCATCCGTTATATGTTTCAGCCCCCATATTAAGTAATAGTAGAAGTGGAGCTACTGCAACCATTGCAGGGAATTGAGATGCAATGAAGATGTTACTAGCAGGAGTATCATAGTTAGGATCAACTTCTCTTAGAAGAATAACTCCATTACTAGCGGTGCCAGTTAAAGTTCCAAAGTTAACTAGGAACGCTTCGTGTTCAAATCCTTTAAAGCATAGCTTTGTCATTATCCTTACATAGATAACTGTAACAATAGTTCCTGCTGCTGCTAAGGCAACAATGAACCAAGCATATTGACTTACTACATCGATATCGATAGCAGCGACACCCGCAATAATCATTAAATCAAATGCAAAGCCACTAATACGGTCCATTTGATAGTTATTGATATATTTTCTTTTAACAGCTTTCTTCTTATAGAAGAATTTAACTACAGCCTTTATAAGGGTTGCACTGATAATGCCCCAAATGAAGTTAAAGCCCCAGGCAACGTCATTGAATAATTTAACTCCAGTCCAGTCTGTGAGCTTGGCAAAGAAGAACATAATGAGGAATCCGATAGCGTAACTAACTGCAACAAAAGCAATTTGAATTGATAACTTATCGACCGATTCACTGTCTTCAATATCTTTTTCATCAACGAATTCGCTAACATCTCTTTGAGTGTTTCTTTCAACGTCTTTGATTTGTCCTTTACGTTTAAAGATGTTGATATAGATAACTCCAACAATTGAAGCAACTACAAATCCTAAAGACGCAATTGTTAAGCCAACTGATCCTTGGCCTAAGAAGCCATAATCAGCAGTGAAATTATTATCCCAAGTTAAAGCGTTTCCTGGTCCTTGACCAAATCCTAACGGAAGTAGAATTCCAGCATCATAGAATAATTCGTTTCCTGCCCAAACAAAGAATAAGCCAATTAAAAGTCCAACAACGGCTTGAAGCATATATGTCGCTCCTGTCACAAAACCGTTTTGGAATACTTTTAATCCGTTTTTTTCTTTTCCTTTTTCAACTATTTTTAAAGATAATGCAATAAAACCTATTGCTAAGGCGTGATAGGTAATAATTTGCATTATTCTCATATCAATTAAGTCAAAGTTAAAAACTTTGGTGGAGAATATGTTCGCTAAAAATAGGAGTAGACCTCCAATAAGAGCACTAGGAATAAAAGCCTTTCTTAAAAATGGTATGACTCTGCGAATCATATTTCCTAAAAGAAGTGCGGTAAGTAATAAAATGACGTTAATGAGAATTTTCCATACGTCATCATATTGAGTTAAATCAAATTTCCATTGTGGTGCAACGTCAAAAATCATATTGTTAATCTTCCTTTAAATTAAAGTATTTGTCAAAGTTCTTTTCTTTCATTTTTGTGTCTAGTTTATTAAAAATTAATGCATATTTAACAGGATTGAATCTCATATGGCCGATAAGCATATATTGTCTATCTTCATAAGTGAAGACAAGCTTTCTTCCGGACACAACTGAGGAGTTAGAAATCTCTTTTAAATCAAATGCATTATTTCCGTACTTTAGTTGTTTATCGGTTAGCTCAATTTTTCCACTATAAATCGGCGTTCTTTTCTTATATGGATCAGCGGTGATGATTTTCACATTATCATCAGAGAAGATAATTTCATCTTCTTTAATTTCCATATTTGAAATAAATCTTTTTTGATAGTTCCAATAATCTAACATTTTTGTGAATTTAAAATCAGGATCTTCGCTTTTAAGATGGAGGTCTTCTGTATATTCAACTTTTAAACCACATTTATTGCAGTAGAGATATTGATTTTTGGAGTATAAAGATTGAGTGGATTGGCATTTTGGGCAGACGAAGAACATTCTTTCTAAATACTCAGCGCGTTTCTTTGACTTATATAAATTGCCGGATTCACTGTCGTACACTCTAATATTGTTCCTGATGACCGTCATTAATTCATCGTTAGTCATCTGCTCATATTCATCAGGCTTTACAACTCTAACAATTTTTCCTACAAACTTGCCTTTTCTTTCTTTGTTTTTAAATCTTGGAGAGACACCTGTTCCTCCACAAATGTTATAGAAAACAATAGTGGTCTTTAATCCTTTAATAAAGCTTGCTAAATTGTCTCCAATAAAGAATTGGAATTCGGCATAGGTTCTATTTCCTTCTGGAAAGAGAAGTAGTGAACCACCTTTTTCGGCAACCTTTTTCATTGTCATCGCGGCCTTAATATCAGAAGCGCCTTTTCTTTTTGGAATAACTCCTGCCATTGATAGCCATATTGCTCCACTTCCTGAGAAGATGTTATCAGTAGCAATAGGATATACAGGTTTATTAAAAGAAGGGAAAATACAAAGTGGATCAAAGTCAGTTTGGTGATTACTGATAATGATAATTGGTTCTCCCTTAGTGATTTTGTATTTATCTTTGGATCTAAAGCCTAAGAAAACTCTAGTGTAAAAACAAAATAAGCGGCGTAATAAAAAATGAAGGACTCGATGGGAAAAAGTATTAACTTTTATCTCTTGGGTTTTCATGTAAATAATTTTAACATTTTTTAATAACATTAAAACAGGGAAAATATAAAATAAAAGACACATAAATGTGTCTATATGTCTTATTGGCGGAGAAGAAGGGATTCGAACCCTTGCAAGACTTGCATCTTCTAGCAGTTTTCGAAACTGCCCCCTTCAACCACTTGGGTACTTCTCCAGCCCGTTAATTATATAGCAAAAACCGATAAAATTACTATAATAATGAATTATGAATTGCTTTAATTCATAAAATTAATCTATAATTTTGATTATGAAATTCGGAGATTTTACAGACACTAATTTTGTCATCTTCTTCTCAATAATTATCGCTTTAGTGGTCCTTATTAGTTTGGTGATACTTTTCTTTGCCATCTCAGTTAAGAATGATGCAGATTTTGAGAAGCAAGTTGACTATGAAAGTACAACTACTCGAATTTATATTATCGATGTTAAGAAGAACAAAATTGTTCAGCTTAACAAAAGTGATATGGGAAATAAGATCACCTATGACCTATTCTCCTTTTATACCTCGTTTCACCCAAATGATTCTGAAAGAGTGAAGAACTGGATTTTCCAAATTTGTGTTAACCCTAAAACCGCAGGTGAATATTTAGAGGCTGATATTTTATTAAATAACACAAAAAAGCTTTGCTTTACCTTATTAAGACTTCTTGATTACAATCCACAAACCGGACTCATTCATTTAGAGAGCCATATTTTGAAATACATTACTCCAAATAACGCTCCTAAGAAGAAAAACGATAACCGTACTCCTACAGGTATTGTTAAAAGAAGTCAAATTCAATCAATCATTAATCACAATAAATCACTTTCCGGATATTCATTCTGCATTAGATTTTTCTATACTCGTCAGAAAATTATTTCTAACGACAAGATAGAAAGATACATGATTATGAATCTTAAAAACACCATTTATCCATACGCTAGTAATCCAAAACTACCTCGTCAAATTTTAGATAATGGTGATTCTGAATTATTTATTTTTGATTTGCGTCTTTCTAATAGAGAAAGCGCAATGCAACTTGCTAATTCAATTTCTGTTTCTATTAAGAAACAAATGGAAGTTAATGGCTTCGCAGGATTTATTAATTTTGCTATTGGCATTGTCGAAAACGGACAATTCTATCAAAACTATGACATGATTGAAGAAAAAGTTAGAGAAGCTTGTATTTCTGGACAAACTAACGGAAATGAAATTGTCTTTTATCAAAGAAACGCGAACGCTAATAGCGATATGGTCAAATATAACGAACAAATTGATCACCTTCTTCACGATGGTGTCCTTCGTTATTTATTTAGACCAATCGTCAACGCTAAATCGAGTCAAACCATTGGCTATTTCGAATATGTTAAAGCCTATGATTCCCCATTCTCTAGCTTCTCTGAGATGAGTAAATATGCTTCAAGAATCAATAAGAACTTAGACTTATTTGCCTTGGTGGCTAAAAACGTCATTATGAAGTTCAATAGTGAACGTCAATCATCAAACATGTCTTTATTCTTATCGGTCTCAATGATTGATATTAATAATATCAGCTCGATCATTGGTCAAATCCCATATCATAATAAAGTGGATATTGTTCTTGTTTTTGATGAGCAAGAAGTTAATGAAAACTCTCATAACACAGAACTATTAATCAGTACTTTAACATCCTTAAAGAATAGTGGGTTTGAGCTTGCATTATCTTTAAAAGATAAGAACCTCTTACTCGATGATAAAGTTTATTTCTTGTTCCATTACTTCGTCGTTGGTAGTGCGATGATGGAAGAAGTAAAACATAACAACCGTATTAGACTCTCTTTATACACCCTAATTGAGTCTTTACTTAAGTATGGTCGACCTATTATCGCTACTGACCTGGAAGGTTGGCAAGCAGTCGAATTAATTATCAAATCTGGAATTAGCTACGTCTCTAGTGATGTAATTGCTCCAAGCAATGATATGCTTCTTCCAGTTGAGAAAAAGAAAATGGAAAAAGTTGTCCAAATGGCGGACAAATATTTATAGGAGTTTACGTTCATGGAAAATAACCAAATTAAAAACACATCAATTACAAGACAAGAAGATGATTTTGCTCAGTGGTACACTGACGTATGCAAAAAAGCTGAACTTATGGATTATTCCTCAGTTAAAGGCTTTATCATTTATCGTCCTTATGGCTACGCCATCTGGGAGCAAATTCAAAACTATCTCGATAAAAGGTTTAAAGAAACAGGACATGAAAATGTCTATATGCCAATGGTCATCCCAGAAAGCTTGTTCCAAAGAGAAAAAGAACATGTTGAAGGCTTTGCTCCAGAATGCTTAATTGCCACTCGTGGTGGTAGTGAATCATTAGAAGATAACCTTATCGTTCGCCCAACAAGCGAAGTCTTATTCTGTGATCACTACGCAAAAATCATTAAATCATATCGTGATTTACCAAAACTTTATAACCAATGGTGTTCTGTTGTTAGATGGGAAAAGACCACTCGTCCATTCTTAAGAGGTGCTGAATTCCTCTGGCAAGAAGGACACACAATGCACGAAAGTGAAGAAGAAGCTCGTACCGAAACACTTAAGATGCTTGAAGTCTATGATGATTTAGGAAGAGACATTCTCGCCATTCCTTTCTCAAAAGGAAGAAAAACAGATAAAGAAAAATTCTCTGGTGCTTTAGAGACTTATTCAATTGAAGCTCTTATGCCAGATGGAAAAGCTTTACAATGTGGTACAACACACTTCTTTGGAGATGGATTTGCTAAAGCATTTGGAATTCAATTCCAAAATAGAGAAGGCAAATTACAAGTTCCATTCCAAACTTCTTGGGGTGTTTCTACTAGATTAATCGGTGCCACCATCATGGTTCATGGTGATGATAATGGATTGGTCTTGCCTCCATATGTTGCTCCAATTCAAATCGTTGTTATTCCAGTTGCTGCTAATAAACCAGGAGTTATTCCTGCTGCTAGAGAAGTAGCGCAAAAACTTAAGGATGCTGGATATCGCGTCAAGATTGATGATAGCGACAAGAGCGCTGGTTGGAAATTCTCTGAATACGAAATGAAAGGTGTCCCACTAAGAGTGGAACTTGGACCACGTGATATTGAAAAAGGACAAGTCGTCTTTGCTAAGAGAAACGATGGTCAAAAGATTTTTGTTTCAATGGATGAGATGGCTGATAAGGCAAATGAATTACTTAAAGCAATCCATCAAGAAATGTATGAAAAAGCATGCCGCTATTTAGCAGATCACGTCACTGAGATTAAGAGCTTAGATGAACTTGATGCTGCTTTAGAAAAAGGTGGCTACGCCAAAATGATGTGGTGTGGCGATAGAGCGTGTGAGGACAAAATCAAAGAACTCACAAATGCTACTGCTAGATGTATTCCATTTAACCAAATGGGAATTGAAGGCGCTGACACTTGCCCAGTGTGTGGCAAAAAAGCAAGCAAAGTTGTTCTATTCGCTAAAGCATATTAATCAGAGATTAAAAAAACACTTCCAATTAATTTTGAGAAGTGTTTTATTTTGCGCCTTTATGTTCTAAAACAGCTGGAACTGTTTTGAAGAGAATTTTTGTATCGGTCCAAATGCCTCTAATTCTGAAATACTCAAGCTCAATTCTTTGTCTTTCTCCGCTTCCAAATGAGATATCATTTCTTCCTGATACTTGCCAATATCCAGTTAAACCTGGTTTAGCGCTTTGGTAGATCTCAGTTTGCTTTGGAGTGAAATGCAATTCGAATTCTTGCTGAGTGATTGGTCGAGGACCAACAAATGTCATATTACCTAAGAAGATGTTAATGATTTGTGGTAACTCATCGATTGAAGTTTTTCTAATTAATCTTCCAATCTTAGTAACACGAGGATCGTTATCAACTTTTCTTTCATTTTTGAATTGTTCTAATTGTTCTTTATTTAAGTATTTTTCTGGTTTTGTATTAGCGTCGACAAACATGCTTCTAAATTTCAAAACGTTAAGTTCTTTTCCCCAACGTCCGACACGTTTGTCTTTATATAGTGGAGTGCCATGAGAAGAAATAGAAACAAATATTGCAACAATGATAAGGAACCACCCAATAAGTAATAACAAAAGAAGTGAGAAAATGAAGTCAAAGGCTCTTTTAACGAAACGATAAAATAAACCAGTTTTTCTTACTTCAACATTATCGTATTCAGGGAATATAGTTTTCTTTTCCATTTTTAGTTATTCTACCATAGTGATAAAAATCTAACAACAATGCTTGTTGTTCTTGTTCTAACAAAGATTAATGTCGATTATGTCTTCAAAATCGACTTTCTCGTCACCTTCTAATATAAGGATTTTTTTGTTAACATCAACCTTTTTCACATTAACTTCTTTAGAAAAATATTTTCCTCCAGATTTAGTTTTATCCTTCTTAAAATATGTAAGAAGTGCCTTATTTTCCCAATTGTGTTTTTGAGATAGTTTATATAAGGCCTCACTTATTTCTTCAATTTTGTCACTAGTGAGTTCAATCTTATCCTCGACAGTTCTAGAAGCTTCTGAAATCGATTCATCATATCCCACTAATGCGGCAAAAGGCGCAAACTGGGCACTTCTGTCATAAATTGACATCTGTTTGTGATTTTTTGATACTGGTCGAGGAAGATTAATAATGTCGTCGTATTTACCCATTACGCTTTATGACCACCGATTTGGTTGTTTCTTTCAATGGTGGTTCCTCCTTCCTCGTAGTCCATCGCTTTTAAAACTGAATTTTTACCGTACTTTTTCTTAATCTTTAGAATTGTTTTTTGTAATTCTTTTTCTTGCTCTAAATCTTTTTTGTTTTCTATTTCTTTTGAAGAATCTTCAACATTCATAAATAAAGACAGTTGTTCATATTTAGGAGAATAATTATTAATTTCATCTTCTTTGATAACTGGGCAACCAATATAGACTCTTCTTACATGAAGCTTTTTATTTATTAGTCTTTCAAATAATTTTGTGGACGCAGCAACAATCTCTTTTCCAGAAGAAGTGAAATGAGTAAGATTGATGGAGCCATGTTCTCCAGTTGGGACTTTTCTTCCATACCAATCAGTTTCTACTTCATCTCCACTCATGGAATCGGTTAAGTCACCAATGTCATATCCAAAGGATAGGACAATTTGATCAGTTAATAATCCTTTACTAGTTAAATCTAAGGCGAGAGAATCCGCCATTTCTTTAACAATTAGTTTTGCCTTTTCGTGTTCATAAGGACAAGAAAGAACTTGTCCAACAGATAAAGAATTGTTCTTCGGTTTATAGTCTTTAATATCTTTGATAGTGACTGGTTCATATCCCCAAGCGTGGTCAATTAATAATTCAGCGTTAATCCCAAATTCTTGATATAAAACATCTTCATCAATTAAAGATTGACGGGCGATATCTCCCATAGTGACTAGTCCTAATTTAAATAAGCGCTTAGCTAATCCTCTACCAACTCTCCAAAAGTCAGTAAGAGGAGTGTGATCCCATAATAATTCGCGATAACTTTGTTCGGTCAAGTGACCAATTCGGACTCCATCTTTATTTTCTTTTGTGTGTTTTGCAATGATATCCATTGCTACTTTTGCTAAATAGAGATTATCTCCAATTCCTCCAGTAGCGGTAATGCCAGTTTGTTTATAGACATCTAAAATCATCATTGTCGCGATTTCTTCGGCATTCTTTTTATATGTCTTCATGTATTTAGTGACATCCGCAAACATCTCATCAATGGAATAGACATGTATGTCTTCAGCATCGATATATTTCAAATAGGTTTTATAGATCTCAGTACTTTTTTTGATGTAGTGGGCCATTTGAGGAGTAGCGGCAATAAAATCCAATTCTAGAGATGGATTTCTTTTAAGTTCTAAATCATTATATGATTTACCTGTGAACTTATGATTAGGAGCTTTCTTTAATCTTTCGCGATTAATTTCTTTAACTTTTTGGATGACTTCAAATAGTCTTGCTCTTCCAGGGATACCATATTGTTTTAAAGAAGGAGAAACAGCAAGACAAATTGTCTTCTCGGTTCGAGATGTATCAGCGACCACTAAGTTCGTGGTTAAAGGATCGAGTCCTCTTTCAACGCATTCACTAGATGCGTAAAAACTCTTTAAGTCAATCGCGATATATTGCCTACTCTTATCCATATCAATAATATTTTAATATTATCCAATTCTTATTATGAAGAGAAAAATAAAACTCCCCTAGATTATAGAGGAGTTATCGTTATCTTCTTTAAATAACTAGTACTACTTATTATCAGAAGCGCCAACTAATCCAAGGATTCCACCGATTAAATTGAAGATAGAACCACCGATTACACCGACGACGATGTTAACGATATATAAGCCCTTGGTTTCTTTTTTTGCACCTTGGAATGAAATTACAGCTCCAGCGATGTAGACGACAGTATATACGACACAGAGGACACCGACAGTAGTAAGCATTATTTTAACAAATTGAATCGCTTGTTCTTCGGTATCTTGGTGAGGTATATTGATCCATCCTTCACTAAGTCCTTGTTTAATGAGGTCTGTATTGCCTGACATAACAAAGCAAGCAATAGCTCCGGCAATAACTCCAAGGATTGAGAGTATGCAGAATATTCCACTGATAATTAATAGGATATTTGCGGCTTTTTTCATATTATTTATTCTCCTCTTTCCACATATATAGTAGTGGTTTACTTTAGAAAAATAAAGAAAAAGACACATTTTGCAATGTGCCTATATTCTCTTTTTGGCGGAGTAGGAGAGACTTGAACTCTCGCACCAGTTACCCGATCTACTTCCTTAGCAGGGAAGCCCCTTCACCAACTTGGGTACTACTCCAATTTTCGTGAACGTTGTTAACTATACCATAACTTCTTTAATTATTACATAACTTTATTTATAAAATTTTTATTTTTGTATATCATTATTACGAGTTAGGAATTATAAAGATGAAGATTTTACTTAAGAACGCAAGAATTCTTACCATGGTTGATTCTAATATCATGGAAGGACACATTGTTGTCACCGACAACAGAATTAGTTATATCGGAAGTCAACTTCCAGCTGGAGTGTTTGACCAAGTGATTGATTGCGAATCAAATTTAATCATGCCTGGATTTAAAAACGCTCACACTCATAGTGCGATGACTTTTTTACGTTCTAAAGCTGATGACTCATCTTTACAAGATTGGTTATTTAAAGAAATTTTCCCTAGAGAAGACAATCTTCATGAAGGTTGTATTAAAGAATTAACTAAAGTAGCAATTTTAGAATATCTTACTAGTGGTATTACCGCAGTTTTAGATCAATATTTCTTCCCTCAAGAATTTGCTGATACATGTAATGAATTTGGATTTAGAAGTGTTTCTTTAGCGATGTATGATCCAAAAGCTAGACCAGTAGAAGAAGTTCTCAAATTAGTTAGAGATAATAATAGACCATCTTCCTTAGCGACTTTTGTGATTGGACTTCACTCAGAATACACCCCAACAGATGAGATGTTTGAAGTAACCGGAAAACTTTTAGAAGCAACCGGTTTACCTTATTACACTCACTTAAGTGAAACTGAAAGAGAAGTTAAAGAATGCATTCAAAGAAGAAAAATGACTCCAATGGAATTCTTTGATTCCATGCATTTCTTTGATAAGGGTGGCGCAATATTCCATGGCATTTATTTGAGTGACCACGATATTGAAATCATCAAAGAAAAAGATGTTACAGTAGTGTCCAATCCTAGCAGCAACATGAAACTTGCTAGTGGAATATGCGATATCACAAAATTACTCCAAAGAGGAGTAAGAGTGGCATTAGGTACTGATGGGCCAGCTAGTAACAACGCTTTAGATATGTTTAGAGAAATGTATTTAGCAACTGGCTTACAGAAACTAAAACATAATAATCCAGTTTCTATCCCAGCCTTTGAAGTATTAAAAATGGCGACAGTTAATGGAGCTTATGCAATGGGGCTTAAAGACGCTGATACATTAGAAGTTGGTAAATTAGCGGACTTAATCATGATTGATTTATCTCGTCCAAGTATGCAACCAATCAACAATATCATCAACAACCTCGTTTATAGCGGTTCAAAAGACTGCGTTAAGATGACAATGATTAATGGAAAGATTCTCTATCGAGATGGAAATTTCTATGTTGGTGAGAATATCCAAGACATATATAAAAAAGTTCAACTCTTAACTGAAGAATTGAACGTTATTAAATAATATAATTATTTAAGTAATAGATTTAATAAATTATAACTAGACAATAAAGTTCCGAAGTCAGTGCTATCTCTGATGATGAGACTTTTTGTTTTTTCATAATATGTATTGATGACTTTATCAGTGATGTTCTTACTCTTTTTATAATTTGATTCATCCGCGTGAGCAAGTTGTTCTTCCATTAATGAAATAAAGCATCTTCTAAGTAAGAGATAGAAACTACTTTCTAACCAATAGAAATATTTCTTACCTGTTTTTTCTAATTTCTTTGCTTTTAAGAACAATTCAAGTCCATCAAAAGTGTCGTGCCACAAATCGATAAAGGCATAATCAAAGTCATCACATTTTTCCATGTATTCAAAAGCGTCACCATGAATAATAGATATCTTTTCTTGATGTTCAAAATTAGGAAGAATATGTTTTTTGAATAGATTGATGATTTTGATATCGTTTTCAACGATAACAATCTCTTTAACTTCATCTTTTAAAGAAATCATATATGGGTAATAGCCTAAACCAAGTCCATAGACAATTACTTTTCCTATAGCAGCCTTTACTGCTTCTTCCATTGTCTCAATTTCATTTGGAGTGATGCTCATCCAAGTGACACCTTTATAGTTAAGAGCAAGGAATTTAAAATCTTTTTCAAAGAAAGAAAATGAATTAGCCTCAATAAATGTATCAATTTCTTCATCCATGTCTTTATAGGGAAAAAGTTCATACGCTTTATATGTATCGGTCACTAGTTCGTAATCTCCATCTTTGATGTTGAGGAGTTTCATTCTTTGATAATAAGGGTTATTGAGATATTTATTAATATCACTTTCATAAATTGACCACTCAAAGTAGTGGTGATAAATGAGTTCATCTTCCTCATTTTCAGGATCTATTTCTAAATATTCGCGATATTTATTGAGCAATACTTCTCTACTAGAAAGATTAAATTTCTTTTTTAGTGTTTCAACTTCTTCTTTGTTTGTAATTTGAGAATTTCCAACGAGTAAAGAAAACATGTCTGATAAAGACATACTTAAGTTGTTATTATCGATATAATATAAAACTCTTTGTTCGGTATTTGGGAAGATTTTCATATGTTTGATTATACATTCATAATTGAGTTTTTCAAAAATTATTCTATAATTTCTCATATGGCGACTAAAAACGGAATTTGTAAATACTGTCACTTTACAAGAATCGAGAATCACATCTTCCCAGTTAATCCTGAAGCAAGCACTGTGTATTGTCCTTACTGTATGCGTGAATTAGACCCAAAAGAGGCAATTAATTTGTATTCCAACCTTATTAGTAACATGTTAGATAAGGCTGATAACACATTATATGTCGCTTGTGATCCGGTTTTAGCTTATCAAGAATACGCGGATGTTTTAGAGATTGAACCTAAAAATCAAAAAGCGCTTCTTGGTCGTATCTTATGCTTAATTTATAACTCAAGAGTTAAGCAGTCCTATTTACAAGAGTGTAGCTATCTTTTAGATGCGATTACTCATCGTAATGCTGAAGAAATAATGGCATATATTGGTTTTCTAAAGAAAATCAATCTTGCTTTAGATGAATATGATGACGCGGTTTTCCATAAGGTCACTCATCGTGATTTCTTCTATGATGAAGAATGCGTTAAACTTTATATCAAACGTTTAGCGGACATCATTAAATTCAAAAAAGAAATCATTGCTCATTTAAGTAAGATTAAAAAAGATTATGTTACTCAGACTAACGAAGTCTTAATTAACTTGATTAGCCATAGTGTTACTGAGAAAGAAACAAAACTTAAATCCGTCAAACACACAGTGGATGGATTAGGATTCAAATATAACAAAATCGTTAATGATAAAGTCTATTTAGAAAGACTTGATGAAGTAGTGAGTACGAATGTCTTTACAAAGCAAATTAGAGAACTCACTGATGAACGTAAAAAGAAAATCCTCGAAGGAAAAGTCTTTAGAGATTACACAGTAATCATCGGAATGAAAAAAGCATCCTTATGGTTGTCTGGATTATTCTTACTAGCCTTTATTGGATTAGGAATATGTGCATATTTATTCCGCGATAATAATTCCTTCTTTATAACATTTATCGCAACTGGAATTGCTTCCTTCATTGCCTTCATAGTTTGCGCTTCCTTCTACTTATCATGGAGAAGGATTCTCAAGAAGAGAAAGCTTAGAATTAACTAAAGAAAAAAAGAATGGGAGACCATTCTTTTTAATATATTAAGTTATTTATCTTTAGATAAGTTAATAATTTCTTTAAAGCTTTGCCTCTATGAGAGACTCGGTTTTTTTCTTCTTGTCCCATATCCGCGTATGTCTTACCAACTTCATCATTGATGAATATTGGATCATAGCCAAATCCTGCTTCTCCTTTAAGTTCGGTAGCGATATGTCCTGGGATTCTCGCTTCAAAGTGTAGTGGCTTGTCTTCAACATTTAATAAGACAATATCGCAGATGAAGAAAGCACTTCTATCTTTACCTTCTAATTGCTTGAAGATCTCGGCGAACGCTCCTAGATAGCCTCCATGACTATTAGCGAATCTAGCCGTGTATAGTCCTGGCTTATTGTCCATGGAAACAATTTCTAAACCAGTGTCATCTGAGATAATTGGTTTATCAGTATATTTTTGTAAAGCTTTAGCTTTGATTAATGCATTTTCGTAATAAGTAGAACCATTTTCTTCTACTTCTCCAATGTCGATATTTAAATCACTCATTCCATAAACTGTAATTTTGTGTGGAGAGAGGATTTGTCTAATCTCTTGAAGTTTATGTTTATTATTAGTTGCGACAACAATTTCAAAATTCATAACGTTATTATAAGGAAATGAAAGGCAAAATAAAACAGTGATTTCTCACTGCTTTAACGTTTGTGATTGTTCATTACGCCGACTTGAATAACTCCATCGAGAGCTTCTAATTTAGCAATAAATCCAGTTGTGTCGAATTCATTTGATTTAGAAACGGCTAAGAAAGTTACTTCGACTTCTTGATTCTCAAGTAGTTCAACTTGGAAGTCATCGATAAAGCAATCAAAGTTTTGGGAGACTTCCATGATGTGGGCAGTAATTGGAGTATTCTCTTTTGCTCTAAGAGTAATAAGAGGTGCTTTCTTATTAATTTTGTTCTCAAATTTTCTGAATACTGTAAGAACAATAATAATTAAGAAGGTTCCGCCAATCGCTAAGACATAATTGAATGAACCACATGCTAATCCGATAGCCATGACAATCCAAATTGTCGCGGCGGTTGTTAAGCCTCTAGTTCCAGAGCTTCTATGAATGATAGCTCCAGCGCCAAGGAAACCAACACCAGCGATAACTTGAGCGGCTAATCTAGCAACATCTCTTTTGGATGCTTCATCGATAGGGAAGCCGTAAATTGAGATAATCATGATGATACATGAACCAACTCCGACTAAGAGGTGGGTTCTTAAACCAGCACTTCTTCCTCTTCTTTCTCTTTCAATTCCGATAGCGCCACATAAGACTACTGAAAGTATTAAAGCGATAACGCAGAGGATTAAATTTCCTACTGGCCATCCGTCGACATTAAAACTCTCGAGCAACTCGGCGATTTTTTGATCTATAGTTACCATAGGTATATCTTAAACATTATTTTTAGAATAAACAAACATTATTTTAAACTTAAAATACTCTAAACAAGTTAAAAACTTAGCAAAAGGGAGATGCTTTCAAGCTGATAAAGAAAATGAAACGGTATGGTTGACACAAAAAGATATGGCAATGTTGTTTGATGTTAGTACAGATAACATTGGTCTTCATATCGCAAACATACTTGCAGAAGGAGAACTTGATAACTCAACGACCTAGAAATCCTCGGTAGTTCAAACAGAAGGAAAAAGACAAGTCAAACGTAATGTAAATCATTGTAAAGCTGATTACGAACCTGCTACAGTAAAAATAAAACAGTGCGATGCACTGTTTTTTTATCGTCTGGAGCAGGTGACGGGAATCGAACCCGCGTAATCAGCTTGGAGGGCTGATGCTCTACCATTAAACTACACCTGCATGTCAGCGAATG
>DFJP01000012.1 GCA_002373085.1 Caryophanales bacterium UBA3668 | reverse complement strand
TAGTAGGACTTTCTTGAACGAACTTCTTCCACCACATTTTTCTAATGTTGCTTTTAATCTCACTTCCTAAAGGACCATAGTCCCAGGTGTTAGATAAGCCACCATAAATTTCACTTCCTTGGAAGTAATAACCGGAAGTAATAAAATGGCTACATAATTTATCAAAACTGTATTCACTCATTGTGAAATACCTCCAATAATGCACGAGAAAAAGAATATCGTGACCTATGTTATTTGTCAACACACTATGAGTGTATTTTTTATAAATTATTTATATAAAGTTTGAATCGATGAAATGGAAACCCCTACTTCATCGTAAATATACTCGCTTAAATGCTTTAAGATTGTGATTTTGTCTTCCTTAGAGAACATATCGCTTGCTTTGCAAGAATAGTCTGGAGACTTAAAAATATATCTGATTAATTTCATTTGGAGTGGAGTTAAATCTGCAACTACTGAATCGCTTGTGCAGTTACGACAGACAAATCCTCCGTCTGCAAAAGAGAAGGCGACGATATCAGTTGTAGCACCACAGAAGACACATGAATTCACTTCAAGTTCAGCGCCACTAGCCTTAATTGCTCTAGCTAAAAGGATTAATATTACCATAAGGTAATCTTCTTTTTCTTTTAGAGCGGTTAGTGACTCTTCAATATCTTTAAACAAGACATATCGTTCTTCTGGTTGAAACATCTTGTTAGCAATTTCGGTTACCACGTTTAAACAATAGAAGTATTCTAAAGGCTTCTTATCGGTCATCGGTGAAGAAATAAGCTTTGCTTCTTTTAATGTTGGGTGTTTATATCGACGGTCTGCGAATTCAACTTCGGCGATAGTTAATGGATTATTAAGCCAGAGGTATTGGCTTTTGTTATCTTGTCCACGATACGCTTTAAAAGATACGGTCTCAGTTTCACTGATCGCATCATAAATAACATCGTTTTCTTTATATTTTGTTTGAGATAATACAATTATCTTCATGGTTATTGTTTTTTGTTTTTATATCCGTAAAGTTCGAGCAAGTCGTCATTATCTCTCCAATCGTTTTGAACTTTGACGAATAACTCTAAATAGACGTGCTTATTTAATAATCTTTCGATATCTCTTCTTGCTTTAAGACCAATCTCTTTGATTCTCTTACCGTTAGCGCCTATTACTATTCCCTTTTGGGAATCCTTTTCAACGATAATTGAAGCGTGGATATGTAAAGGATTCTCTTCCCATTCAATATGATCAACATAGATGGCGATTGAATGTGGAACTTCTTCTCTTAAAGTCTTAAGAACTTTTTCTCTAATAATTTCTTTAATTTGGAAAATCTCATCTTTATCAGTCACTTCTTCTCCAGGATAGTATTCTGGTCCTTCTGGGAGGAGTTTTTCCACTAAAGCGATTAATTCCTCTAAATTGAATCTTTCACTCGCTACAGTGTCTATAAAGTGGCTTTCTGGGAGTTTTTCCTTATAGGTGGCCTTTAATTTTTCCACTTGTGTGATTCTCGCTTGGTCAATTTTATTAAAAACGATAACAAGCGGAGCATTTTTAATATCTAAATGTTCGAGTAAGAATTCATCGCTATCGGAAAATGGCTTAGAAGCATCCACTACTAAAATATTCACATCAGCTTCGTGAGCGCTAGAATAGGCCATAGAATTCATTTCTACTCCAAGTTTAACGTGTGGTTTATGAATACCAGGAGTATCAATGAAAATAATTTGGCTGTCTTTTCCTCGATAAATACCCTTAATGATATTACGAGTTGTTTGACTCTTATCGGTAACAATAGAAATCTTTCTATTGATGATTCCATTTAAAATTGTGGACTTTCCAACATTTGGATGTCCAAGAATAGCGACAAATCCGGATTTCATTATTTAAGATCATCCTCGCTAAAAGCGTAAGGTAATAATTCTTCGATGTTAGTTTCTTGAACATCACCTTTGATATTAGTCATGATAATGAGGCCATCTTTTGGGAAGACTTCACTAATGACTTGGCGACATGCTCCGCATGGTGAACATGGAGTATCTGTATCTGCGCTTA
This sequence comes from Caryophanales bacterium UBA3668, assembly GCA_002373085.1. The sequence goes on along the minus strand of DFJP01000012.1, from coordinate 3,992 downwards.
ATGCAAGAGCGACAAAATCGTCTTTTTTATAGCCGTGCATCATCGCATTATATAACGCATTTCTTTCAGCGCACATGCAAAGTGAATAAGCAGAATTTTCAATATTTGCTCCTAAAAAGACTTTGCCATCTTTAGTTAAAACAGCAGCACCTACTGCAAAGTGGCTATATGGTGAATAGGAGAGGCTTCTTGCCTCTACTGCTTTTTGAATTAATTCTTTCTTATCCATGAGTTAAACTCCTTTTTCTTTTAATATTTTGTCTTGTAAAGCGAACATCACTTCTTCATCTTCCTTTGTCATATGGTCATATCCACATAAATGGAGTAAACCATGAACAAAGAGGAATGATAATTCTCTTTTGATAGAGTGGCCATATTCTTTAGCCTGTTCAATCGCCTTATCTACTGAGATATAAATATCTCCTAAGGTGACTAATCCTTTTTTGAACAGGACTTTATCGTATTCATGGCCGTCATCAAGGAACGCGAAGCTAATAACATCGGTTGGTCGATCAATATGGCGATATTCTCGATTGATATAGTGAATGTATTCATTGTCCACTAATGAGACCGAGACAATCGGATCACATTTGATTCCAAGAGTCTTAAAGGTGATTTCCATGAGGGAGAGATATTCTTCCTCATAAGATTCATATTCTTCAAATTTTGAATTAAAATCGAGTTCCATTGTTCTATTAGTTTATCATAGATATTTTAAAATATTCTATGAAATTGATAGATAATTAAGAAGTTTAGCTTTGATGAAGTCAAATTCTTCGCTTTCAGAAGAAAACTCTAAAAGTCTACAGATATTCGACTTAAGGAAACTCATAATACAGAGATAGAAAATCAAATAAGTTATATTAATTGAAGATGTGATTGCCATCACTGAGATAGAGACGGCAATCATTGAAGCAATTTCAACATAGTTGAAGATGTTTTTATTTAAGCCAAGTTGGTACGCGATGTTATGGGTGTCCGAACATCTAACGCGAAACTGAAAATCATTTTCAACATCATTAATTTCTTGTTCTCTCTCCACTATTTGAATTTCTTTGTTTTTGAAAAATGGATTGTAGAAGAATGATTCAATAAAGGCTAATGCAACAGGGAGACTCACATAGACTAAATTGACTAAGTCATTCATCACAAGAATTACGATGATAAAAATAGAAATAAGCATCGCGTTAATAAAATTAGCTGCCATTGTTAAGGAGAATTGACGATATTTTTCTATCGTCTTATATGCATCCATATAGGATTGATTTGAAGGTATTTTAAAGGAGCGAGCGAAAATATTGTCGTCCATCCTTCGCATCGCGTTGACTAGACTCATTCTAAAAACAATTTCACTGACGACAAAAGCGGCAATGAAAACAACTGGCAAAAAGAAAAGTGAACTGTCGCTTAAAAAGTAAGTGCCTAATAATAGACTAATTCCAGAAAAGAATTGGATGATAGGGAGAATGATTTTATCTTTTTTGGAAATGAAGTCAGGGAAGGTAATCTGACATTTACTTTTAGTAAAGCTTTCAACAACAATCGCTCGATACGACCATTCTTTGAAAAATAATTCAGAGTCCACTTTTCTTTTGCCAACTTCAGGATCAAAAATCGTCACAGCTCTTCGGTTAGCTTTCAATACGAGTACGCTATGGCGCATGTCCTTTCTTTTTTGTAAAGTAACCATGATTGGAAACTTTTTACACTTGAATAACTCATCTGGTGTCACCACTTTTATTCCGCGTAAGTTCATACCATATTCTTTCGCGGTAGTTTGGACATCTTTAAAACTAAGCGGTCCTTCATAAGGATTAGGGATGAAGAGATAGTTGCGGTCATTGTTATAATTAGCAAGCATCATCTTTAGGCAAGCAAAGGCGCAATCTTGCTCACCTAGTTGGGATATAAAAAACATAATTCCTCCTTCTTGGGGCAATAAAACCCCCTACATATATATAAAGAGGAAGAAAATGTGAATTTTTTAAAAATTTTCTTAAACTTTTTTTCTAAATAAATAAAAAGACCTAATTAATTAGGTCTTATTTTTTGAACATTTTTTTGAACTTAGCGAAGCGACTCTCTTCTTTCTTGCTTGCTTCTTGATAAGCGAGCAATGCTTCCTTTTGTTTTTTGTTTAAGGAAGTTGGGCCCTTAATATCAAGGTGAATATATTGGTCGCCTGGCTTACCAGTTCTTAAATCTTTAATACCTTGTCCTTTTAATCTTAAGACTTGACCAGGTTGAGTTCCTTCAGGAATTGTAACAACCATATCGCCATTAACTGTTGGAACTTCAATCTTAGTTCCTAAGATGGCGTCGACAAAGTCGAGTGGGACATCAAGATGAATGTCATTTCTTTCACGTTTGAAGTATGGATGATCTTTGATATTAATTTCGATATATAAGTCACCGTGAGCACCGCCATTACTACCAGCGCCACCCATTCCTTGTAAACGGATTTGTTGGCCGTTATTAATGCCAACTGGGATATGGATTTTTTGAGTCTTTTTAACTTTCTTATGACCAGTTCCACCACAGACACTACATTTCTTTGAAATGATTTTGCCAGTTCCACCACAATCAGGACAGACAGTTTCTGTATTTACAACGCCAAACAAGCTTCTTTGTTGACGGGTAATTGTGCCACGTCCGTGACAAGTAGGACATGTCTTAATATCATCAGGAGTTTCAGCCCCTGTTCCATGACAATGTGGACAATCATCATCAAAATCAAATGAGATTTCTTCATCCTTTCCGTTAACTGCATCCATGAAATCGATGCGTAAACGCATAAGGACATCATCGCCTCTAATTGGTCCGGTTTGTCTTCTTGCTCGAGAAGATCCGCCTCCGAAGAAGCTTCCGAAGATATCACCTAAATTGATATCCTCGCCAAATCCAGAGAATCCACTGAAAGGATTACCTCCTGCAGGTCCTCCACCGGTTTGTTCAAACGCGGCATGACCAAATTGGTCATAAGCACTACGTTTTTGGTCATCGAAAAGAACATCATATGCTTCTTGAACTTCTTTAAACTTTGCTTCATCACCAGTCTCTTTATTGTCTGGGTGGTATTTTTTAGCAAGTTTACGGTAGCTCGATTTAATTTCATCTTTTGAAGCGGTTTTACTCACTCCAAGGATTTCATAATAATCTCTTTTATTTGCCATACTTGTCCTTTCTATTTGCCACTAAAGAGGGCGTATGCCCTCCTGGTGGTAATTGTCGATAAATTAATTATGCTTTGTTTTTATCTGAATAATCAGCGTCTACAACATCGTCTGGGTTGCTACCTGGAGTTCCAGCGTTAGCGTTTCCAGCATTTTGTTGAGCTTGAGCATTTTGCATATAAGCAGCAGCTTGCTCTAATTCAGAGATACGTTTCTTAAGAGTTTCGATATCGTTATTATCTAAAGCAGTCTTGAGTTCATCTCTTAATTTTTGAGTTTGCTCTTTTTGAGTTGGATCGATGCTCTCGCCTTTTTCTTGCATAGCAATGTCGATATCATTGATCAATGTTTCTGCTTTGTTTTTAACTTCAGTTTCTTCTTTACGTTTAGCATCTGCTTCAGCGTTTTCTTCGGCTTCTCTGACCATTCTATCGATATCTTCTTTGGACAAGCCATTACTACCTGTAATAGTAATTTGTTGTTCTTTTTGAGTATCTAAGTCTTTCGCGGATACTTTAACGATACCGTTAACGTCGATAGAGAACGTAACTTCAATTCTTGGTTCACCACGTCTTGCTGGTTTAATACCAGTTAATTGGAAGTGACCTAAGAGTTTGTTATCATGCGCCATTGGTCTTTCACCTTGGTAGACCATGATGTCAACTGCAGGTTGGTTATCAGCGGCAGTTGAGAAGACTTGGCTTTGAGTGGTTGGAATTGTGGTATTTCTCTTAATAAGAGGAGTGAGAACTCCACCTAATGTTTCAATACCTAATGTTAATGGAGTAACGTCAAGAAGGACAACGTCCTTAACATCAC
>DFJP01000008.1 GCA_002373085.1 Caryophanales bacterium UBA3668 | reverse complement strand
GAAGCACCAACACCATGAAGTCCACCAGCACTTTTATATACCGATGAATTGAATTTTCCACCAGCGTGAAGTTCAGTAAAAACAATTTCGACACCAGGTCTACCGGTTTCTTTATTGATTCCGACTGGAATTCCACGTCCCTCATCTAATACAGAACAACTTCCATCCTTATGAAGAGTGACGGTAATGTTTTTACCATAGCCACTTAAAGCTTCATCGACAGCGTTGTCTACAACTTCCCAGACAAGATGATGGAGACCACTTGAATTTGTGCTACCGATATACATTGCTGGTCTTTTACGAACACCTTCAAGGCCTTGCAAAATATGAATATCGTTCGCAGTATATTGTCTCTCCGCCATACTATACCTACCTTTTCGCCGTTCATTATAAACGGAAAATATTGAAAATATAAAGCAATTTAGTAGAATAGATAGGGGTCAAAAAATGGATATTAATTTAATTAATATTTTGGTTTCAATTTCTGTAATATTTATTGGTTACATTTTCGGTTCCATTCCAAATGGTATTTGGATTGGTAAGGTGTTTTTCCATAAAGATCCACGTGATTTTGGAAGTGGAAATTCGGGCGGAACCAACGTTGGAAGAGTTTTTGGCAAGAAAATTGGACTTCTTGTTATTATCCTCGACGCCGCTAAAGCTGTAGTCCCACTATACCTAATTTGGCTATTCCTCATTAAAGTGCCAATGTATGACAACATGCCTTTAATGCCAGATATCGTCACTAAGTATTCAGGCGGAGACATCAGTGGCTATGCAATTCAATGGCCAGTATATTGGTTGGCGATTATCGGATCAAGTTTAGGACATTGCTATCCAGTATTCTACGGATTCAACGGTGGAAAAAACGTTGCCGTTTTTTATGGAACAGCAACTGCCGCTGGTTGGTTATTTGGAATAGTGCCAGGATTATTCTTCTTCCTCGTACTCAAAATTAAGAAATGGGTTTCATTAGCGAGTGTCTCTTGCTCATGGTTTTCAGTCTTATTATCTTGGATTTGGTCAATCTTAATCATCACCGGAGTGCTTCAAGGATCTAATGTTTGGCTTGCAACTTATGGTCCTGCTCTAGAATGCAATTATGTGTTCTCAATTGTCTTAACTTTTGGAGCAATCATATTAACCATCAAACACAAAGCGAACTTTGAGAGAATCAAAGCTGGTACAGAAAGCAAAATCAAATGGATGAAATAAACTATTAGTAATAAATTAGTATATTATTAGTAGTTATAATCCTATGTGAATAGAGTTTTCCACACAAACGGAAAACTTTTATTTTTTATAGAATTGTTCAAATCTTTTTAATTGACTTTTAATCTATCAAAAAGGCGCTTAGAGAAATGTTCTCAATCACTACCACTATTTACTTAAAAAGCAAAATAAAAACGCCTAACATCGAGTTAAGCGTTATTATTCATTAACCTATATGATTAATTATTTTTGTTGTCTTTTGACAGCGTTCATTGTGCGTTGAATGTCTGCCTCACTTGGCTTTCTACCAACGCTTTGGTATAGGGCTCTAATCATTCCTTCGTTGATTGGAGGGTTCTTTTCGAGTTGTCTCTTAAAGAAGAATCTAGCTCCGAAGAATCCAACAACGAGTCCAACGACAAATGCAGCAATAACTACGCCAACAATTGCACCAGTTCCCATGTTAGACCTCCCTATGCTCTTCCGTCGTAATCACCATTATCGGTTCTAACTAAGACGACTTCGCCTTCTTCGATAAATAATGGGACACGAACTTTTAATCCAGTCTCGAGTTCAGCATCTTTCATTGCTTTGTTAACTGTATCGCCTCTAATAGCTGGTTCGCAGTGTGTAATCTTTAAAGCAACTTTAGCTGGTAAGTTGATACCAAGGACTTCACCATCGTAGCTTGTGATTTCTACAATTTCTTCGCCTTTTAAGAATTGCATTTCCCAAGCAAGTCTTTCTTTAGAAATCTCGATTTGGTCATAGGTTTCTTGATCCATGAAGCAAAGAGCATCACCTGTATCATATAAGAATTGCATTTGACGTTTTTCTAATCTAATAGTTTCGATTGCGTATCCACTATTACGTGCCATTTCAGTAACAGCACCTGTACGTAAATTCTTAACTTTGACCTTGGCAACCATTTTTCTCATCGCGGTTTTATTTAATAAAATATCTAAAACTTGATAAATGTTGCCTTCTTCAATGAAGTAGTTTCCTGGTCTTAATTCAGTAACGTTAACCATCTGTAAATTCCTTTCTTTTAAAAATTCCTTTGGTATTATACCAAATAATTAAAAACATAAAAAGTTATTTAAAGCGAGCTCGCTTTCTAAAACGGTGTTTGGACCATGTCCTGGATAGATTTTTGTCTCTTTTGGGAGCTTCTTTATCTTGCTTAACGATTGTTGAGTTTTCTCTGGCATTGCACCAGGAAGATCATCTCTTCCTACTGACATTTTAAATAATGTATCTCCAGAAAAAAGTAATTTATTATTTATAAAATAATAGCAAACGCTTCCTCTTGTGTGGAATGGGGTGTGAATAACCTTAATTACTTCATCTTCAAGAAGATTAAGTTCTTCGTTATCAATTACACTTATAGGATTTGATTCCACTACAAATGAATCGCCTTCCATATATGAACAATTTAATCGAGGATTTTTTAAATATTCGACTTCATCAAAGTGAATATATAGAGGAACTTTGTATTTATTAACTAGTCTATCCACTCCTCTTATATGGTCAAAATGACCATGAGTAAGGAGAATTCCTTTTACGTTAAGCTTATTTTTCTCGATGTAATTAATGAGCTTATCGTTATCCATAGATGGATCAATAACAACCGCATTATTATTCGCATCACTTACTACATATGTATTTGAATTGAGTTCTAAGATATCGTTATAGTCAAATTTTTCTACTTTCATACTTTAAGTATAATAAAAAAATAGGACGAACCTATTTCTTTTTCTCACGATGGAGTGTTTTCTTTTTGCAACGTGGGCAATATTTCATTTTCTCTAAACGATCAGGATTGCTCTTTTTATTTTTAGAGGTGAGATAATTTTCTTCCCCACATTCTGTACACTTCAATGTAATTGAGATTCTTTCTTCTTTGGCCATAGATAGTTTCTCCTTAAATCGTATGTAATGTTAACACAACAAATAAAATAATAAAAGTATATTTTTATTAATATTGGAGTGTAAAATATTGGTGATGAAACGAAACGAGACTAGACAAATCAATGTTGGTGGCTTACTCATAGGTGGTCAAAATAAGGTTGTTATTCAATCAATGTGTAACATTAAGACCGAATATTACGAGGAAGTCAGTAAGCAAATCAACGAATGTGCAGCCTTAGGCGCAGAGATGATGCGCGTATCCGTCATGGACGAAAAAGATGCGCTTGCAATCAAAGAAATTAAGAAAAGAATCTCTATTCCTTTAGTAGCGGATATTCATTTTGATTACCGCTTAGCCTTGCTCGCCATGGAATCTGGAGTTGATAAGATTAGAATCAACCCAGGCAATATCGGTGATATTGAAAATGTTAAAAAAGTCGTAGCAATGGCTAAAGAGAAACATATTCCAATTAGAATTGGAGTAAACTCTGGATCATTAGATAAAGAAATACATGATTATTCAACTTCATACACTGCAGAAAAGTTAGTCGCATCCGCCAAAAAGCATGTTGATATTTTAGAATCACTCGGCTTTTATGACATAGTCATATCTTTAAAAGGAAGCAATGTTTTAGAAACTATTGCAGCTTATAAGTTAGCAAGTGAAACATTCCCATATCCATTACATTTAGGAATTACTGAAGCTGGATTTAAAGATATTGCAGTTATCCGTTCATCTGCTGGTTTAGCACCTTTATTATTAGATGGCATTGGAGATACGATTAGAATATCTATCTCTGGAAGTGTTAAAGACGAAATCATTACTTGCAAGAGACTTCTTCATGACTGTGGATTATATCCAAATTATCCAACTCTTGTTGCCTGTCCAACTTGTGGTAGAACTCAAGTTAATGTTGAAGAACTAGCTAGAAAAGTTATGGACTATCTCGAGACCGTTAATAAGCCAATCCATGTTGCTGTTATGGGATGCGTTGTTAACGGACCAGGTGAAGCAAAAAACGCAGACATCGGTATTGCCGGTGGATGTCATCAATATGTTATCTTTAAAAAAGATAAAATTATTAAAAAAGTCCCAGAGGCTGAAGCCTTTGAGACCTTAGTAGAAGAAATTAATAAGCTTTAGTTTCTCCAATTATCAATGTATTTAGAGCTCCTTAGCATAGCAATCTCTTGCTTATAAGGGGCTTTTTCGTTGTAATAAGGAGTCTCTAGAATCATTGGAATTCCTTTTAAGCGAGGATGATGAACAACTTTGCATAATACATCAAAGCCTAAATAACCATATCCAATGTTTTCATGTCTATCTTTATGCGCTCCCACAGGATTCTTACTGTCATTAACGTGGACAACAAGTAGTCTATCTAAGCCAATTACTTTATCGAATTCTTCAATTACATCATCAAGATGATATTTAATATCATATCCAGCATCTGAGATGTGACATGTATCTAAGCAAACACCTAAACGGTCTTTGTGTTTGCAGTGATCAATGATTGAACGAACTTGTTCAAAGGTAATACCAATTTCGTGACCTTTACCCGCCATTGTTTCAATAGCAATCTTTACATCAGTGCCATCACATTCTAAAGCAGTATCTAACGCTTTGGCTAAAGCCAAAATGCCATTTTCAGCACCCATACCGACATGGCTTCCTGGGTGGAGAACCATAATGTGAGCACCAAATCCATATGTTCTTCTTAGTTCACTAACGATTGTGTTAATAGCCAACTCATAAATATCTTCGCGTGTGTAATTCGCTGCATTAATGATATATGGAGCGTGGACGATGATTTTATTTTCATCTATTCCAACTTCTTTAATCAATTTTCTTCCTTCCTGAATTTTTAATTCAGAGAGAGGTTTTCTAAAACTATTTTGAGGAGCGCCTGTGTAAAACATAAAAGTGTCTGATCCATATGAAAGAGCCTCTTTGACACTTCCCAGATAGAATTCAGGAGCGTTCATGCTTACATGGCTTCCAAGATAAATATCTTTATTATTGTTTTCCATACTTAAACACCTTGAAATATGTTAACATTTTTTTATGAATGTTGCATTGATTAAACCTCAAGGATTTTGTTCTGGTGTTACTCACGCTGTTAAAATGGTTCAAAAAGCGAAAGAAGAACATCCAGATAAAAAGATTTATATCTTAGGTATGCTCGCACATAATCAATCATTGATTGATAGTCTTACTAGAGATGGTTTTATAACTCTTGAAGGTGAAGAAATTAGTGAGATCAATAAGCTCCAAGAAGGAGATGTTTTAGTCTTTACCGCACATGGGCATGATGAAAAGCTTGATATACTTGCTAAGAAAAAAGGGCTAATTACTTACGATGCGACATGTTTTAAAGTTCAAGATAACCTTAACAAAATCAAGAAAGAAATCGAAGCGTCTCACCAAGTAATTTATATCGGTCAAAACGGTCATAAAGAAGCAAACGCTGCTTTATCGGTTTCCAAGAATGTATCATTATATGATACAAAAATACTAATTAACTACCAATTAATTACTGATAAGTCTCCGTTTGTTTTAAACCAAACAACCCTTAATTTTTATGAGTTAGAAAAGTATCATAAAGACATTTTAAATCACTTCCCAGGCGCTAGAATTATGAATGAGATTTGTAACGCGACACGCCTTAGGCAAGAAGCTATCTTGAAGATAGAAAAAGACACAGACCTGATAGTTATTGTTGGTCACCATAAGTCCAGTAACTCTAATAAGCTATATGATATTGCTAAGGCAAATTATCCAGATTCCTTAGTGTTAATGGTTAATGATTTAGAAGATCTTAAAAAACACGATTTAACAGGCAAAAGAAAAGCCGCTGTTGGATCAGGGGCTTCTACTCCACAATGCATTGTGGATGAGATTTATAATTATTTGCTTACTTTATAACAGTTGGTTCGACTTCGTGGTCGATAACAACGATTTCAATAGACTCATCTAATTCATGGATGAGTTTTTTCATTGTTGGCATAAAGATTTTTTCAATCTCATGTGGCATATCTAAGTAATTATACTTAGCATTGACGATATCTCTTCTTACATGATGAGGTGCATCTCCAGAAACATAGATGTCGTAGTCATTATCTTTAGCGATTGGCCAGTTTCCGCTTCCGCCTCCTCCAATAATAGCAACGCTTCTAATTTCTTTCTTCCCTTTATTTATCAATAAAGAGTAGTGGACATTAAACGCTTTATTTGCCATTTTAGCAAATTCCTCAGCACTCATAGGAGATTCTAATTCTCCTCCACGCATCATAATGTTCTCTTCAATGACTTTTACATTTTTCAAATGTAATGCTTCGGCTAAAGCGTCATTCATGCCGCCTAAGCCTGTATCGAAGTTTGTATGCACTGAATAAACAGGAACATTAATTGCATCTAATGCATCACATAATTCTTTTTTGCTTGGGTCACGTTTAAAAACTCGAGAACGTAAACCATAGACTAATGGATGATGAGTTAAGACTAAATCTGGTTTCTCTTCTTTGATTTTATCAAAGATTTCCCAATCACAGTCTAAGCACAAAACGATTTTATGAATCTCTTTTGGGAGTTTGCCAGTCATTAAACCAACAAAGTCATGATTCATCTTTGCGTATTTCTTAGGGAATCTCTTACCAAGTTTATTCAATAAACTTTTTGTGTTCATAAAACCTCATTAATCCTTTCTTTTTCAGAATTGAGTTTTTTGATTTTGCCATCTGGGATGTCTTTATTTTCAAGAAGTTTATCAATCTCTTTGATTCTTGAAATGTATTTGGCTTTAAATGTCATTGATTTTTCACTTCTTAAAACTGGTCCAAATTCAATATCAGGATCATCGAGATACATCGCTTCTCCAGAGATGAATTTTATTATTTCATAATAAACGCCACTCTCATAAACGATATCTTCATCAGCGATAACAAATCCCATTTTTGTAACTTGTTTTCTTAATTCAGGGATTGCGTTATGTGCGTCTACAATGATTGTGCGGACGTTTTTAAGTTTACCAGGATTCTTTTTAAGAATATCAATAACATTGAATCCACCCATTCCAGCAATAACAACAGTTTCAACATCGCTAGGAAGTTCACTGATGCCATCCGAAAGCATTGGGATAACTCCATCAGAGGCATTATTCTCTTTAATCGCTTTCTTTAGTCTATCAAATGGGCCTTTTTTATTTTCAATCGCATATCCTTTAGAAATCACGCCATTTTGAAAGAGGGAAATTATTAATTTCCCGTGGTCACTTCCGACATCAGCAAGGACGCCACAAGGGACCATATCATAGATGGCTTGAAGTCTCTTAGATAATTTCATTATGAGTTACGATAGTCTCCTAATTTCTTACGTCTTGTTGGATGTTTAAGCTTTTTAATAGCTTTAGCTTCGATTTGACGAATACGTTCACGAGTAACACCAAATTCTTTACCGACTTCTTCAAGCGTTCTTGGACGATTATCATCAAGTCCATAACGGAGTCTTAAGACTCTTTCTTCTCTGTCGGTTAAGTCTTTTAAGATGGAATCAAGTTCCTCTTTAAGAAGAGTTTTGGTTGTGTATTCAACTGGAGATTCATTATCTTTATCTTCGA
>DFJP01000011.1 GCA_002373085.1 Caryophanales bacterium UBA3668 | reverse complement strand
TTTTTAACGCTAGGAATAATAGTCGCATCGATTTCCTCTTTTTCTAGAGGTGGCACCATATGTTCTTCGTTATAGCGGTAAATGGCTTCGACTGCTTCATCGCAGAAACCAATAGCTTTAACGATGATAGCGGCTTGTCTAGAGAGTTCGCAGTTACGCCCACCTTCTTTGGTTTTACCAATATTCTTTTCAAAGTCTTCCTCTTCAAAGAAGGTATCAACCGTCAAAGGTCCTTCTACCCACACTACTTCCGGAGCATCTGTCCCGTAGAAGAAACGAGCAGTATCCATCGCATTTGTGTCGATAAAAGGGAATTGAATGTATATTTGTTTTTTGATTAAATCGTAATCTTCTTTTGTGGTGATTTTATTTATTGGAAATAGGACATGCGATTTTGGACGAGCAGGTTTACCGTCTTTTACTTTTAAATGGTTCCTACTTCTTTGAATCGCGAATCCTACGTTAGGGAATGCTTTCTTAATGTCATCTACATCCTTCCAGTCACGAGGATCTTCGGAGTGGTCGTTGTCAATATCAACTATGACTACATCAGAACTTGTAAAGTTCTCTATGCTTCTTTTGTTGTCTTTATACTCCGCTCCTACGAAGTCAAACTGGACGGCTTTTCTTAATGTGTCTTCACTGTCTACCACCACCTTAGTGGGATAGGAAGTATTCTTCGCTACCCCACGTTTAGCAGCAGTAAATAAAGAGAACTTCATTAGATATTGTTGCCTTTGGATTGAGTTTTGAGGACATTAACAATGAATTCCAACCCTTCGATGATGGTTTGTAGTTCCGTATCACCACCGAGAACTAGACAAACTCCTTCATCGCCGTGTTCGTTTGTAAGTTTATTAACGGTAATATCAGTGCCGCCTAAGTCACGGATTTGGATAAAAGTTCTACTTCCATGACCACTATCGCCACCATGATAACCATTTGTGCCAGCCACAACTTCAATTTGGTTAGCACTGCAGATTTCCCTTTTATAAACAGGGAATTTAATACCGCCTACATTGGCGTTACCTTTTTTAATGTCGTACATCGTTTGTGTACCTCCTTGTTTTTTCAAGGGTTTATGGCGAATGCCTACCCCAAGTGTGCAATTTTTAGTCTTTTTTATAGAATTCTGTTTCATAGCCTTCTGCCTTTAATAGAAGTCCAGGAGCCCATTCAGGGGTTTGGCCCATGAGATTACAAACATCTTCTACTTTAGTAGACATAGGCACTTCTACGATTAGTTCATCATGGACATGAGCGACGATGTCATACTTTCCTTTAAAGTTTTTAATAGCGTGGGCGAGAACATGTCTAGCAAAAGATTGGACAATGTTTTCCGTTATTTTGCCGGGATAGATTTTGACCCTAGACCATTTCTTGGCCATATTAACGCCTTGGTATTCTATTTCTTCATTGCCCTTTTCATTCACGATGATTCTAGGTTTCACATAAGAAATGAAATGACCACTAGGAAAGTCGATGAATAGCATTTGCGATTGATATCTAAATGTAAGTGGGCCTACAGCTACTCTGGTTTTTTCTTTAATGGCTTTAAAAGCGGCATCCCCTACCTTCTTCCAGAATCTGACGATATTTGGCGAAGCTTTTCTCCAACGATGAACAATTTCAGGTAATTCTTCATCAGGTATACCCATATCACTACTACCCATAGCAATTAGAGCTTGAGATCCTCCACCGAATCCGAGGGCAAGCTCGGCTATTTTTCCTTTTTGGCGTTCAGGGTCATGCTTATGAATTTCTCTTCCAAACATTTGAGAAGCAGATGCACAGTAGATATCTTTGCCTTCTTTAAATGCATCGATACGCCACTGCTCTTTGGCTATATAAGCCAAAACCCTTGCTTCAATACTACTGAAGTCGGCAACGATAAACTTATAACCTGGTTTTGGTATTAACGCGGTTCTAATTAATTGGCTCAATACATCAGGGACGTCATCAAAGAGCATCTTTAAGGATTCGATATCACCTTTTTTGACGAGCTCACGAACCGCAGCAAGATTTTCAATGTTGTTTCTTTTTAGGTTCTGAAGCTGAATCCTTTTTGACGACCAGCGTAAAGTCTTACATGAAGCAAAAGCGAATAAACCTCGAGCACGACCATCACTATTGGTACAGTCAAGCATTGCCTGATACTTCATAATTGATGTTTTAGAGGTCATTTCACGAAGTTTTAGCACTTCGGCGATATTTTGTTCGTTCACATCCTTTTTGAGGTCCAATAATGACTTTTTGCCTAATGAGTCGACAACTATGCCATTACTAGCAAGCCAGTCTTTTAATTGTGAGACCGAATTAGGGTTATCTAAAGAAGTTAACGTTTTCATCTTTTCGATAAGCTCTTCGGATATCACTTTATTAATTTCAATGGCTTTTCTAGCTAACTCAAGATCGATGAGCGTACCCCTATCATTAATTTCTTCGGAATCCCAAAACTCTTCCCAAATGAATTCAGGTACAGGATAGTTTTTGAAAGCTTGCTGTATGCCCATCTCGGCATAGACATCATAAGCGTTATAACGCTTGAAGGTCTGCCATTTCTCAGGAGCATGGCATGGCAAGTTACGTGTGCGACCGTAGTTTTTCTTAGTAGGAAGGCAGGGAACTGTAAAGAATTTTATAAGTGCGGCTCCATCATCGAGCTTGTGTTTTTCAAGTTTAAGGACTTCACCAACGCCTTTAAGGTTTAGGTTGATTCCCATGATGTTGGCCCATATCATTGTGTCTTTCCATCCTCTAGGGGATAGATAAGTTCCTACTGGTAGGCCAATATATTTTGATAAACAATATCTTTCAAATTGAGTGTTGAATGCCCATTTGGTGACTTTGTCATCTTGAAGAGCATCGATGAATTCTTGTGGAGGTGTTTCCCCTGAAGCAACATCCACCACTTTTACCTCTTCACCATCAAACGAATAACCAATCAGTAATACAGCAAAGTCGGGATGCTCGACATAGCAAGCGACTCCCGACTTTTTAAGATTAACTGGTGAGTAGGTTTCTAAGTCGATGGATAGATTACGATAAGAATTCGTCGTCATCTTCAACTTCAGAGAAATCTTCTTCAGGGGATGCTTTACCACCTAAGGCTGGTCCGTCACTCCATTTTTGAACATTGTTAAGTGAAGCGGCGATACCTCTAGCGGTAGAAGTATTAAACGCGTAGAAGGTGATACTTACACGTCCGCGGATACCACTATAGACTTCTGAATGGTCTAAGATTGGGTTGCAGTCTCTATCGACGATACCAACTGGTTGAACGCTATTAGCATTGATGAAATAGCATCCAGCATAATCAGGATCATCAGGACGTTCAATATCTCCGTCTCTTAGAGGTGTTTTTAACGCCTCTAAAGGTGGAACTGACTTGGAATTGCCTTTTAATTTAGCAAGACCTTCTTCGTAAGCTGCTTTAATAGCGGCTTGGACTTTAGCCACATCTGGGCTATCTTTCTTGATAATACAAGAGAGTGAGTATTTTGCTTGAGCACCTTCAGCTGCTGCTTTAGGTGTCCATAAGTTGGCGAATGAGAATAAAGTATCTTTGCCAAGGACTACTTTAGTTGGATTGACTTTTTCCATGAGTTTTCTTTTTCCTTTCTAATCATCTAAGTCTTTGAAGTCGGCTTCAGCGGAAGTCACTTCTGGTCGTTTGTCATCTCGCGTTGTTAATGTAAGTTTGCCTTTTGGCTTAACAATGAGATGACCAAGTAATTCATTAAATGTGCTTTTACCAAGCAAAGCTTGCATATCAGTGATGGATAATAGTTTCTTTTCGTAAGGATCATATCCAGCTTCACTAACGATGCGGGCCACAGACTCTTCGTCTTGGTACTTACGAGTCGCTCTGCCCTCAACTAATTTATAGTTTTTATATTGCTTGCCGTGTATGGCTTCATTTAATGCGTATTCTTTAACGGAATTAATCCAGTTAACGAATTCATCAGCTTTTGAAAGTACCTCTTCCACTTCGTCATCACTCATAAGGAATGCTGGGCGGAATTCATGTTTGGCTAATTCGAGATTGGCATCTCTTAAAGCCTTACAGAATGGTTTTGCTTTGCAAAATTGACAGTGTTTGCCGGGATGGAATGTAACATCACCATCTCTAATGGCTTTGACTCCTACCTTAAGGACATTCTCTACCCAGTCATTAAGTTCTTTGACAGATATTGTCCATTCGGATACAGAGTTTAATCTTGGTTGATAAATGCATAGGGTTACTTCTTCAAAGTCATATAGGTCACCGAATGTTTCTAAACAGCAAACCGCATATGTCATTTCTTGAAAATTGTTCTTAGCAGATACAGGAACCCCTTTGCCGTATTTGAAGTCAATTATTAGTAATTGCTTTCCTGCTAATATCGCACAGTCGGTCGTCCCGAAGAGGTCTTCATCAATGTTTGGAGCAGATACTCTTGTTTCAACCATCATTGATGCATCGCTGCATGACTTTTTAGCTTCTTCTAGTTTTTCGGTGCAGTAATTAACGTAGCCTTCGACATGTTCTTCCATCTCTTTGTTTTTCCAAACGAGGGATTCGATGTCTTCATCAGGTGTAACGCCGATTCTTTCCTTTAAACGATAAGCCGCTAAAGTGTGTGCTTCTGTACCCTCATCAGAGAATAAACTTCCTTGATCAGGGATATCTTTGCTAGCTTCGTAGCTGCCATAACACGCTAATAAGCGTGCCATAGCTGATGGGCTAAATATTTTTGCGTGGACATCAGGCATTGGTAATCGCCTCCGCATCATGAAGAAGAGTTTCATAGTCTTCCTCTTTAACATCGGATAAGCGATTCGCACCGTACTTAACGAGAAGTTCTTTCACTTCTTTGGTATGTCCATCGCGGGAGAGGTTAGTTAAATAACTTCTAACTTCCTCTAGTGTGATGACCTTCTTAGAGGCTTCCACCACTGGTTTCTTTTCTTCAGGTTCAGCGGTAATGAGCTCAACGAAGGCATCAATTTCTTTGATTAATTTTGTGGCAACTTTTTCAAGTTCTTTGGCCACTTTAACGATTGTTTCAATCTTATCTAGTAATTCCATGTTAACTTATGTCCTTTCTATAAAATTTTTACTAGGTTTTTGTTTTGATAAGGCTTTGCCTTACTGCCTGACATTGTCGGGCCATCTCTTGCGTAATTTTGCATCTTTGTACTCCTTTTTAATTCGAGGCACCAACCTCTTTTCGAAGGTTTATGGCGGATACCATGTTGAAGTGTGCAAAAAAACTACTAGTCGCGATTTAGTAGCCTTTTTAAATGGCACGCGACAAAGTAGCGAATTTCTTCTTTTTGTTTACACACGCTTGTACGTTTCTTCTTATCGTTAAAAACTAATAAAGCGATTTCGGTATCGTTTTTGTGTTCAAAGAAACTAAGCTTAAAAATTGCTCTTTCGATTTCAGATGCTTTAGCGAGGATCTTTTCGATTTGTTCAATTAGCCAATCATTATCAACACCACTTCTAGGTGATTCATTTGGATAGGCGAACTCTAAATCATATTCATCCTTTAAATAATCAAGAGATGCAGGTGGGACTACTTTGTAGTCTACATAGTATTCTTTATCGCTTGGTTTTTCCTTTTGTCTAACCCAGACATCGTCTTCCCCATAGCGAACTTCATAGTAAACGTCCTTTTGTTCACGTCTTTCCGCATCACGGCGAATGTTGCGAACCTTATGGAACATTTCTTCTGTTGTTGGAATGTATCTAACTCTTTTCTTTTCATTGTCATAGAAAGATAGATACGGTCCATTGATTTCTTTTGGGTCGTCAAAGATGACTTCCACTTTTTCTTCGTCTTTTTTCATGTTTTTACCTCGTTGTCCTGCGAGATAAAGTCCATGAAGAAAGCAGCCTTAAAGAATGTCTGAGTTCATCATTAGCTAAATCTCGCTAATTTTTGAATTTGCAGACAACCTTGTAGATAGGCTGCGATTGCAATTATTTTTACTGGTATCTACATAGCCGGCATTACCAGTTTTTTATGAGTCTGATCTGAACTATCACCACGCTGGTTATAATTCATTGTTCAAGCTCACGTTAAAATATTAAAATATAGGTGTTGTACCCACACGGTACGCGTTAAAGAAAGGATAAGAAAAATCGTGAGTAACTTTTCTAAATTCTTTTTAAGAATTTATGAATTAAGAAATTCTTCTATAAAAAATAGAAAAGATTTTTTGACGGGCTTTTTTAATGCGGCCGGCAAAGACGGTCCAATATATTTAAGCGATGACACATTAAAAAGTATCTGCAATGGTATTAGGAATCTATCTGAAGAATTAATGAATCATTTCCCAAATCCGTCGCTTACAAATAAAGAAAAAGAGTATCTCATGGATACCCTTAACAAAAATAGAATATTAGACTTCTTTGATGCTTTTGACATCGACTCTGAAGAGAAACAAAATTATGAACTTCTCTGTAAAGCGATTGCTATGCAATTTGAGAACTTTATGAAATACGGTGACATCGCCGGGGAAAGCAATAGCGTTAAAAAGCTGTATAAATATCTACTAGATTTAGACCTTCCTAAAGGAATTGATAATAACGAAGATGCTGTTTATTCGGCAAAAACAATGTTTTTCAATGCCTTAAAAGAATTCGCAAAAGTAGATAAAAGCAAACCTTTGGTAGACAGTAGAGCTCAACTAGATAATGTTTTTCAAAATTTCTTCAATTCGTTTAAAGCCTTTGAGAAACGTTGCGACCATAAAGGACTAGCGATTTATCAAGATGTAAGAAATGAATTAATCTACAACAATGTGAGACTGAGTAAATATATAAAAATGGCTTCTGAGCCAGGATCACTTCCACTACCGATTCAAAAGGGTGCAAGCATAATTGTCTATGACCATGTTGATTATCACGACATAAAGGCGTCGGTTATGCTGGACGAAGATGCTGTTTTTGGATTCAACAATACAATTAAAGCTATCGAAGGTACTGGGATACCTAAAAATAGAGAGTATGTTTTCTTCACAGAACAATATGCCTTTTATCTAGATAGTGATAAAAAGAATCTTTTACCCGGACTATTTGATGCAATTACTGCTCTAACTAAATTTTGGAATAGAGTTGAAGACTTATTAGCAAGTTCAGATAGATTGAAAAAGCTAAACAAAAAGATACATGACCAACTTCCTGAATGCAGAAAAAATGGCTTTGCTTATTACTATGATGGAACATACTATCCACTAACAAAGCAGATAATATATGACACGATGATTGAAGATTTGGTATTTGACGAAAACGGTTATACCGTTTATACCGAAGATATCCCTATCCCATTCAAAGAAAATCCTGTTCTTAAAGGGAATTCTTTTGAAGAAATGTTTACGAACTATTTAGACCGCATTTTAAATAGCGTTAGAAAAGCAAACGGTTTCTTATCAACTGAATGCTTGTTGATTACCGAAGACAACAATGTCAGATGGATGGCAACACAATCTATGTCCAGAGCAACTTTATCTAGAAAGATAAGAAAGATGGCAACTTTAGCATACAATAATCACGCCACCACTTTCTTTTGGGCATCTATGCATGTTGGTTGCGAATTAGAACAAAACAATAGATATTATTTAGATAAAATGCCTAGAGAGAAATACAATTCTACATTGTTTATTTGCGTTTATGCTGGACAGTACGATTCTATATTATCTTACTGCATAAGTGTCGATGACCTCTTAAAGAAATCTGAAATTGATATTAAAATAACTAATGACCCATTTATGGTATTTTTAGACCCTCTTTGGTTTGCAATAAGGAAGAGTCATGATGAGCAAAACTAATTTATCGACCTTTTTACATATCATCCATGACTGTCAGAAGGATGAGTTAAAACTTAGTGGCCAAACAATAATCGGTCAACTTTTAGCCATCCAAAAAGCAGACATCTATGGCGATGAAAAACTAAAAGGCATTTACACAGGTGCTCGCCCTATTGTTCCTTCCGATATAGATTCATACACTAAAAAAGATAGAACTGCTGAGTTTAAAGGATTCTTTTTGAAAATCCTAAACGACAATAAAAAGGATTATCTTTTCTCTAAATTTGAAATTGACCCTGAAGATAAAGAAGATTTTGATTTAATGTGCGAAGCATTAGCCACACAATATCAAAACTTCACAAGATATGGTGACTACGTCAACACCACCGTTAAATCGATTTATGAATCAATATTAGATAGTCACTTAAAGGAGACCGGCGATAAAGCAAACATCGATGCTGTTGTAGCTGCAACAAGATTATTTTATTCCTGCGTTGAAGCAGCATTAAGCATTAAGCTTGATGGTTCGCTTTTTGAAGCTAGAACTCCTATAGAAACATTCTTAAGAAATATCTATGACGTTTTTAATGCCTTCAATGTTAGATGCAACCACGTAGGCAGATTAGCGTACAAACGTGTCAGGGATGATTTCTTCAAGAAAAACAGCAAAATATCAGAGTATTTAAAAATGGTATCTGAACCTGGATCACTCCCAGTTGAATTAGAAAACCAAGTCACCGTTTTTCTTTGGAATTGTACTGAAGGCGAGGAACAATATTTCTTAGCTGGTAATTTCGACTACGATTTGGAATACAACAGAGAAGCTTTGATGGCAGGAATGAAAAAGTACATCCCTGCTGAAATACCAGAAATACCGTTCAGTGAATATTTAAATATTCATCTTAAAGGCGATAATAAGTGTCTTATTTCAGATTTTAAATATTTAATTAATGATGTTTATTTGTTACTAAAAACTATGCAAGCAGAATTTAAAGCAAGCAAAGAATGTGAAGATATTAATGCCAAAATCTTCGAATGTATAAAAAAGATTAATGGTGTTCAATTATCACTGGTAACCGATGGAACTTATTATCCTAAAGAAGGCAAGCTTAAATATGCTGTAACAATGGAGATGTTCCAGTCTTTGGGTGATGGCAGAATAATCAAAACCGGAGATGATTTGTTTACAGTAACTAATCTAAAACATGTTTATTCTGATTCTTTCGTGAATATGCTAGGTAACTTCATAGCTATGTTAATGGTTATATTGACCATCAAGCATGAACCAAAAGAAGGCGAGGTTACCCCCACTTCTCAACTAGAAGATGAGTGCGGAACTCCAATAATGACGGAAATTGTTACACTTAACACCAACAAAAAATGCCGCTATTTCATGTTCCCACCAACATGTAAGGCTAAAACTTATAGAAAAGTAAGAGAAATCGCATCACTAGCAGAGTCCGATGAAATGCTGGGCTTCTTATATGGGCAGCTTGTCACTACTACCGCACCAACACTCGAGAATTTAATGAAAACTTCTGAAGAGAGGATGAAAAGCGGAACGGACTATTTATGTGCTTATGGTTATTGGAATAAAAAACTATATCAGATTGTTATTCCTATGGAATATATAAAAAATTCAAGCTTCGATATGAAAACAGGTGAACCTCATTTCGACGAAAGAGTATGGGACTGGTTTAAAAGACCAGAGCCAATTAAAGAAGAAAATGTATATTTCCTAAAGCCGCTATTTGATGCGATACACGAAAACGAGGACAAAGGATTAACAATCGATTATCTTAAGGACTAAAAAACCAGCTAGCGAAATAACTAACTGGTCTTTTTATTCATTAATGATTTCTATGATATATGACTTCTTTAACCAGAAGCATTGTTTTGTATATTCAGTCACTCCTGTAAGCTTATCAGGAACAGGGAGCGGATTGGTATCTGCACCAGTTAAACCGTGTGGTCTGATATGAATATATGGATTCGAAGCGGATTTCGGGAAGTTGTTTAGTCGAGTCGTTTTACCGTTTTTATCAGTTTTAAATCCCCTAACGATATTACCAGATAATAGCACCGCTTTTAATTTTTCAAATACTTTGCGGCCATCGTTATCTAATATCTCTTCAGGAATGGACCAAAACTTAACTTTAGAGAATTGATATTTGCCATTAATCTTTTTAAAGATTACAAACATGAATTTTCTATTTATCATCATTTCGCGGAAGTCACTATCTTCCCATTCTTGATTAGCGACATCTAAAAAGCTAAAAGCAGGGAATGACATATTCTGTTCAATGTTTCCATTTTCTTCCACTCTTATTGTTTTGCAGATGATATTAGCTTTCACGAATTCATCGGCGTCATTGATGATTCCTTTAATACCGAGCATTTTAGCGGCATAGCGTTCAAATCTGTTCTTTGGTTCTTCTTCACCAGCGATTAGATTCTTAAAGTAGTCTTCATCCTTACCAACATAGTAGCTCATGCGGTCAGTGATAACTTCTTCTATAGTTTTGGTCTTTAATTCTTCATAATCGACAACACTTTCGATTTCACCATTAGAAAAAAGTCTACGGAGAACGCCAGTCATATAAGCTGGTTTAAGAGCAAACTTTCTAGGCTTTAAATCAACACCATAATGGGCAGTAGCAGCTGAATCAACTTTGCCGTGACCTGCTCCTGCTGTACAAGCTTCTAAATAATTAGTATCTCTTTGAGATATTGTATTGGCTTTGCCGCTTTTAATTTTATTTTGTAATAAGTTATAGTCGCTTTTAATGACTTCAATATCAGCAGGCGTAAATGTGTGATAGAAACCTGAATCCAAAGTCATCTCGCCATAGGTTTTACCATCAAGATATTCATATAAAGCAATAAGTAATTGTTGGCATTTATGCCACATATCGCTATCTTCGAACTTCTGATTCTCGACTTTTTGGTAATTAAAAGTATTTAATGGGAGTCTTTCTTTAAATGAGAGACCATTTCTTGTTTTGTTATAACCTGTAGTTTTTAACTCAACACCCAAATTAGCAAAATCAGCTTCTGGTCTAGAATTGACTGAATAATGAAAAACACCCTCTTCCACTATTTTGCCTAGAGCACCTTTATCGTTTCTTGCTTCGCCAGTAAGACGGTGATTAACATCAAGCTCGTTAAAGGTATGACCGCATCCGGTCTTAAGTTGGTCTAGTAATTCTTGTATAGAGTTATATACAGGTTCGCTCATGAAATAATCATATCAAACCACATAATTCTTTTACAGCACGCATTTACGCACGTATATAACAATAAATTATCTAAAGAATTTATTTGATCTTTACATTTTTTCCTTGATCCTGTATTATCTTTAGTGTAGACTTAAGCATATGAAAAAGACTGTTATTGAATTATTTGCAGGTGTTGGTGGCTTCCGTGTAGGCCTTAATAATATTACTGCTATTGGGGAAGATGGTAGAGCCATAGAAAAAGGTCCATGGAAATTCGTATGGGCCAATCAATGGGAACCATCAACTAAAACACAACATGCTTTCGATTGTTATAACATGCGTTTCCCACATGCTGTTGATAATTCAAATATCGATATCTCCAAAGTGGATAAAGCAAGCATACCTGACCACACGCTACTCACAGGCGGATTCCCATGTCAGGACTATTCAGTTGCTCATACCCTTTCAAAGTCTCATGGTATTGAAGGCAAAAAAGGTGTCCTTTGGTGGCAAATTAATGAAATCTTGCAGGTTAAAAGACCACCATTTGTTTTACTAGAGAATGTTGATCGTCTTTTGAAATC
>DFJP01000053.1 GCA_002373085.1 Caryophanales bacterium UBA3668 | reverse complement strand
GTAGGAAAGAAAAGCGCTGAACGTATGGCGTATTCTCTACTTGATTTTTCTGATGACGAATTAAAGTCTATTGCTAGAGCAATATCGGAGTTGAAAGAAAACATTCACTTCTGCCCAACATGTGGAATGATTACCGATATTGATGGTTGCTACATCTGTGACGATAAAAATAGAGAAGATAATATCTTAATGGTAGTCTCATATCCAAAAGATGTTATTTCAATCGAAAAAAGTGATTCATATCATGGACAATATCATGTCTTAAATGGCGAACTTTCATTAGCCAAAGGGATGACTCTTGATCGCCTAAATATCGATTCATTATTAAAAAGACTTGATGACAGCCATTTCGAAGAAGTGATTTTAGCCACTAACCCAACAGTGGATGGTGAAACCACATCAATGTATTTAGCAAAGTTATTACAAAAATATAATGTGAAAGTCACAAGACTCGCCTATGGACTTCAAATTGGAGGTAATCTCGATTACGTTGACCCTCTAACCTTATCCAAGGCACTCGAAGGGCGTCACAAAATCTAATATAGGGGGTTTCTTATATGTTTATTACTCTTGAAGGACCTGAAGGTTCAGGAAAAACTACCGCAGTGGAAGCTGCCGTAAAAGCACTTGAAGAAAAAGGTTATCAAATCGTTAGAACTCGTGAACCAGGTGGTACACCAATCTCCGAACAAATTAGAAACGTTATCTTAGATAAAGGTAATACCGCTATGGATCCACGTACTGAAGCCCTTTTATATGCCGCAAGTAGAAGACAACACCTTGTTGAAAAAGTTTGGCCAGCTCTTAAAGAAGGTAAAATCGTCATTTGCGACCGTTATTTGGATTCCTCTTTAGCGTATCAAGGTGGTGCTAGAGGTTTAGGAGTCGATAATATTTTAAATATTAATTTATTCGCCACCGAAAATACTTGGCCAGACTTAACATTGCTTTTCGATATCAAACCAGAAATTGGTCTAGCAAGAATTGCTAGTAACGCTAATCGAGAAGTAAATAGATTAGACTTAGAGAAGATTGAATTCCATAACAAGGTTAGAGATACATTCTTAGAATTAGCAAGACGTTATCCAGACCGTTATGTAATTATTGATGCTTCTCAAGATCGCGATAGCGTTGCTAAAGCAACTTTAGACGCAATATTGAGTAGACTATGCAAATAGGAAGATATTTAAAAGAAAACCAACCAATCATATATAAAACATTTACGAACGCTCTTGAGAGTCATACTCTTTCGCATGCTTATTTACTCGTAGGTAATCCAGGCACGCCTTTATACGAAGTTGCTAAATACCTTGCAAAATCAGTCATATGCGATGAGCCATCTCCTTTAGCGTGCGATAATTGCATAACTTGTATGCGCGTTGATAGTGATAACTATCCTGACATCATCAAACTTGATGGTAGCAAAGCTACAATAAAAAAAGAAGATGTTCTTAATATTGAATCTAGATTTGAAAAAACCGCTTTTGAAACTAAAGGGGTTATGATTTATATCATAAATTTAGTTGAGAACATGACTCTTGAGGCTATAAATTCAGTTCTTAAATTTTTGGAAGAGCCAGAGAGCGAAATCTATGCTTTCTTAACAACTAATAACATTAATAATGTTCTTCCAACAATTGTGAGTAGATGTCAAACCCTTCCTTTAAAGAGTCTACCAAGAGATCAAGTTATTAGAGATGCTGAAGGTCTACTTGTGGATCAACAAGACGCTGAACTCCTCTCATATTTCTATAATGATGGGGAACTCATTTATGATTTCCTTCAAGATGAAGAAGCAAGTGAAAACTATTTTGAAGCCAAAAAAGCTTTTACTGGCTTATTAGACACTATGGCGGGTGGTAGTTATAAAGATGTTATCTACTATTCTCAAAAAGAAATCATTCCAATTATTAAAACCAAGGAAGAATTAAGATTCTTTGTTGATTTATTGTCTCAAGCATACGAAGATATTCTCAATATTATTTCAAATAGAGAAATAAGTCTTAAGAGTTATGCTACAATGTTAGTCACTCTATCAGAGAAACTTCCACACATCGAAGATTCTCTTGTTGAGATTCTTAAAAACAGAAATATCGTTAATCTTAACGTGAATATTGGTCTACTTATTGACCACCTAATTATCAAGCTCGTAAAGGAGTAAAAGTATGGACGAACAATTGCAAAATAAATATAGCCATTATGTCGGGGTGAAATTCCATTATTCCACTCACGCTTACTTTTTCGGATACAAAGATTTAGACCTTAAAATTGGGGATAAAGTTGTAGTCGAAACAACACACGGACCAGAGTTAGGAGAAGTAGGTTTTGAACCTATTGCTATCGGCCAATATAAGAGTGTCCTCGACCTCAAACCAATCGTTAGAAAAGCCACCGATGTAGACGTAAAATTACATGAAATAAATTTGAAAGATGCCCAAATTGCATTAGAAATCTGCAAAAATGAGGTAAAAAACCTAAATATGGATATGAATCTCATTTCTTGTGAATATACGCTTGATAAAAGTAAAGTTATCTTCTCATACGTC
>DFJP01000080.1 GCA_002373085.1 Caryophanales bacterium UBA3668 | reverse complement strand
GCAACCGACCCTGATAGAGAAGGAGAAGCTATTGCCTGGCACTTAGCAAAAGTGCTTGATTTAGATATTGCTACTAATAAGAGACTTGAATTCCACGAAATTACCCGTGATTCAATTGGTGAAGCGATGAAGCATCCACGCACCATCGATTTAGCGTTAGTCTCATCTCAAGAAACTAGAAGAATGCTTGACCGTATTATCGGTTTTAAGCTTTCTGCTTTGCTAAATAAAAAGATTCACTCTAAGAGTGCAGGAAGAGTTCAATCAGCAACATTAAAACTCGCCGCTGATCAAGAAGTTAAAATCGAATCATTCGTCCCAGAAGAATACTATAAAATTAATTGTGTTATTTTATTAAATAACAAAGAACATGAATTATCTTTCGTTTGCGATAAAGATGGCAAGAAAGAAATCCTTACAAAAGAACACGCTGAAGCTATCTTAAAACTATTAAAAGATAAAGCAGTAGTGACTAATGTTGAACGTACAGTTAAGACTATTGATAGTAAAGAACCATTTACTACTTCTACTCTTCAACAAGAAGCTTTCTCGCGTTTAAAATTTAAAACCGATAAAACTCAAAGAGTGGCTCAATCACTTTACGAAGGTATTAATGTTAATGGCGAGCATATGGGTTTAATTACCTATATGAGAACTGACTCTACTCGTTTAGCGCCTATCTTTATTGAAAGAGCAAAGAAATTCATTTTAGACCACTTTGGAAAAGAGTATTTAGGTTCGCCTAAAAAAGTTAAAGCTGGCGAATTAGCGCAAGATGCTCATGAAGCTATTAGGCCAACCGCTAATCACCAAACCCCAGAATCAGTTAGACAATATTTAACTCCTGATCAATATAACCTTTATAAATTAATTTATAATCGTACTATCGCTTCATTATTAAAAGGAAAGAAAGAAGAAATTCTTACTATTACCTTAGATGTCAACGGAGTGAAATTTAAAACAGACTTCACAAGAACCTTATTCCAAGGTTATGAAATCATCTATAAAGAAGAAGACGATAAGAAACATTACAAAGAATTACCAGATGTCAATGTTGGTGATAATTTCAGTATTGTTAATAGCAGTATTGAACAAAAATTTACTGCCCCTCCATCACGTTATAGCGAAGCTAAAATCGTTAAACTAATGGAAGAAGTAGGTATTGGTAGACCATCAACTTACGCTTCAACAATCTCAACTTTAAAGAAGAGAAAATATGTTGTTGAAGAAAAAGGTATTTTGACTGTTACTGATCAAGGCAAGAAAACCGCTCACGTATTAGATAAATATTTCCCAGAAATTGTTGATGCTAAATATACCGCTGAAATGGAAGCCAAACTTGACTCTATTTCTGAAGGTGGAGAGAGTTCGTTATCTATCATCTCTGATTTCTATTATGACTTTATCAATAAAATTGATAATGCATATAAAATCATGTATGTTGATGAGGCTGAACCTACTGGAGAAATGTGTCCAAAATGTGGTGCTCCTTTAGTCTATAAAGAAGGCAAAAACGGACGCTTCATTGGTTGCTCTAATTACCCAACCTGTAACTATGTTAAAAAAGAAAAGAAAGAAGTAGTTTACGTTGGTAGAAATTGCCCAATTTGTGGTAAACCACTTGTCGAAAGAGCGTACTCTAAAGGTAAAACCTTTGTTGCTTGTAGTGGTTACCCAACCTGTAACTACATAGAAAAAGCTCCAAAACCAGAAACTCAAGAATCTGAATATGTGAAGAAATGTCCTGATTGTGAAACCGGTTATCTCGTAAAGAAACGCGGTAAATATGGATATTTCCTTGGATGCACTAATTATCCAAAATGTAATCACATGGAAAAGATAATCAAAAGAAGACGCAGTTAACGTCTTTTTTTGTTATGATATTAGGTGAGCTATGAATAGACAAACTGCAGACTTTCTTAATTATTTAAGATATGAGAGAAATTATTCTTCTCAGACTATCATTTCCTATTCTCGAGATATTGACAAATTCTTCCGTTTCCTTTCCGAAGAAGGACTTGATATGGAAGAAGTGGATCAAATTGTCATCCGTAACTTCTTAACTGATGAACTCAATAGTGGCGTTTCCAAAAGAAGCTGCAAAAGAAGACTATGTGCCTTAAGGCACTTCTATAAATACATGGTCCGTAGAGAAATGGTCAAAGACAATCCATTTGTGTTTGTCTCATCTCCAAAAACCGAAAAGACTCTCCCAAAGTTTTTGTATAAAGACCAAGTGAGAGAGATTTTAGATGAGAATAAAAAAAGAGATGATTTACTTGCCTATCGAGACCAAGCGATTTTGTCCACTCTATATTATTCTGGAATCCGCGCTAGCGAGTTAGTTTCTTTAGAACTTCAATCGGTTTCTCTTCCTAGAAGAACCCTTCGAGTATTAGGAAAAGGAAACAAAGAAAGAATTGTTCCAATATCCGAAGAATGCAAAAAAGACATCGAAACCTACATGAAAACAACGCGTATGGAACTTGCTAGTAGGAATAAAGAAGGCACTAAAGTACTCTTCTTAAATGACCACGGAAATAAGTTAACGACTAGAGGGCTCGAATACATTCTTGATCAAATAGAACAAAAAACTGGTTCCTTTGTTGGATTGCACCCTCATATTCTTAGACATAGCTTTGCTACTCATTTATTAGAAAATGGTGCTGATTTAAGGATTATTCAAGAATTATTAGGCCATGAGAGTTTAAACACTACACAGGTATATACTCACGTTACTGAGGAATCGATGAAAGAAACCTATTTAGCGGCTCATCCTCGAGCGAGAAAGAAATAATCAGCAAAATATTTATATTTTTCTCTTGTTGAACATATTGTATTTTGGTATGATTAACACGCTGTATAGATATACAGACTACACACATCGTGGATTCAACCCCATTGTCTCGCTTTAGCGAGGGTGGTTGTTAGAAGCGGTGGAGGCAAAAACATAAGGAGGCTCAAAATGAGCGAAGAAACAAAAGTTGTCGCTGCTGAAGAAAAAGCAGTAGAAGCAGCTGCTCCAGCCACAATGGAAGCAGTTATGCATGATCCTGATGCACCAATTATCACCATGAAAAAGCTTTTAGAAGCTGGTGCACATTTTGGTCATCAAACAAGACGTTGGAACCCAAAGATGAAGAAATACATCTATGGCGCTCGTAACGGTGTCTACATCATCGATTTACAAAAGACTGTAGACTTAATCATCGTTGCTTATAAAGCAATGAAAGAAATCGTCGATAATGGCGGTAAAGTTCTCTTTGTTGGAACAAAGAAACAATGTAAAGAAGCAGTTGAAGCTGAAGCATTACGTTCCGGAAGCTTCTACATCACCAACCGTTGGTTAGGTGGAACACTCACCAACTTCAAGACCATTCAAGGTCGTATCAGATTCTTAAAAGAACTTGAAAGAAGAGAAGAAGAAGGCGAACTCGACTTATTACCAAAAGTTGAAGCTGCTCAATTAAGAAAAGAAAAAGAAAAGCTCTCTAAGAATTTAGATGGCATTAAAGAAATGAGAAAGATCCCAAATGCACTCTTTGTCATTGATCCAAACCTCGAACATAATGCTGTTGCAGAAGCTAGAAAACTCGGAGTCCCAATCTTTGGTATCATCGATACAAACAGTGATCCAGATTTAGTTGACTATGTCATTCCAGCAAATGATGATGCAATCAGAAGCGTTAGCTTAATCTTAGCGGTTATCGCTGATGCTATCGTTGAAAGCAAAGGTGGCTTACCAGTCGTTGCTTATACAAAAGACGAAGGTGAAGATGTCACTATGAAAGAAGTCATCAAACAAACAGATAGAGAAAATGCTGAAAAATTAGCAAAAATTCGTGCTGAAAGAGCTGCAAGACAAGAAGCTTATGAAAGAGAACAAGCTTTACGTCAAGCAAGCCACGATAAGGCTGCTGCTGTTGCCGCTGAAGAAGCCGAATTAAAGAAAGAAGAAAAACCAGCTGCTGCTAAAAAACCAGCAGCAAAGAAACCTGCTAAAAAAGCCGAACCAAAACCAGAGGAGAAATAATTATGGCCGATATTAAGTTAATCAAAGATCTCCGTGATAGAACCGGTGCTGGATTAAACGATTGTAAAGCCGCACTCGAAGCTTGTGACAATGATGTCGATAAGGCATGTGACTGGTTAAGAGAAAAAGGCATTGCCAAAGCTGCTAAGAAAGCAGACCGTATTGCTGCAGAAGGCTTAGCCTTAGCAGTGAAATGCCCAAAATGTGGCAAGACTGTTGTTTTAGAAGTTAACTGTGAAACAGA
>DFJP01000059.1 GCA_002373085.1 Caryophanales bacterium UBA3668 | reverse complement strand
TGGACCTTTGACGGTTGATACCTTCTTTGAAGAGGAAGACTTTGAAAAGAATATTGGTAAAACCAAAGAAGGTGGGCGTAACTGCGAACTCTCTAGACAAGCCGCTATCATCGTTAAAGCTATTGGTTTCTGCGATGAAGCAGTCGAAGCCATTTACCGCTATAACGAAGAACATATGGTGCCACCTCTAGAAAAAGAGGAAATCGATGCGACTATTATTCCTAGCGTTAAAAAGTTCTGGACTAATAAAGTTCTAGCGGACCCTAACTATGTTAAACCTGATGAGTACGTTTCTCAAAACTGGGAAAAGAAACTCAAATATGGCAAAAACGGTATTATCGCTAATACGCTTCAAAATTTGCTCTTAATATTACGAAATGATAAATATCTCCAAAATATTGTCTTTAATCAGCTAGCCGATGGGATGGAAATAATAGGCGAAGTGCCTTGGAACCATCCATCAAGGTTTTGGCGAGATGCTGATGATGCTCAAATCATATGTTATATCGATGAGACTTATGGCCATTTCTCTAAAGAGACTTATCTAACGGCAATAACCAAAGTGGCTGATGATAGAAGCTACCACCCAATTAAGCAGTATTTCGAATCCCTACCTGAATGGGACGGCGTTAATAGAGTGGATACGCTTTTAATAGACTACTTCGGTGCGGCTGATAATAACTACGTACGAGCGGTAATAAGGAAAACGTTATGTGCTGCTTATATGCGTGTCTATAAACCAGCACTTAAGTTTGATAGTGTCCTTTGCTTAAACACAAAGCAAGGAACAGGCAAGTCTACCCTTATCGCAAAATTAGGGATGGATTGGTTCAATGATTCATTAAGCGTTTCTGATATGAACGATAAAACCGCGGCTGAAAAGTTGCAGGGTTATTGGATCTTAGAAATCGGCGAGTTAGCTGGTATGAAAAAAGCTGACGTCGATAAGGTCAAAGCTTTCATTAGTAGACAGGATGATAAGTACAGAGCTTCCTTTGGAAGAAGGGTCACAAGTCATCCTAGACAATGTATATTCTTTGCTACCACTAATAGTGAAAACGGCTTCCTACGTGACGTTACTGGCAACCGTCGTTTCTGGGTAGTGAAGGCGACTGGTGAGGGAAGCAAAAAAGCGTGGGATTTGACCCAAGCTGAAGTTGACCAAATATGGGCGGAAGTGAAAGTGTTAGCAAGCAAAGACGAACCTTTATTCCTCTCTTATGAGCTAGAAGAGCTTGCACAGTCCGAACAAAATGAAGCGATGGAACAAGATGAACGCGAAGGTCTTGTCATCGAATACTTAAACAAAAAACTTCCAACCGACTGGGATGTGATGACTTTAGAAGAACGTCTTGCATTCTTACGCGGTGATGAATATATCGGAAAAACTCGAGTTGGCACCGTAACTAGAACGATGGTGTCTAATATGGAGATTTGGGTAGAGTGCTTTGGTAATAAAAAAGAAGATTTAAAGCCAACCGACTCATACGCCATAAAAGCAATCATGACTCGACTTAAAGGCTGGAACAAGTCCGACAATCTTGAACAACTTCCTATCTATGGCAGACAACGCGTCTACGTCAAAGTCGAAAAATAGTGAACAACTGAACAACTTTTTCATCCACGAAAATGGTTGTTCAGGCAGTTGTTCAGTAAAGTAATACTCTGTATTAGAAGCCGCTATGAACAACTTGAACAATAATTCTATCTGTAATGTTAAAAATAGTAGAAAAAGCCGTAAAAACGCATAAGAAACACACACATTTATAACTATATAGAAAAAAGTTGTTCTGTTCGTTCAGTTGTTCACGGAGAGCATATGGCAGAAGAAAAATCTATCGAAGAAAAGCTATGCAAGGAAGTCAAGAAAATAGGTGGTCTAGCACTTAAGTTCCTATCTACGGTTAATGGGTATCCGGACCGTATCATCTTGGTGAAAATTGGTCGCGTTGCATTCGTGGAAGTGAAAGCACCCGGCAAGAAGCCAAGACCGATTCAAGTTAAAAGAATCAAACAGTTAAGAGAATTAGGATTCAAAGTCTATGTTCTCGATAACAAAAAAGACATACCCAACATCATTGATGAAATTAAAGGAGGTGAATCACAATGAACTATGTTCCGCATTCTTATCAGGAATATGCCGCTAACTTTATCGAAAGTCATAAGGTTAGTGCCTTACTCCTTGATATGGGTTTAGGTAAAACTGTCTGCACATTGACAGCTTTAAACAACTTATTGTTTGACTACTTTGATGTTCATAAGGTTCTTGTGATTGCCCCATTAAGAATTGGAAAGATTACTTGGCCTGAAGAATTAAAGAAATGGGATCATCTTAAAAATCTTAAAGTAGCAGTGGGGATTGGAACTGAAAAAGAAAGAATCGCTGCCTTTAGGAGCCAAGCTGATATCTACATTATCAACAGGGAGAATCTGGTGTGGCTGGTAGAGAAGTTTTCTACCCATGTACTAGACTTCGACTTCGATACCGTTGTTATTGATGAATTGTCTTCATTTAAGAATGGCAAATCTAAAAGATTTAAAGCCATGTGCCAAATTAGACCGATGATAAATAGAATCATAGGATTAACTGGTACACCGGCACCGAACTCTTTGATTGATCTTTGGGGGGAATACCGCATACTAGATCTGGGCCAGCGATTAGGAAGATTCATCACTCACTACAGAAGCCTTTATTTTATCCCTGGTGCATCTAACGGCAATGTCGTATTCGAATACATTCCTATTAGTGGTGCAGAAGAAGCAATTTTTAGGAAAATATCTGACATTACAATTTCGATGAATGCCGTTGACCATCTAAAGATGCCTGACTTAATCAAAACTGAATATAAGGTTTATCTATCTGATTCTGAATATAAAAAATACCGCAATTTCAAAAGGCAACTAGCTATAGAAATCAAAGGCGAAGTAATAACTGCAGCAAATGCGGCGGTGTTATCCAATAAACTTCTTCAAGTAGCTAATGGTGCAATCTATGAGGAAGAGTCAAAAGAGTATGTTGATATCCACGATAAAAAGCTAGATGCCTTAGAGGATATTATCGAACAAGCTAATGGAAAGCCGATACTATGTGCCTATTGGTTCAAACACGATTTAGAAAGGATTAAAGCAAAGCTTTCTACAATTCCCAACATCACATTTGATGAAATAAAAAGCGATGAATCAATAGCTAGATGGAATAAGGGTGAAATTAGTGTTGGTCTTATCCATCCAATGTCTGCGGGCCACGGCTTAAATTTACAAAGCGGAGGAAACACAATTGTTTGGTACTCATTATGTTTCTCTTTAGAAGCTTATCAGCAAACTAACGCAAGACTTTATCGTCAAGGACAAAAGGCATCAACAGTAGTGGTTATCCATTTAGTCGCTGATGGAACCATTGATGAACACGCACTAAAAGTGCTTCAAGGAAAAAGCGACGTTCAAAACGCGGTATTAGATGCCGTTAAAGCAGATTTAAAAGGAGAGTAGTTATGACTAGCAAAGAATTCTTACAAAAGCCAATGCGAATTCGACATCGTATAGAACAGCTACAACTAAAAAGGCAAACTTTCGAAGAGTTAGCAAATTCAATTCCTGGTGGTAACTACGACAAACCTTTAGTTCAAAAAACCAGAAACACCCAAGCACCTTTCATTAAGTGGATTGATAAAATCATGGAAGTCGAAAAGGAAATCGAAAAGTTAGAAGAGGAATTTGAAGCTGCAAAAGCAGAAGTGATTAAAGCGATTGAAAAGCTCGACAATGCAGATTATCAAACCCTTCTTATCATGCGTTACCTTAATGAATATTCGTGGACGAGCATATGTGAAAAAATGTATGTTTCATTATCAACAGCTAAAAGATGGCATTGGGAAGCGATTAATGTCTTAGAGTATGAGTAAATAGCATGTTGGACCTTTATGGTCCATTGTGAACCATAGCGATATGTTGAAATCAGTCAAATGATACTGTAATGTAGAATTGGCGAAAGCTATAGAAAGCCTGCGAGAAATCGTAGGTTTTTTGCTTATTACACAATTCGGAGGACCAACCATGAAGAAGAAAATGGATGCCTTTGAAAAGTGGCAAGCTTCTACCGGTGTTGATTCGTGGCCAAAGGTTCGAGAGCTGATCGTTGATTTATCTAAAAAAGGATATACGCAATATCAAATCTGTGAACGCCTCCATTTAGAGCAGGCGTACTTTTCTAGGCTAAAAAAGAAACATCCTGAAATCGAAGAAGCTTTTAAAGATGCAGATGACTACGTTTTAGATGCTGCTTTCACAGCTTTATATAAAGTGGCGATGGGTAGCACCTATGTCACAGAAGATACGTGGTTAGAAGATAAGCAAGATGGAAGTAAACCGAAAAAGAAGGTTCATCGTGTTAAACGCGAATCGGAACCTAATTTAAATGCACTCATTTATTTATTAACGCAAAGATTCGGAAGACAGTTCTCTGATAAACGAGAAGAACTTGAGCTTGCCGAGAAGAAGTTAGAAGCAACTAAGGAGGAATGGAAAAATGCCAGTGACAATAGTGATGAAGAAGACTAAGGAACTCGTTCCCTATGACAAAAACCCTAGGGATAACGATAAAGCAGTTGATGCTGTAGCTAATTCAATTAAAGCCTATGGCTTCAAAGTGCCAATTGTCATTGATAAGAACAATGTCATCGTTACTGGTCATACCAGACTAAAAGCTGCAAATAAGTTAGGTTTAGATGAAGTGCCTTGCATCGTTGCGGATGACTTAAGCGATGAGCAAATCCGTCAATTTAGAATCGTCGATAATAAAACCAGTGAATTATCAGATTGGAATTTTGATTTATTAAGGGAAGAACTTTTAGCCCTTGATGATGTCGACATGGTC
Organism: Caryophanales bacterium UBA3668; assembly: GCA_002373085.1. The sequence goes on along the minus strand of DFJP01000059.1, from coordinate 2,064 downwards.
CAATTTGGTTTTGATGATCTGGATTCGATTTTAAAGACCGAAACTAAAGATGATGATTTTGATGAAAACGAAGAGCTACCTGAAAACCCTTATTCCAAAAGAGGCGACATCTACGTCTTAGGAAAACACCGCTTAATGTGTGGTGATTCCACTATAAAAGAAGACGTTGAAAAATTGATGGATGGGAAAGTGGCCGATTTAATCGAAACTGACCCACCTTATAACGTTGCCATAGGCAAAAAAGGAAAACAGTACAAAGAACGTGGTGGATATGACTGCGGCATGACCGATAGAACAATCCTTAATGATGATATGGATGATTCATCCTTTAGGGAATTCCTTGATAAGGTCATGGTCAACTTCTATAACAGCATTAAACCAGGTGGTTCTATCTACGTCTTCCATGCAGACACAGAAGGCTATAACTTCCGTGGAGCTTTTAAAGAAGCAGGGTTTAAATTATCTGAATGCTTAATTTGGAAAAAGAACAACTTTGTTTTAGGAAGATGTCCATACCATTATATGCACGAACCGATTTTGTTCGGGTGGCGTGAGGGAGCAGCTCATTATTTCGTTGATGATAGAACCCAAACAACCATTCTTGAATACGACCGTCCACAAGCTTCGGACCTACATCCAACCATGAAGCCAATCCCACTTGTCACAAAGCTTATTCAAAATAGCAGCCGTAGAGGTGAGCTTGTATTGGATTTATTTGGTGGTAGTGGTACGACTTTAATAGCTTGCGAACAAATTGAAAGGATCGCTTATTTGATGGAACTCGATGAAAAATATGTCGACGTTATCGTTAAGCGTTACTTAAAACTTGTGGGTAGCGATGATGATTGCTACTTACTCAGAGATGGGAAGCAAATTCCTCTTTCTGAAATACCAGACTTTGCGACCGAATCCTTTTTAGGATAAGTCAAATAAGTCAATTCCTTTTGCGTGTATGAATCTGTCATATACTTTACCTCCTTTTCACATCAGTCAGGGCCTTTTCTTCTTCGTCCTTTCTTGGCCCTGATTGGTGGCTGGAAATTGTATCAATTAGCGTCTTATTAACTTGCTATTATCACTCTTAAGAGTGATATATATAGTGACCAGATAAAAGGAGGGTCACAATATGGCAAAAGAAATAAGATCTAAAAAGGGCCTAGAAACCTTACTACAAAGGTATAAAGATGCCGGTGTAACCAACCAAACAAAGGATGTCACTGGTGGATATGAAGCTAGATGGCTAGATACAATCCAAGGCTGCATCGACTCCCTTAAAACGGACGAGCCGATTTGTATGGACGAAATCGACTATGAAAACACACCTGTTGAACTCAAACCTTTATGGAGGGGGCTCAAATAATGTACCTAGTAACTGAAGGCAAAAGGAAAGAAAACCAATTGGGTTATAACAAGAAAACCCAAGAATATGTCTATTTCCATCATGGAAAAGAAATATGGAGAGAAAAGGGCGATGAAGCTCTGCTTAACTACTTTAATGAAGTACGAGCAAACATCCGCATGTTTGAAGATGAGGATATCAAAGACAATCCAATCTGGAAGAAATACAGTGATTCCTGCTTCGACTTTGAAAGAAAGGAGCGTGGCTGGTAATGATGGACCGTTTAAGACTCTTCCGCTGGATTGATGAATTCATGGAAGGTAATTTTGATGCAGATGACGTCAAAACCCAAATCAAAGCCGGTTGGTATGACTGGTTCTGCAAAGATTCAAGCTTAGCCAACAAGACCAAAAAGATGGGTAACATCATTAAACAAGTCAAACGTGGTGGGAAAGTTGACCTAGAAAACTGGTATGTCTGGTTCAAAAACAACTGCCCATTAAATGGACCACTTTATGATGACTTCCGCTTTGCGGATATCGAAACAGGTAACGTGATGTTCACCATCCAAATAGACTGCTGCTGGAATAAGACCAGATATGCGGTTTATGGAAGAACTCCTGATGGCGAAGGTCACTGGGATGAACCATTGTTTGCGACAGACTCATCTAGAGAACTTGTTAAATGGTTAAATACAGCTTGGTAGACTAAAGCCAAAGCTGATA
>DFJP01000015.1 GCA_002373085.1 Caryophanales bacterium UBA3668 | reverse complement strand
TCTGTCCAGCTGAGCTATAAGCGCATTAGGATAAGGAGTTAGTCCTTATCATATCCTTTTGGATTATTCTTTTGCCAATTCCAACTATCACGACATGCATCAACGATATTGAGCTTAGCTTTCCAACCCATTTCTTTTAATGCTTTAGAGGCATCCGCGTAGTTTTCATCAACATCACCAGGTCTTCTATCTTTGATTTCGTATGGAATTTTAACTCCATTAGCCTTTTCAAAAGCATTCACTAGATCCAAGACTGAGGTTCCTGTTCCAGTACCTAAGTTATAAATAACTAAGCCTGGTTTGGTTTCTAATTTCTTTAAGGCTGCTAAGTGGCCACTAGCTAAATCCACAACGTGGATATAGTCTCTAACACCTGTACCATCATGTGTCTTATAGTCATTACCAAAGACATTAAGGAATGGGCGTTTGCCAACTGCAACTTGAGTAATGTATGGCATTAAGTTATTTGGAATACCTTGTGGGTCTTCTCCAATAAGTCCACTTTCGTGAGCGCCAATTGGATTAAAGTATCTAAGAATAGCAATATTAGCATCTTTATGATTAGCAGCGTAATCATTAAGCATATATTCAATTTCAAGCTTTGTTTGACCATATGGATTTGTGCATCCACCAATATTATCACTCTCTTTAAGTGGGACATGATCTGGGACACCATAAACTGTTGCAGAACTTGAAAATACTAGGTTTTTGACGTTAAATTCGCTCATTAAGTTAAGTAAAACGATACTTGAACCGATATTGTTTCTAATGTATAAACCAGGTTTTTGAGTTGATTCTCCAACACTCTTTAGACCAGCGAAGTGGATGATTGCTTCAATCTTCTCTTTTTTGAAGATTTCTCTCATCTTGCTCTCATCACAGACATCAGCCTCATAGAACGTTGGTCTTTTGCCTGTAATCTTTTCGATACGGTTAAGAACTTCTGGCTTGGAATTAACAAAATTATCAACAATAACGACGTCATAATTATTTTCTAATAGTTGAACAACTGTATGGCTTCCAATATAACCTGTACCACCTGTAACTAAAATTGCCATTTTCTTATCTCCTTTTGATTTCTTGAATAATCAATTTATGAACTATTTTCGGGTTAGCGTTTCCATTAGTAACTTTGTTAACTTGTCCAACTAAGTAGCCAATGACACGGTCTTTTCCTTCCTTATAGTCAGTAACTATTTGAGGGTTACTGTCTAAAAGTTCACTAATAATATCTAATAACTTAGCCTCATCATTTACAAGAGAGAATTTTCTTTCTTGTAACACCATCTCTATTTTTTTATCACTAGAATGAGCTTCTAAAAGTATTTCTCTAGCTTGCTTATTTGATAGTTTATCTTGCTCCACCAAAGAGATGAGATTACCTAACTCAATACTAGAAATATTAAATTGTTTAATGGAGATATTTTCTTTATTAAGAATTGCTTGAATATCTCCGTTAATCCAGTTAGCGAGTAATTTAACTGAACATCCTGTTTTTAATCCTTCATCAAAATAATCAGAGATATCTTTATTAGTCACTAAAAGTGAGGAATCATAATCATTAAGCCCAAGTTTTTTATATCTTGCCTTCTTTTCGCTAGCAAGTTCTAAAGAACTATCTATCGCATCTTTAATAAATTCTTTCGAGAGTTTAATAGGTGGAATATTTGGATCGGTAAAGAACTTATAATCCACAGCATCCACTTTTTCTCTTAATTCAACAGTTCTTTTATGCGCTTCATCATATCTTCTAGTCTCTTGTTTGATTGATTTACCTTCTTTAATCAAGTTAGACTGACGGCTTATTTCATAATCAACTGCTTTTTGAATGTTCACTAATGAATTTAAATTCTTAATTTCTACTTTGTGGCCAAGCTTGTTACTGCCTTTTTCTGATAATGAAACATTAACATCGCATCTTAAGTTACCAAGTTCAGCTTTGCCTTCACTAATATCAAGGAAAGTAACCATTGAACGAATTGTTTCTAATACTTCTTTAGCCTCACTACCACTTGTAATATCAGGTAAAGTAACAATCTCAAGAAGTGGAATACCTGCTCTATTAAAATCAAGATATGATTCGTTGCCAATATGGAATTGGCGGCATGTATCTTCTTCAATATGGAGTCTTTCTATCCTAATAATTTTTCCACTATTGAGGGTTAAATATCCATTTTTGCCAATTGGATTAAATGCCTGAGTTATTTGATAGCCTTTAGGAAGATCGCTATAGAAGTAATTTTTCCTTTCAAAAGTCAAAATATCACTAATTTCCATATGCAAAGCGTGAGATAGTCTAATTGCATTAACTATTGCTTGCTTATTAACACTAGGGAGAGTGCCTGGGAAAGACATATCAAGTAAAGAAAGACAAGTATTACTAGGAGCAACGTAGCTCACTGCCGCAGATGAAAACATTTTGGATTTAGTGTTCATTTCAACATGCATTTCTAAACCAATTACAACATTAAATTCCATCGTCATCTCCTGCGATAATATTTGCTAAGCCTGTAAACTTTTCAATTTGGTTTGCAATATTGAGCAAAAGTACCTCATCAAAGGGTTTTGCCGATAAATTTGCACCAAAAGGCATGTTTTTTTCAAATCCGATTGGAAGAGTTATTGATGGGAAACCACCCATATTTGCATACGCCATATAGTTATCGGCGATTAAGTATTCATCAGCGATTTTATTTTGTGTTGATTTGATTAGTGGAGCGATTGATGGACTAGCTGGATTATAGATAACATCATACTCTTCAAGTACTTTACTGATAGAATCAACTATTACTCGACGACATTTTTGCGCTCGAACGAATAATTCCTCTCGATTGTCTTTTAAAAGGGAGAAACTACCAATAACTAAACGTCTTTTCGCGTATTCAGATATTCCTTCAGTTCTAGTTTTAATCACTAAGTCAGTATATGAATCTCCATCGATCATATTTCCGAATTTAACGCCATCTAAATTTGCGTAATTACTCGTTGCTTCTGCAGATGAAATGATAATATATGTAGGATAGATAGCCTTTAAGATCTTACTATCGATAGAAACATAGTCAACAATCGCGCCTTCGCTCCTCAAATACTCGACTGTTTTATTAAAAGCGTTAAGAACTTCCTTATCAGAAATTGAATCGTTAATCTCTTTAATAACCGCAATGCGTTTTCCTTTAAGAGAGTCATTTAATCTAGAAGTGTAGTCTTCAACTTTCATAAAAGAAGAAGACATATCTTTATTATCTCTACCTGCTAAAACATTAAGAAGATAAGCACTGTCAAACACATTTCTTGTGAAATAAGCTATATGGTCTAAAGAACACGCAAATGGTAATAATCCATATCTAGATATTCTTCCCCATGTTGGTTTGAAACCAACTAATCCAGCGTATGAGGCAGGTTTTCTAACAGAATCACCAGTATCACTTCCAATTGAAATAGGAACAATGCCAGCACTAATAGCAGCTGCGCTACCACTACTCGATCCACCAATCATATGTTTATGGGATTTGTCCCATGGATTATAAGTAACACCTAAATGTCCATTTGTGCCGCTTCCACCCATGGCGAGTTCATCCATTGTAGTCTTGCCAATTACAATTGCTCCTTCGTTTTCTAATCTAGACACAACTTCAGCATCAAAAATAGGAACATATCCTTCAAGAATTTTACTACTAGCGGTAGTTGGAATATCTTTTGTGGAATAATTATCTTTAATAACTACTGGAACACCATATAAAAGATTGTCTTTTTTGCTTTCATCCAAAGTTTTAACTTTTTCAAAAGCTTCCTTTTCACATATATATTCAAAAGCATTGTTTTTGTCTTGCTTTGCAAGTTCAATTGCGTGCTTAACTAAGTCAAAAGGAGCCACTTCTTTAGCGGTTATTGCCTTATGTAAGTCTAAGAGAGTCATTCTTTTGTAGTCCATTATTTAACTACCCTAGGGAGGACAATATAGTCTCCCTTCTTTCTCTTAGAATTCTTTAATGCATCTTCTTTAGTGATTGTCTCTTCAACAACATCATCCCTTAAATAATCATTAGTGACTTCAAAAGGAAAAGTCATTGGTTCAACATCATCTACTACTTCAATGTCTTTGATTAAATCCATTTGCATAGTAATGGTTTCAAAATCAGATGTTAATTTGTCATATTCTTCATCTGACATTTCCATCATCAGTTTTCTAGTAGCGATAATTAATGTTTCTTTAGAGACCTTTTTCATGCATGTTAAATTTAGCACATGTATGCATTTTTATAAAATAAAAAACACCTTAATCAAAGATTTTGGTGTTTTTAGTCTTAAGTTTTATTTAATGAGAGCAAGGAATTCTTCTTCGCCAAGAACTTGAATTCCAAGTGCGTGAGCTTTATCTAATTTAGATCCAGCTTCTTCTCCTGCAATAACACAGTCAGTGGCCTTACTTACTGAACCAGTGACTTTTGCCCCAACATCTTCTAATAAAGCAGTAGCTTCTTTTCTACCCATTGATGAAAGAGTGCCAGTTAAGACAACTGTTTTACCAGAGAAATATGAATTTGCAGCTTTAGTTGTGCTACCAATGAATTTAAAGTTAACTCCTCTATCTTTTAGCTCATTAATAAGTTCAACATTTTTCTCGTCGCCAAACCACGCGACTAAGGATTTAGATAGAACTGGTCCAACATCAGGAATTTCAAGCAACTCTTCTTCAGTGGTTGCCGCTAAAGCGTCAATATCGCCATATTTTCTTGCTAAAGTTTTGGCCATTTTCTCGCCGACTTCTTTAATACCTAAGCCGAATAATACTTTTTCTAATGAATTCTCTTTACTCTTTTCAATTCCGGCTAATAAATTATCAATTGATTTATCCTTCCATCCATCTAACGAGATAATGTCATCACGATATTGGGATAAGTCATAAATGTCTTTGATAGAACGGATGAATCCTTGGTTGAAGAATTGTTCAGCAACTTTTTCTCCAAGTCCTTCAATGTCCATAGCGTCTCTACTAGCAAAGTGGATAATGCCTTCGATTTTTTTAGCTTCGCAGTGAGGATTAAGGCAGAAATGCATCGCGTCAATTCGAGTAAGTGGAGATCCACAAACAGGACATTTGTCAATCATTTCAAAGTCAATAACATCGTCAGAACGGCGTTCTTTTACTGGTCTAACGACTTCTGGAATAACATCTCCGGCCTTTCTAATAACAACATAATCACCGACTTTTAAATCCTTTTCTCTAATGAAGTCTTCATTATGTAAAGTTGCTCTTTGGACTAAGCTACCAGCAACCCTAACAGGCTCTAAAACAGCGTTAGGAGTAATCTTTCCAGTACGTCCAACTGTGTAAATAATATCAGTTAATTTTGTGATAACTTCTTCAGGTGGGAACTTATATGCAATAGCCCATCTTGGTGTTTTAGATGTATAACCTAATTTATCATACATATCCATGTCATCAACTTTGATAACAATGCCATCAATATCATAGGCTAAAGAAGGTCTTTTTTCGGTATATTCATTTATGAAATCGATGACTTCATCAATTCCATTACACAATCTTCTTTCTGGATTAGTCTTAAATCCTAATCTATCTGCCATATTTAATGCTTCGGAGTGATAACGTAAACCAAAATCTTTAGCGTTAACAACGTAATACCAGAAAGCATCAAGCCCACGATTAGCAGCAATTGCACTATCAAGTTGTCTAATACTACCAGCAGCAGCATTTCTTGCATTAGCAAATAATGGTTCACCAGCTAATTCTCTTTCTTTGTTTAATCGTTCAAGAGATTTCTTTGGCATAAAGACTTCGCCACGAATCTCATATTCATCGTCTAAATCAATATGACTAGGAACAGATTTAATGGTAATAACGTTACTAGTAACGTCTTCTCCAACAGTTCCATCTCCTCTAGTAGCAGCGTAAATTAGTCTATTTCTATAAACAAGAGAAATACCAAGGCCATCAATTTTCATTTCAGCCATATATCTCACTTTATCAACTTGAAGAACATCTCTGACCTTTTTATCAAAGTCTCTTAAGTCTTCATCATTAAAAGCGTTTGCTAAAGAGAGCATCATTCTTTTGTGAGTAACTTTTTGGAATTCATCTTGGACCATTCCTCCAACTCTCTGAGTTGGTGATAATGGACTCTTTAATTCAGGATGAGCGGTTTCTAAAGCGATTAATTCTTGCATTAATCGGTCGTATTCCGCATCGGTTACTGAAGGATTATCTAATACATAGTATTCATAGTTGTACTTTTCGAGTAATTTAGTAATCTCTTCTACTCTTAATTTAGGATCCATAATTATTTGCTCCCTTTGGATATCATTTTATGATTTCCAAGAAGTGTTTTTTCACCATGACCTTCGAAGTTAACGACAATAATGCCATCTCCTTCTAAAGCAGTGACCACTCCTTTGCCAAACTTTTGATGTATACAAATATCTCCAACTTTCCAATCATCAACACCATTGTTGACTTCTTGAGAAAATGGTTCTTCCGCAAATGGAAGATCATCAAAGACAACCGCATCTTTCTTTTTGTCTTCATAACTATAGTGATATGAAGGGCGATTGTCTCTGAAAGAATTTCTTGTTGTTGGTCTACTGGCGGTAGAATTACCGCTTTCAGCGATAAACATTGATTCACTTAATTCAGATTTAACAACATAGCTAAATCCGTGTGAATAAGTTAAATAAAGTCTTTCTTTAGCTCTAGTGAAAGCAACATATGCTAATCTTCTTTCTTCTTCAATAGCAGCGTAGCCACCTTCTGTAAGGGCTCTATTAGATGGGAATATTCCTTGATTTAATTTAACAACAAAGACGACTGGATATTCTAGTCCTTTAGCGGTGTGAACTGTCATTAAAGTAACGTGTTCTCCCTCCACCATATCATCCTGAGCAGATACAAGAGCGACATTTTGTAAATATTCATCAAATGTAGCATCTGGGTTGCTCTTCAAGAAGTGTCTTAAATCTTCAAATAAAGATTTGACGTTTTCTAAACGGTCATCACCATCTTCATCGAGTAAGAGGTAATCGTAATATCCGATATCATTAATTAAATCTTCAAGAATCTTTGAGAAGGTTTCTTCGTCTTTATTAATTTCATCACGCGTATGATTAATGCGCATAATGAGTGAGCGCAATGTATTAATAGCCTTTGGAGGACATTCTTCTAAGGCATAATCCTCACAAATATATTCATACATTGATAAATTATGTTCTAAAGCTGCTTTTTTAATTTTTAGTGTTGCAGTATCGCCAATTCCTCTTCTAGGAGTATTGATAATTCTCTCGAAAGAAATGTCATCTTTCATGTTGTTTATGAGGCGGAAATACGCAAGAACGTCCTTAATTTCGGCTCTTTGGTAGAATTTCATGCCTCCATAAATGACATATGGAATTTGCTTTGCCATTAATGCTTTTTCAAATTCAAGAGTGACATAGTTGCTTCTATAAAGAATAACAATGTCAGAGAGTTTATAATGTTGAACTTCTCTAAGCATTTTGATTTCTCGAGCAACATATTCAGCTTCTGCAAGCCCACTATCAGCGCATCTCACAGTAATCGCGTTTCCTTTAATGTTGTCTGTGTACAAATTTTTAGGAACACGCATTTTGTTATGAGATATCAATTTGTTAGCGCTATCAAGGATGTTTTGAGTACTACGGTAGTTTTTATCAAGAATAACGGTTTTAACCCCGATAAATTTCTTATCTAAGTCTAAGATGATGCCTTGGTTAGCACCTCTCCATGTATAAATAGTCTGATCTGGGTCACCAACAACATACAATGTTGAAGATGGCTTAAGTAATAATCTAATTAATTTGTCTTCTGTATCATTAGTGTCTTGGAACTCATCAATAAGAATATGGTCAATTCGGTCTTGCCATTTCGCTCTTACCATTGGGAAAGAAGTAAGAATTTGATTTGCTCTTAAAAGTAAATCGTCAAAATCTAAAGCGTATTGTCTTGCTTTGATATTTTCATATTCTTCATAGAATTCTAAACAAGTTCTCTCATCTTCAAATCTCTCATGGTCAATTCTGATATCATCAGGATACTTTTCTTTGAGTTTGCAGCTACCAATATAATTAACGGTTTTCTTGATAATTGGGTCACTCTTTTTATAACCTCTATCCGCCGCGATATCTTTGATGATTTTTAGTTGATCTTCTTCGTCCAAGATAGTGAAGTTAGAAGGATAATTAATAACACTAATTTCTTGTCTTAAGAAATAAGCAGCAAATGAGTGGAACGTTTTAATGGTCAAATCTCTTTCACATTCAGGAACGATTTGAACAACACGGTTTTTCATTTCATTAGCAACTTTATTAGTAAAAGTAATTGCCAAAATCTTCCAAGGCTTCACTCTACATTCGGAAATAAGATAAGCAATTCGGTAAGTTAAAACACGAGTCTTTCCACTGCCTGCTCCAGCAATGACTCTTGTATACTGACTATTGGCTTCAACAGCCTCTAATTGTCGTTCATTAAGTGAACTTACTAATTCAGAATATTGCATAGCAATATACTAACACATATATAGAGTCTATTCAATTTGATTTCGACTATTTTTATTTATGTATTCTCTAATCTCTTTTTCGCCACCATAGTACTCAACTATAACGCAATTCTCTAACTTGATTAAAAATGGAGTTCCATAAATAAAAAGATTAGAGACATCACTTACTCCAATAAGTTCTCCCGAGCTTCCATAAACCGTATTTTCATCTGCTTGGACAAAATAGATTGTCTCGTTTGATGAAAAATAATATGACAGCACTTCCTGTTTAATCTCTTTACAGTGGCCACATGTAAGAGAATAGAAATAAACAAAGTACAAATCTCCAGTCTGCGAAAACACACCTATCCAATCTATATGCGTAGTTACATCCGAGTAATCATATTCTTTTGAAATTATGTTAGCGTGCGTATTGGAACACCCTGATATAAGTAAAGTAAATAAAAGCAGCAGCTTCATAAACCCCCCCTCATTATTAATAAGAAGGAGATTTTTGGAATTTTTTAAAAATTTTCTATAAATTTGTTATCATTGTTGTATGAATTTCTTAAAGAAAAGAGAAACTCCAGTTCAAAACATTTCATATATTGGAATTATGGCAGCAGTTAATGTTGTCTTTGTTTTGATTTCAAGTTTTCTCCCAATTCTATTCATCTTATTAGTGTTCATTCTTCCATTAACAAGTGTCATCGTCACAATCTATTGTAAAAAAGCATATTTCCCAGTCTACTTTGTGACCACTCTTGCTCTTACTTTTGCGGTAACATCTGGCTTTTCAGTATTTGATACATTCATCTATGTATTACCTTCTCTTATAACCGGTTTTATCTTTGGTTTGTTAATTGAAAAAGGCATCTCCGCAATTTATATTTTAGTAATTAATTCTATCGTTCAATACCTATTGACATATTTAACCTTCTATGTTTTAGATAATCTCATTACTCACGTTAATTTCTTTGATTCAATTTATAACTTAGTAGGACTTAGCTACTTTGAATTTAAGGGAGTTTTGACGAATATTTTCATCTATATCATCGCTCAAATCCAAGTTTTGCTTACTTATATACTCGTGAGATATGAAGTTAATAGAATCGGAATTGAAATTAACCTTAAATGTGAAAATAGATTTATTCTTTATTTAGTGGTTTTAGTCTTTGGTTTGCTCACTCTTTTTAGTGCTCTATTCTTCCCAAATTGGGCCACTATTTTTACTCTAATTATTCTTCCAATTATCTTCTTTGAATTAATCGAATTAGTAATGAAAATTAAGCCATGGATCTATGTTCTCCTTGGTGTTTCATTATTTGCGTCTATCTTCTTATTCGCATTTTTAACAAAGTACGTTCAAGCACCAAATCAGTTAGTTCTTCTATATGTTTTCTTTGCTTTTACAACAATAATAGATTTTATCGTCAATTATTGTTTCAAACCGAAAGTAGAACATATACAATAGTTATACAAGATTATGAGTTCACTATTTAAAAACATTGGTAAAGGCATCGGCTATTTCTTTGCGTTCCCTGGTCTAATTATTGCTATTGCATTATATGCAGTATTTGGGCTCGTTGTTTTTATTTTCCAATTTTTTAAATTAATCTTCCTCTTCTTCACAGGAAGAACTCTTTTCTCTGACCTTCCAGAAGATATCGAATTAAAAGCGTTAAAAGCGCAAGCAAATGAATTCACGGAAGAAGAAAAAGAAGAAAAGAAAGAAGAGAACCCATTAAGTTTATATCCATCCGATTCAGTTGTTTATGGAGCAGGCTATTCTTCTCCTTTGTTTAATAAAGAAGAGAAAAAAGAAGTAGAAGCTGAACCTGAAGTCGAAAAAGAAATTGAAGAAGACGCTAAACCGGCAGTCGAACCAGAACCAGAGGAAGGAGAAGAATACTAATATGAATATGTTTATTCCTACTTTAGTAACGTTATCCGATAACGATAAAAGATTAATCTTCTCTATCCTTCTTATTGTCATTGTTTTATTAGTCTTAATTGGTTTCCTTGGCTATTTGTTATTTAGAATAATGAAATGGCAATCAAAGAAGATGGACACTCTTATTCACGACGTAGTCGTTAATAAAGTAATTACAGACCGTAAGCATCTTGTGAAATATGGTAGAAGTAAGAACTGGGCCTTATTCTTTAAACAAGCCTACATACCTCTACTAATCGTTATTGTTGGAGTGGTTGTTTTAATTATTCATAACGCAGTTAATGATTATTGGAACTATAATCCATTCTCAACAGTAGATGGATTTGGAACTCTTTTCTGGACATGGAAAGCAAGTGGCGAATTCACTGGCACTCAATACGATATTATTAGATTCCAAATCATCGTTTTAGATAACACACCACATCTAGTAAAAGAAGCGTGGGCAGGATACGTTGTTGGCCCTTGCTTCATTGTTGGTGGTACATGGTATCTTATTTCAGTTATGTCCCTATTAGCGAGAACATTCCTTCTCTACAAGAGAAGTAGAGAAGTGTATGAAAAAAGCCTCGCTGGTTATAACCAAAGCGAAGCTTCTAAAACTGATACAGCAGTTCAACAAGAATCAAGTGCTGAATAATTACTTGCTTAACTGAAGAAGTAAAATAATTTGAATAGCAATATAAATCACTAATGCTAAATCAACAGCGCCCAAAAACCAGCAGATGCGTTTCTTCGCAACTGCTTTTCTTTTTTTCTTCTCGATTGCTAGTGCTTCTTTGCTATCCATAAATATTAATATTTAATTGTGTTGCTTGTACGTGGATATGGTTGAACATCACGGATGTTTTGCATACCGGTGATATACATTAATAATCTATCAAAGCCAATACCAAAACCGGAGTGGACACATCCACCATAACGACGGGTGTCTAAATACCACTCTAATCCTTCAGTGATACCCATTTCATCCATCTTGGCTTTTAAAACATCATATCTTTCTTCTCTTTGTGATCCGCCAACGAGTTCGCCGACTGCTGGAACTAATAAGTCACATGCAGCAACAGTCTTATTGTCTGGATTAACTTTCATATAGAAGGCTTTGATTTCACGTGGATAATCAATTAAGAAAAGTGGTCCATTAACAACTTTTTCTGTTAAATATCTTTCGTGTTCAGATTGTAAATCCATACCCCATTCGATATTGCTGTTTTCGAATTTTACGCCATTTCTTACAGCATTTTTGAGGATTTCAATACCTTCTGTGTAGCTCATTTTCTTAAATTCAGAATTAAGAACATGGTCTAATCGTTCAAGCAATGTGTTATCAATCATTTGGTTGAAGAACTTCATTTCTTCTGGACATGCTTCTTTAACATAAGCGATACAGTATTTAATGCAATCTTCAATGACTTCCATGTTGCCGTTAAGATCAGTGAACGCCATTTCAGGTTCAATCATCCAGAATTCAGAAGCGTGTCTAACTGTGTTAGAGTGTTCGGCTCTAAACACAGGACCAAAGGTATAAACATCTCTAAATGCTAGAGCAAATGGTTCAACATGAAGTTGGCCAGTAACAGTTAAGTTAACTTTACGACCATAGAATGAGAATGGATCTTTGGTGTCGTGTGTAGTGACATCAAAAACGTTTCCTGCTCCTTCACCATCGTTAGTGGTAATTTCTGGAGTATGGACGTAAATAAAGCCTCTCTCTTGGAAGAATTGGTGAATTGCGTAAGAAAGAACACTTCTCACTCTAAAGACAGCTTGGAAAGTATTTCCTCTTGGTCTAATGTGAGCGATATCTCTTAAGAATTCAAATGAGTGTCTCTTCTTTTGAAGAGGGTAGTCTTCATCACAATCTCCTAACAAGACTGCGTCTGTTACATTAATTTCAAATGGTTGTTTGTTTTCTGGAGTAACCACTACCTTGCCAGTTACTTCAATCGCGCATCCATTTCTAAACGAAGCGAGTAATTCATAATCTTTGCTATCTTTGGAATAAACGAGTTGGACATTTTTAAAATAGGTTCCATCATTGAATTCAATGAATCCAATTTGACCATTACTTCTATTAGTTCTAACCCAGCCTTGAAGATTAACTGAATTATTTAGTAAAGCTTCTTTTTCTTCTTGATCACCGAATAATACGATGTCATATAATTCAAAATTTGTTGTTTTAACTTGTTCCATTGACATATGTCCTCTCAGTAATTGTATCAATATTGGTTTTAATCTTTAAGAAAGATTTAAAATTTATTCCATTCATCAATTTCCCAGTTTGGGTCCACTGATAAATCGAGTGGTGCGAATACCTTTAAGTCGTATAATCGCTCAGCAACTTTGGCAATCATTGCTGCGTTATCGGTACAGCACCACATAGGTGGAATATTTATTTCAACACCTAGTCTATTCATTTCAAGAGTCATTTGTTCTCTTAAATATGAGTTAGCGGATACACCGCCCGCTAAAATAACTTGGTTAACTTTATGGTCTTTAATGACCTTAATTGTACGGTCAATTACTAAACCAACAGCGACATCTTGGAAAGACTTACACATATCTTCGACATTAACTTTTTCACCTTTTTGTTCAAGGTTATGAACAAGATTAATAACATTGGTCTTCAACCCTGAATAAGATAAGTCTAATGTATGTTCTCCTCTAAGAGGAGTTGGTAAATCGTAAGTATGTTTTCCTACTTTTGCTAGTTTATCAATTGGAATACCACCTGGATAAGGGAGTCCAAGAACTCTAGCGACTTTGTCGTAGCATTCTCCAATCGCATCATCTCTAGTTTTAGCGATAATTTCAAAGTCTAAATGATCTCTCATAAGTACGAGTTCAGTATTACCACCACTAACGACTACCGCTAGCATTGGGAACTTAAATTCCGAAACATATTCGTTAGCGTAGATATGTCCTGCTAAGTGATGAACAGGAATAAGAGGAATCTTATATAGCATCGCTATAGTTTTAGCAGCCTGTAATCCAACATGAAGAGCACCAATTAATCCTGGCCCTCTAGTGACCGCTACAGCGTCTAAATCTTCGAAATTTAGCTTTGCTACTTCCATCGCTTCTTTAATAACTACTGAAATGTTTTCAGCGTGTAATCTACTAGCGATTTCAGGCATAACTCCACCGTATTTACGGTGAACATCTATTTGAGTAGAGACAATATTAGACAAAAGCTTACCATTATCAATAACCGAAGCGGCCGTTTCATCACAGCTACTTTCAATTGCAAGAATCTTTGCCATTATCTATTCACCTCCAATACCATATATAATGCGTCTTCACCATTGCTGTAATATTGTGGCTTTTTAAGGATAATCTTAAAACCATGCTTGGTGTAGAACTTGATTGCTTTTTCATTGCTTTCTCTTACTTCTAACGTAAGAGTGTTAACTTTCTTTGCTCTAGCATCTTTAATAACTTCTTCCATGAGTTGGCTACCAACACCGGATCTTTGAATATCAGGATGAACAGCGATTTGACAAATCGTGCCGCTATCAAATGTCACCCAATAATCAACAAAGCCAACGACATATTTTAAGCCAAGTGAAGCGTTAGAGTATTCAATAACCCAGACATTACTCACTGGGTTTTCGTGTAATTCATAAAGTAAATCTTTATCTTTCCAAGGATGAAGGAAACATTGGTTTTCAATTTCCATCACTTGAGGAAGATCAGAGTCTAACATCGGTCTAATTTCAACATCTAAATATTTCATATTTAATCTTTCATATAAACCGGTTTGACCGCTAAATCGTTTGGTGCTTTTTCTAACACACCTAATAAGGACACCATTTGTTTACAAATGTTGGTGTCATTATTCTCATATCCAAGATACCTTGCATCACCACAAATTGAGTAGTCTTTGTGATTAGTGATATATTCTTTAACTTCGTCGTTTGTTTTAATCGTGTCACTGATGATAATTTCATTACCTTTGTAGACACCAAAATAACTTCTATTGCTTCTCGCGTTAATGACACAGATAGATGGTTTGTCGTTATCTTTAAGGACTCTAAGTGATGAAACTGTATATATAGGTGCATTACACGCTAACGAAGTAACTTTCGCAATCGTAAGGGCAATACGAACACCTGTATATGAACCAGGACCAATAGATGTCACAATTTTAGTGATATCTTTTCTACTAAGGCCTAATTTTTCCATGAGTTTATCAATTTCAGGAACCATGTGTTCGCTTTGAACTTGCCATGCTTCGTAGCTTGTAAACCCTATAAGAACCCCATTATTTTCAAATCCAACGGATAATGAAGTGTTAGAACTATCAAGTAATAAAGTTGCCATTATTTAAGTCCTCCCACTAAGTTTGAATCACTACTATAAACATCAATGTGACGAGAAGTTTCTCCTATAGAAGTTATCTCAATCCAAAGAGTGTTTTCTGGTAGCAAATCTTTGATGAATAAAGGCCATTCGATCATTGTAATACCTGTTTCATATCCAATATATTCGTCTAGACCAATATCGGTGTTGATATCCGCTAGTCGATATGCATCAATATGAATAAGTGGTCTATTGCCTTTAAGGTATAGTTTCATGATGTTAAATGTTGGAGATTGAACAACTTCGGTGATATTGAGTCCTCTAGCGACTCCTCTCACTAAAGTAGTTTTTCCAGCACCTAAATCGCCGACTAAAGCGATGACTGTTCCATTAGGAACATTCTTCGCGATTTTAAGGCCAAATTCATTCATTTGGTCACATGAAAATATGTCAAATACATAATGTTCCATATCTATTCTTCTTTTTCCTTATCTAAAGTTCTTAAGAACTTATCATAATATTTTTTAATTCTTTCATCATCAAATGGCCATTCACGATTTTCCATCTTCTTGACCACTTCTTGAGTTTGATATTTAAGTACAGCATCTAAGTCATCGCTATACTCGTATATCTTTTTGTGTTTGATGTATTCTTTCTCATCTAAGATACGAATATCTCCAGAAGGAAATAATTTAGCGTCTAAATCGTAGTCGATATATTTAATCATTCGATGATTGATAAGCGCCGGAGAAGCAATATTGCAATAATAGCAAATGCCTTCTTCTTTAAGCATGCAAATGACGTTCCACCACTCTTTTTTAGAAAAGATAGTGACCGCTGGTTCTTTAGTGAACCATCGACGTCCGTTATTTTCTACAACCTTTGCTCTTTTTGTAGCAACTACAACGTAGTCGTCATTATTAGCCAATACTAAACCACGATCCCAGCAGCGATGCAAGGAACCATCATGTTTATAACATTGAATAGCTAACCAATGACCGAACAAACCCATAAATATTAACCAATAAAGATTTCTAAGATATCTTTAATATTTCCTTTTAATTGAGTGTAACTTTCTGGTTTGATTGGGTTATCAAATGGAATAGCAACGATAGAATCATCGTATGAAAGATAGACTGCTGTTCTACCAGCCCAGAGAACAATATTTACATTAAGTAAAGCACCTGTACAGTTAATAGACATTAAGTTATTGATGAAGTCTTTACCTAAATCTTTTTCATAGTTAGCGCCTTCTTTACCATAGATAACAAAGTTATTTTGTTCATGAAGGACAGTTAAATCTTCAATATCATTAGGAGTGTCAGTTTCTTTTTCTCCTTTGATTTGAATGATATATCTTTCTTCAAAATGGAGTTTATTCTCCATAGTGAGATATTTGCCAACAAACATTACTGCTTTTTGGTATTTTTTAGCGCCTGCTTTATATAAGGCTAATTCGCCACATTCAAAAGGTACTTCCTTATAAGTGGCAGTAACGATATTTCTACTAGCGATATCGATAACATCTTTATATGCTCTATCTTGTAAAACATCTGCAATCGCATATCTCTTTTCAAAATATAATTTTTGATCATGGACATCATTTATATCAAAGATATAGTTATCAGAATGTTCCATGAAGTAACGGATATACTTTTTAGTGGTGTTTGGGAATCTATTTCTTGTAAGAATATAGTGAACAATTAAAAACACTAAAGCGACGCCAATAGCAACTCCGCCAATAATCTTTCCAATATTACCTAGATTCACAAACATGATAAAGGAAGCAACAAACACCACAACAGTAATCACCATAATGATGTTGTTTTCCGTACGAGTCTTTTTATATACCTTGAAAATATTGCTTCTTTCTTGTTCAACTTCTTCGTTAAATGGTACTTCACTCTTTTCTCTACAAAGAGGAATTAAATCTAAACTCTTATCTAACTTTTCCTGAGCTTCTTCAGGAGTCTCTACTTTAATTTCTTCATTGGGAGTAGAATTCTTGATTTTCTTTTCTTTTGCCATATTCGTTTTACTCCTAGCGGTATCAATAATAACATAAATGCCTCATAAATGAGAGCAATTTATGTAGAACAATTATACTTATTTTTTGCTAATTGATATAAAAACCACTATAATCATTCTCGGGAGCTGGGTAAACTCGGCTGAGAGGACCAATGTGAGTGGTCGACCGTACCTGATCTAGGTAATTCTAGCGGAGGGAAGTTTTTATTACTTTCTTCTCCGTGATTTCATGGAGATTTTTTTATAGGAGGGTAATCAACATGGATAAAAGTTCAAAGATGATTAGAACTATCGTTGAAATTGCTATCTTTGCTGCATTAGGATTCGTTTTTGACGAATTACAAGGTGCTGTTGCAAAAGCAATTTTCCCAAACGGAGGTTCGATTGGATTTGCTTTAATCGCAGTAATCATCATTTCATTTAGAAGAGGACCAATCGCTGGTTTCTTCACTGGTCTTATTATGGGAGTATTAGACTTCGCAACAGGACCATACATTTTAGGCCCATGGCAAGTAATGTTAGATTATATTTTGCCTTACGCCGTCGTTGCAGTTGCAGGATTTGCTAAACCATTCTTCAATAAGGAAGAAAATAAGTATATACAGTTAGTTATTTTGCTAGTTGCAACCTTAATTGGTGGATTAGCCAAATTCACCTGCCACTTCTTATCAGGTGGAATTTTCTTCGCAGAATATATTGAATGGGCTGAGTTCTTAGGACAGCCTTGGTTATATTCTCTTGCTTACAATATGGCAGCAGTTGGACCATCAATTGTTTTGACAATGTTGTTGTTAGTGCCAATTCATTTCAAGGCACCACAAATCCTTCGCGTTAAAGGAGATAAAATTCAACAAGCAGAAGCCGTTCCATTCTTTGATTGGGGAGTTAACTCAATCTTACTCGCTGGTGGATTATTCTTATTCGTATACTTCTTAATCTCTTACATTAAGAGTTATGATCCATACATTGAAGAAGGAGTAATGGATATCGGATTTGACCAAGATGCATTAGTCTTGTTCTGCACTGGTGGATTAATGATGTTTATCGCTGGAATTTCCATCATTAAATCAGTGATGAAATTACAAGATTATAGGTTAACAACAGTTTTGATGATGACTATGTGTTCTGCCGAAATAGTTTATGCGGTAGCACGCATCATTAAGTTAACAGTAAAAAATAAGCCAGTAGACATCTACTGGATCTGGTTTGGTGCTAGCTTAGTTCTTTTAGGAGCGTTTGTTGCTTTATTTATCTATTTAAAAAAGAACGCAAAGCAAGTTAATGTTTCAGAAAATAATTATTAGTTCTTTATCCAGTCAATTGGTTTTACGCCATTTTTGACTAAGAATTCGTTAGTTTTGACGAAAATTTGACTATTAAACCAACCACCATGATTAGCACCTAAAGGCGATGGATGAGTTGCTGTGAGAATCAGGTGGTTTTTATTTGTTAAATGAACTGCAAGTTTCTTTGCAGGTCCTCCCCAAAGAAGGAAAACAATTGGTTGATCAAGGTTATTTAAGACTTCAATTATATCTTGCATGAATAAATTATATTCTTTGATATTATGTGACATTGGAAGGTGCTCTCTCACAGTTAAAATGGTGTTCAAAAGCAATACACCTTGTTTAGCAAGATAGGTTAAGTCACCACCTTTGTTAAATATCAATGTTTTATATTCAATTTCTATCTCTTTATAGATGTTGATTAATGAAGGTGGAGTCTTAATGTTATCTGGCACTGAGAAGGCTAATCCCATAGCCTGTCCTTCTTCGTGATATGGATCTTGTCCAAAGATAACAACTTTCACATTTTCTAACGGAGTAAGTTTAAAGGCATTAAACATATTCTTTCTTTCTGGATAAATCTTATGATGAGCATATTCTTCATCCAAAAAGCGCGATAATCTCGCTGCATAATCTTTGCTTTTAATGTTTTTAAATACTTCTTCCCAGGTCATAAAATGATAATAACATTTTACTATAAAAGTAAAAACAAGATAGTTATAATGTCTATATGCGAGTATTGATTATTTTTAATCATCCAGCCCCATATAAGGTAAAGGCATTTAACGAACTATCAAAATACGTTAGCTTAACAGTCTTATTTGAAAGAACTAGAGCGAAAAATCGTCCTGATTCTTTTTATGATACAAACAAATATAATTTTGAAACAGTTTTCTTAACCGACGGATATATTGGTAATGAAGGCACTCTTTCAAACAAAACTAGAGAATATATTAAAAGAAACCACTCAAAATTTGATCTCATTATCATGAATGGCTATTCCCATTTAGCGGAAATCAAAGCAATTAGATATATGAGTAGACACAATATCAAGTTTGGCTTGTTAATTAACGGAGGACTTGTTAAAAAAGAAAGCTTTATTAAAAAGCAAATCAAAATCTCATTAATTAAGAAGGCCCACTACTATTTGTCTCCATCCAAAGTATCGAGTGATTATCTTGCCTATTATGGAGCAAATAAAAACACTATTCACCCGTATGTTTATAGTAACCTCTATGAATCAGAAATTATTGATTCACCAGTAGTGGACAAAACTGAGTTAAGAAAGAGATTTAGTCTTCCATTAGATAAGAAAATCTTCATCAATCCATGTCAATTTATTGATCGAAAGAATAATATGCAGTTATTACATTTATTCAAAGGAAGAAATGACTTCCTACTTTTAGTAGGAGATGGCGTTGAAAAAGACAAATATCTAAGATACATCAAAGATAACAATATGGATAATGTAATGATTCTTCCATATCAAGACAAAGCAACACTATTAGATTTATATAAAGCAAGTGATGTTCACATCACTCTTTCAAAAGAAGACATCTTTGGTCACACAGTGCTAGAAGCCTTTGCTAACGGCTTACCAGTTATTTCATCAAACAAAGTTGCAAGTTCTTTAGAATATGTCAAAGACGGATATAACGGTTACGTTGTTGATCTAAATAACAATAAAGATATCTTAGACAAGATGGACATCGTTGATGGAAGTCTTGCCATTAACGCGATTAAAAGTGCAAAAGATAACACTTTTGAAAGCAGCGCAAAATCAATTTATAAAGTATTAGGAGAAGTTTATGGAAAATAAATACATTTATTTTACTTCTGCAATGGATAATGATTCCTTTAAGGAATATCTCAAAGGATGGAAAGTATCTCCAAATCTTTCTAATCAGAATTTCCATAATAAACTCATCCACGCTTTAGCGTTATCTCATGATATTGATGTTATTTCAGTTCGCTCAATCAATAAGAATTATGAGCATAATAAACTAGATGCAAAAATCGTTAGAGAAGGAAATATTTTTTGGAAATATCCTCAAGTCAGTAGAAATAGAATTGAGAAGTATTTCAAACTATTCAAAAGAATAAAAACTATCACTATGCAAGATAGTAAATATATTTTTGTTGATGTCTTAAATCTTTCATTATTGAAGACCGCTATTAAATATCGCGACAAATACAACATGAAGATTGTTGGAGTATGCACAGACTCTCCAAACAATATTTCATTTATATCAAAAAGATATAAAAAGCATTTAATTAATCTAGGTCAAACTCTTGATGGTTATATTGCTTTAACCAAGAAAATTGAAGAATTATATAACATCAAACATAAACCATCTGTTGTCATCGATGGTGTTAGTGAAAATGTCACAAAATATGAAGAAAGTAAGGTTCAAGGAAACTATATCTATTTCGGTGGGTCATTAATGAAGGAATATGGAGTTCTTAACTTAATTGAAGCTTTCAAAAAACTAGATAGACCAGACCTTAAACTTGTTATTTGTGGCCATCATTTAGAGAAGGAAAGATTCTATCCAGCGATTTCTGGATTTAATAATATTCTTTATCTTGGACCAGTAAGTTATAAAGAGAACCTCGCGCTTGAAAAGAACTCAGTTCTTGCAGTTAATCCACGTCCAATCAATCCAAAAATTGATCAATATTCAATTCCAAGCAAAACATTAGAATATCTCGCTAACGGATGCTTAACTGTTACGGTTAGTAATGATTTATTAAAAGAGCATTATGAGCCATGTATTATCTGGGCAAAAACTGGAGAAGTTGATGATTTAGTGGAAGCAATGAAAAAAGCTTTATCACTTAATAGAACAGAAAGGGAAATTCTCTCTATTCTAGGCAAAAATAAAGTGATGCAATACACATCACTTGAAAACATTAATAATCAAATAGATACAATTTTACTTAGTAAAATGTTTCTCAATTAATCTTGTTACTTCTTCTAAAGAGAAGTGAGAATCATAATACATACGATTAAGAGCGCCTAAGCGTTCTTTTTCTTTCTTAGAAAGATTATGAATCGCCATAATTGCGTTTTTCACCGATTCTGGATTTTCATCAGCAAGGAATCCTCCACCAGCTTCGCATAAGACATCTCTACCATCACCTTTTAAAACTCCAATTATTGGACGAGAAAAAGCCATAGACATAAGGAGCTTAGATGGAATTGTTCTTCCTACAGTTCCTTCTCCTAATAAAGAGATGTATAAAGCATCTGCGTTTTTAAAGTAACTTGCCGCGTGTTTAGCGATAATTGGGCCGTGATAAATAACTTTATCCTCTAACCTTCTTTCTCTAATTTCGTTAATGAGAAAATCGCTCATTGGTCCCATACCAATAATATGGAAATAAATATTCTCATCGCGAAGCTTATCCATCGCTTCTGTAATTAAAGGAATAAGTTGAATAAGGCCTAAATTGCCACAATAAAGGATATGTGTTCCTTCTCCATATTCGTAAGGAATAATGTCGCGATCTTCAATTAAAGAAGTTTGAGGAACATAGTAAATATTGTCCACCGGGAGTTTCAAAACATTATGGAAATATTCCTTAAAACTAGGTGAAGTTATAAGGATTTTGTCGGCCTTTTTGTAAATTGAACGGCTCCAATGATATAAGATTCTATAAGTTAAAGAATTTGGTCTAACAGCTTTAGTGACTAAAACACTTTCCGGCCATAAATCGCAGCAGTGAATGATATGTTTAACCCCAAATTTCTTCGCATATAAGTTTCCTGCTGAGCAAATTGTCACAGGAGAAAGACTCATTGAGTAAACATAGTCAA
>DFJP01000007.1 GCA_002373085.1 Caryophanales bacterium UBA3668 | reverse complement strand
TATGCTTCATTTGACTATGAACCATCTATTTATCGTCCAAACGATTTGATTAAGATGGATGTTCTTCTTAATGGTCAAGTGGTTGATGCTCTTAGCAGTATTGTCTTTAGACAACATGCCTATAATAGAGGCTTAGGAATCATTCGTAGAATAAAAACCGTCATTCCTCGTCAACAATTTGAAATCCCAATTCAAGCCGCTATTGGAGGAAAAATTATCGCTAGAGTAGATGTTAAGGCTGTTAGAAAAGACGTCTTAGCAAAATGCTATGGTGGTGATATCTCTCGTAAGAAGAAACTTCTTGAAAAGCAAAAGGAAGGAAAGAAACGAATGAAGAAGGTTGGATCTGTAGAAGTCCCTCAAGAAGCATTCATGTCAATCCTTTCTATCGATGACGAAGACGAAGATTAATTGGTATAAAATTAGTAGTTTTTTAGTTTCACTCTTGTTTAACAAGGGTAATTCAAATATAATAAAGCCAGAGGTAAATATTTATGGCTAATAATGAGCTTGGCGTACGTTTTACTGAAGACCGCTACGCAACTAAGAACGAAGTAAGCAAAGAATTACGTATTTCAGTGATTGATGGAGTCTGGGATAAGATTTTATCTTATCGTTCAGTCTATAACAGATATCTTCCAATTAAGGGAGTTGATAAAAATCAACTTCGTGTTTGCTTATGCCCATCAATTTCTAATAAGAGCTACAACGTTGGCTCTAAGTTAATGCACCTCATTAGTGAAACTAATCAATTAAATCGTATTAATGGTGACGCTCAATATTTCCAACAAACTAACTTAATCAAGTGCTTACAAAATGTCGCTCTTAAAAGAGATATGATCAGCGATGAAGAAGTTATTAAGAAAATTGTTCAAGGCGGAAATAACGAAAGAGTTTTAGCTAATTACCTCGCTGCTCTTAAGGTTGTTGAACAAAAGCATAAACAACCAATTGATGTTGATTATTTAGCTGAACTTTATAGCGTTGTTACTGGCAACTTTGAATTAACCTCTTTTTACCGTCAAAATGACACAGAAGATATCAATTCATCTGCTGTTATTTCTCGTCGATATAAGAGTGCTCCAGCGGCCGTTATTGAAACAATGATGGATGGCTTATTCGCATTTATCGATAAGCAAACAGTCAGTTCTTTAGACAAGAGCTTAATCACATTTTATTACGTTCAATTCGTTAAACCATTTAAGGACTATAACGATGAGATCGCTATCTTACTCGCTAAATCCGTTTTAGCGCATGATATGCTTGGCGATTTTGCAATCTATCTTCCAATGGAATCATTCCTAAATGATAATAACGCGGAAGTTAACCGTTTATTTAACGAAGTACAAGCAACTAGTGATGTTACTTATTTCTTAACTTATGAGCTTGATTTATTCGGCCATATGCTAGATAAACTCCTTGATTCAGTTGCGGAATTCTCTTCTCAAATGTTAAGAGATGACTTCTATAAAGAAGATGAAAAAGAAGAACCAACTGAAGAATCAGTTGAACCAACTCCAGCACCTGCTCCAGTGGTTGAGGAGAAAAAAGAGGAAGTTGCTCCTGCTCCAATTGTGAGAGAAGTAGTTAGAGAAATCATTCGTGAAGTACCTGTTCCTACTCCAGTAGTTGAAAAACCTGTTGAAGAGAAAAAGTCTATTAAAGTAGAAGAACCAAAGGTTGAAAATGAACCAAAAGGTTTAGCAGTTTCTTATATTCCACCAGAATTAGATGAAAAAACTGCTTTAAGATTAGAAAGACATCTATTAGAATTAGACGTGCGATTGAAAAAAGGTCAAGCGTATTTCTACGCTAGACACTGTACACTTGGTATGTATTACACAATCGATCAATATAAGAAAGCAGTGAAGTGCGTCTATGAAACAGCGCGTACTTCAATGGACCAACTTGCAGAATTTGGTTATTATAAAAAAGAGCAAATTGGTAAGAAATTTGTCTACACTCCTGTAGAGAGAAAGTGAGAATTATAAATTATGATATTTGCTGTATCCCAAGATATTATTATCTTCTTAGTCGTTTTAGGTAGTGCGGTGGTCATTGGAATTGTCGCTTTCCTTATCTATTTATATCTAAGACCACGTTTAAAACGCGATGATAAACCAACTGAAGAACAAATACTTCACGAAGAGATGGACCGTGTTTTAAAACCAATCGAAGATGAAGATACTGCTAAAGCAGTAGAACAATACAAGGATGAAGAAGAATAAGGCTAATTCCTTATATATTCACATTCCATTTTGTGAAAATTTATGTGATTACTGCGACTTTCAAAAGTTGCAGTATTTTCGTAATATCGCAATTAACTATCTCAAATCACTAAAGATTCAACTAGAAGAACAAGTTGATAATAAAGAATTAAGAACAATTTATGTTGGAGGAGGAACCCCAACATCTCTAGATGATGACTTATTTTTAGAACTTTTAAAGATGATTGAACCTTATTCTCATAAAGTAGAAGAATATACATTCGAATGCAATCCAGAATCTCTTTCTCTTAATAAAATTAAATTGATGAAAGAATACGGAGTTAATCGAATCTCCATCGGAGTGGAATCTACAGATGATCGAATTTTAAAATCTATCAACCGTCATCATACATTTAATGACGTTAAGGTAGCAGTGGAACTTTTAAGAGAAAATGGTATCTCTAATATCAATCTAGATTTGATTATTGGTCTACCAAATGTCAGCATGAAAATGCTAGAAAAAGATATTAAAAATATCTTATCACTAAATCCAGACCATATTTCTTGCTACTCTTTAACAGTTCATGAGCACACAGTGTTTTATATAAACGGAATCAATCCTCCAAGCGATGAATTTGCCTATGACGCCTATAAAATGATTAATACGACTTTAGAAAATAATGGATATGAACATTACGAAGTATCTAACTGGGCTAAAGAAAATAGGAGAAGCGAACACAATCTAACGTATTGGAGAAACGAACAATATTACGGAGTGGGTTTAGGTGCTTCTGGTTACTTAGAAAATATTAGATTTAAAAACACCACTAATCTAAAAGATTACTTATCTAATAAATTCGCTGGAGAGGAAGAAATAGTGGCCATCTCGGATTTAGAAGAATACCAGGTGATGCTAAATCTAAGGACTAGTGAAGGATTAGACCTTAATAAATTTAATAATATATTTAATAAGGATTTATATGCGTGTAAGAAAAACATAATTGATTCCTATATCGCTTCAAATCACTTAATTTTGAAAGAAAATACCCTCATTCCAACCTTTGAAGGGATGATGATTTTAGATAAAATTTGCCTTGATTTATTTGAATAATCAGGGCTTTTTTCTTATATTTTATGGATTTTACTTTAGTAATTTATTTTTTTAGCACTTAGTTGTTGACAGTGCTAACAGAGTGGTTATAATAGAATTAGCACTTGAGGATAAGTAGTGCTAAAAGAAAAGGAGGGAACGATATGTCATTAACTCGAAGCGAAATGATTTTGAAGATGATTGTTGAATACTTCATCAAAACCGCTGAGCCAGTTGGTAGTCAAACTCTTATCGAAGAATACGATCTTCCATATAGTAGTGCGACTATTAGAAATGAAATGTCAGCCCTTGAAAAGATGGGATACATCGAAAAGCCTCATACAAGCGCCGGTCGTGTTCCTTCTTCAAAAGGATATGAATATTACTGCAAACATCTAAGAGACAACGAACTTAATGAAAATATCCGTCACTCCCTTCAATCAGTACTAGATTCGAAAATCCAATCAGTCGAAGAAGTTATTAAAAGAAGCTGTGAAATTATCTCTCATATGACGAGCCTAGTTAGCGTAGTTATGGGACCTGATGAAAGCGCTGAACACTTAGCGAATGTTCAACTCGTTCCAATTAATGAGAATACGATTACCGCAATCTTCGTTACTGATAAAGGATATGTGCAAAATAAGACCTTCATTCTCGAAGAGAATATTAAACCAGATGAAATCGTTCAATGTGTCGGTTTACTTAACGAACGACTCAAAGGAACACCAATCACTGGTTTAGTGGAGAAGATGGAATCGATTAGACCAATTCTCTCTGATTACATCGTCAGTCATGATGTGGTCTATCAAGCAATTCTTGAATCACTTGTGAGATTTGCTGGAGATCGTCTCTCACTTTATGGAAGAGAAGAGCTCTTCAACCATCCAGAATTCAAAAATGACACCGAAGCTCTTATGAGAGTCATGAAACTTCTTGATGATGCTTCTTTGTTAAAGAAAGCTGATCACCAAATCGAAGATGACAAAGACTTATCAGTCAGTATCGGTGATATTGAAGGAAACCCAGATGTTGCTATCGTTACTACTAAAATCAAAATTGGTAATGACGGAGAAAACACCATCACATTAGTGGGACCAAAAAGAATGGATTATGATAAAGCCCTTTCTGCCCTTGAATATCTCTCTCAAGAATTAGATAAATACTTTAACGACAAAGGAGGCCATTCCGATGGTGGACAAAACTGAAGAATTAAACGAAGAACTTCCTAAAAAGGAAAAGAAAAAAGTAGAAAAACTTCAAGAAGAAGTTGAGAAATTAAAAGCCGATGTTGAACATTGGAAAAATGAATACTATCGAGCCTACGCTGATACGAAAAACTTAAGAAATAATCTTGAAA
>DFJP01000036.1 GCA_002373085.1 Caryophanales bacterium UBA3668 | reverse complement strand
AATTCTCGTTATTTCATTTTTTTGTAAAAAACTGTACTTTTCCGGCAAAAACAACGTATAATTTCACATATAGTTTTAATTTTTGAAGTTATTTGACGTATAATTTCACAAATTGATTTCCAAAGCTTATTACAGTATCGTAAATCGGTACTGTTTTTTTGTTTTTAAATTAATTAAATAATGATTTATTTGTATAATAGTTGTATGAGTAAAAAAGCTGAAAAAATAATCAAATATGTTAATGCAACTATGTCGTTAGAAGGTATGCCATTAAGCGATTTTGATATTGAATTAATATCTAAAGTTGTTGATGGAGAAATTACTAGGGAAGAGGCTTTTAGACAGCTCAACGCCAGTTTAGGAATTAATGGATAAATACAAATATTCTTATCTATAACTTAATCCATCCCAAGATATGCTAAAAATGTATCACTTGTGGAGAATACAATCCAACTTTTAGTTGGCATTTGTATCACATTTATATACTGTTCCCAACGAAAATAATAAGACCCTTATGGGTCTTTTTTCGTGGTCAGGGGAATGGATACATCGACGAACAGGTTATTATATTAGTTATCAATCGCTCTAGATACACTTTCTTAAAAAGAAAAAATACATCAAAAATAAGAAGACCCATCAAGTGCGGATTCATTAGGCATTAATGATAATAAAATTAGATAAATACAAGAAAAATTTCAATTAGTGATCGATTAATGATAGAATAATTTCGATGGAATTTCTTTTATCTTTAGCGGTAACTTTAGCGGCTGAAACCGGAACTTATATAATTTTTAGACATAAAAGTTTAAAACTATTTTTTGTCGTCTCTCTTTTAAACCTTATTCTTAATCCGTTGATGAATATTTGGCTACTATATGCCAAGTATAGAGAAACATATTATTTTGTTCTTGCTTTAGCAGAAGTTGCCACCATATTAATTGAATCAGTATTTATATATCCTTTTATAAAAGAAAAGTACCTTAAGGTACTTCTTTATTCTTTAATCGCTAACTTTGCTAGCTTTATAATTGGGTTTATTTTCTCTTTTACTTCAATATATGAAACAGTAAAGACAGTCTATGTTGTTACTGGCGTATTTGTTGTAATTTATTTTTTACTTTATCTCTTTATTTTTCTTTCGTTTATTTCTAACTATAAGAAAAACAGCAATCGATGTGATAGTGGTAACTAAAAATACACTTATGATTACAAGATAAGTAATAAAAAATGGTAATAATCTACTCCCATATACATGATATGAGCTTCTAAAGAAAGTAATGTTTTGTATTTCTATATCACTAGGATTCAAATCTTGTCCAATAGGGAAATATAAAGAACCGTCGTATCCTGAATCTACAAAATAGGTTTCACTTTGGTATTTTAATTCGACAACAGCAGCGTAATAGTAGTCGCCAACATTTTTAAAATTAGCGTCTATCACACAATGGTTTGAATTTTTGCTAACCCTATGATTCGAATAAGAAACATTATTGTCGACGATAGAATAGTAGCATGTTTTCCATTTCGTTGTTGCTTCAATAACATCTTCTAAAACAGTAGTGGTTGTTAATTTGAATATTCTTGTTTGACCAGGAGCAACACATTCATTTTTAAAAAGCCCTGAACCAGATACATTACCAAAATAATAATCGTCAGTAGATAAGCCTTCACTAACAATAGCAAATGAGTCACCTGTATTAGTAATGGTCAAATCATATAAGCGATTCCTGCCATCTACTTCAAGGAATGTATAAGATACTTCTATATCACTATACCTGTTTGTTTCAGGAAAAGGTGCAGGTGAATTTGCGAGTAGAAGCGGAAAAAGAAATAGTGTAGCTAAATATTTAACTTTATTTGTTTTCATCACCATTATTATAATTTAATTTTTTCTTGATAACATCATTAAATTTAAAAATAGTTTAAAAGCAAGAAAAAAAGACCCGAAGGTCCTTTTATTTGTAGAATTTCATTTCTTCGAAGTATTTTTGAATAACTTCGTTGAATCTTTGATATAAGTCATCGTCTTTTTCTTTACCAGCGAATCCGATTGCTTTATATTCGCCTCTTAAGCCTTTGACTTTTTCAACTTCTTCATCTGTGAATTCTGAATTAGCGAGTAAGACTTTTGCCTTTTTGATGAGCTCTTCTTTTTTGGCCGCTCTTTCTTCAAAGAGTTTAAGCATTTCACTGTGACGTTCTTTTTTCTTTTCGTTAAATTCATCCATCACTTTAGCAAAATCTTTCCATAAAGATTCATCACCTTTACCAGAATAGCCGACTTCTTTCCATTCTTTTCTTAATTCATCCATTTGAGCATTAGCGTCTCTGATATTATCAATTTCAATGACTTTCTTCGCTCTTTCGATGATATCTTCTTTCTTTGCTCTTTTTTCGGAGTTGGATTTATCTAATTCTTCAAAGAAGGCTCTCTTTTTCGCGTAGAATTCATCTTTAGCTTGTCTAAATTCGTTCCAAAGTTCATCATCTTGTTCTTTAGTGCCACTTCGACCAGCTTTTCTAAAGTCATCATTTAATTTATCTAATTCTTTATTCGCGACTAGAATCTCTTTCTTGTCTAAGAGTTTTCTAGCGGCCTCAATTATTTTCTTTTTCTCGTCATATGGAGAGGCTAAGAGTTTTGGATCTCTTTTTGCTAATTCATTAAACAAGCTTACAAATTTATCGGTTTGTTCTTGTTCAGCGTAGCTATCTTCATCTTTTCCTAAAAGGTATTTATACTCTCTTTTAAGGAGTTGCAAATCACTTTCTCTTCCGTCTAAGTTTTCTTCTTCGAGAAGTTCTTTTGCGAGTTGAATTAATTCTTGTTTATTCATAAAATTTCCACCAATCAATTAATATTTTAAATGAGTAAGCATAAAAACATTATCTTTTATTTATATTTTTTTCTTTTGCCAGCTAAAAGAAGCGAATTGTAGAGTCATAAAAATGATTAATAGAAATTCTATAATCATTGAAAATACATTTTGTTATATAATAATTATCACATGGACAATAAAAGCGTATTTAATGTCACGGTTTGTTTAATAGGAACAGTAATGTTTTTAATTCACATCGTGAATATCGCGTTTAAGCGCGATAAAAGAAAAGATGAAGCATGCTTACTTATCTTCTTTGCTTTTACTGCGCTCCATTTTTTAGTGTATTCGATTTTTACTTTTATCAAAGTGCATTACACAAGCAACGAATTCATCATGGCGTTTTATACGACTTTCTATATTATGAATAATATAGAAGTATTGCTATTCTTTCTTTATCTATCTGCTTATTCTAAATTCAATACAAGATATAAAAAGCTTATTCATATTGTTAACTTTACGGCCTTTATTTTGTTCGTCATCTCAGATATCGTGAATATCTTTACTCGTATGTATTTCACTTCCGTTAATGGAGTGTACACTAGATCAGATTACATGATTGTCGCTCAAGGATATCAATTCCTTATGCTGGCAATCTCATTCGTGGTTGCAATATTAAATAGAAGACTTAGCACAAGAGAAAAAATTGCTTTCTCTACCTACTGTGTTTTCCCCTTATTATCAATCATTATTCAAAACCGTTTTGCAGGATATGCAATAGCTTACGCTACTTTATTAATAGCGATTGAAATCTTGTTCTTATTCTTGAATGTAGAAAGAAACATCAAACTTCGAGAAGAAGAAAAACAACTTGAAGAAGCAAATGTCAAAATTATGGTGTCTCAAATTCAACCTCATTTTGTCTATAACACCCTTTCTTCTATTTCAACTTTAATTGAAATCGATCCAAACAAAGCTCAAAAAGCATTAGATGAATTTACTGATTATTTAAGAATGAATTTCTCAACTTTGACAGAGACAAAACCTGTTTCTTTTGAAGATGAATTGAGACATATCAAAACATATGTTGATCTAGAAAAGATGAGATTTAATGATAGACTTAATGTCGTTTACGACATTGGTGTCTCTAAATTTGATGTCCCACCTTTAAGCATTCAACCATTAGTGGAAAATGCGATTAAACATGGCATTCTCAAAAAGATTGAAGGTGGCACTGTTACTTTAAGAACTTTTGAAGATGAAGAATCATATAATGTCGCGGTTATTGATAATGGAGTTGGTTTTAACATGGAAGAAATCGACTTTGAAAGCAACAAACATATTGGACTTAAAAATGTTAGACATAGAATTAACACGATGAGTAATGGTGAGATTCGAATTGAAAGCACACCTAACGTTGGAACGACAATCTCGATAAGATTTTATAAGTAGGTAGAAATATGAAAATTTTACTTGTTGATGATGAAGAATTACAGCTTTTAAGATTAGAAAATGAAGCCAAAAAAGTGCTCCCAAATGACACTGAGATTTTTAAATTCTCCAATCCTTTAGAAGCACAAAAATTTTCTAAAGAAAAAAGGATAGATATCGCTTTTCTTGATATTGAAATGCCTGGATTAAACGGCATTCAACTCGCTCGAGAGTTAAAGAAAATCAATCCTCAAGTCAATATCATCTTCGTAACTGCATATGATCGTTACGCTTTAGATGCATATAAGATTCATGCATCTGGTTATTTAACTAAGCCAGTGAAAGCAGATAAGATTAGGGAAGAATTAGATGGCTTAAGATATCCAGTAAAAATGACTGGAGAAAAGAAGATTCAAATCAAGTGTTTTGGCAACTTTGAAGTTTTCCATAATGGTGAGCCATTAAAATTCTCTTATCAAAAAGCAAAAGAATTATTTGCCTATCTCGTTGATCGAGAAGGCTCCGCAATTAATATTAATGAACTTAATGCTGTCTTATGGGAAGAAGACCATTCATCCTACTTAAGAAACCTCATCGCTGATATTCAACAAACATTAAGAAGTGTTGACGCAGGCGAAGTATTTATCAAAAGACATAACGAATGTTATATCGATGTTAACGCTGTTGATTGTGATGCTTACGAATATAAAAAAGGCAATCCTAACGCGATTAGAATGTATCGTGGAGAATACATGATTCAATATTCGTGGCCAATATTTGAAGACGATTAATTAATCTACTGTGACACTTTCGTGGCGCATATAGTAGTAGCATGATTATGCTATTACTTTTTTATATTAGAAAGATAAAAGAAAAATGAAGAAGCTACGCAAGATAGTGTCATTAGGATTATTGCTATTATTACCACTCCTAGGGGGAGTATGCGCTATTAGTTCAAATTATGTTGAAGTATCTGCTAATAGTGAAACCTCTAGTAATGTCGTTTATAGCAGTGTCTCAGACATGAAATCTTGGGTAATTATCGTATTAATATTAATCAATTTAGTTGGACTATTGGTTTTATCGTATTTATTATTATTTTTTGCTTTTAATAAGTGGACTAAAAAAGGTGACAAATTGATTAGAGTAGTGGAATTAAAAAGAAAAAATAAGAAAGTTAAACTAATGACAACCTCTTTTAATATCATTTATAGAGAAGAGACCGAAGTTTTTGATAGTAAAGAAGAAACTACAAAGATAGAATAATAATTGTAGAAATAATATGATGAGTGAACAAGAAAAAATGCTTAATGGCATGATTTATGATGCTTCCGATAAGTCGCTTGTAAATCTTAGAAAGAAAGCACATAGATTATCTTTTGAATATAATAAGCTTCTTGAAGATAATCCACGTAGAAAAGACATCATTAATGAACTAATTCCAATTAACAATAACGTTTATCTTCAAGGACCAATACAATTTGATTATGGTTGCTTTACCTCTTTTGGAAAAAGATGTTATGCGAATTTCAATTTATTAGTGTTAGATTGTGCGCCTGTCACCATAGGCGATGATGTCTTTTTCGGCGCTAATGTATCTTTATTAACTCCAATCCATCCACTAATAGAAAAAGAAAGACAAATGACTATCAGGGAAGATGGAAGTTTGACTGATTTAGAATACGCTAAACCGATTAAGATTGGTAATGGCTGCTGGATTGCTAGCGATGTCAAAATATGTGGTGGAGTTACTATTGGAAACGGAGTAGTGATTGGAGCAGGAAGTATCGTTACTCGTGATATCCCCGATAACGTTTTTGCGGCAGGTAATCCATGTCGTGTTATTAGAAAAATAGAAGAAAAAGATTCAATATATTTAAAAAAAGAATTATGGGAGAAATAACAGTTCATATTGGACTGTTTTTCTTTATAGCTAAACGAATATAATTAAAACAGCAAAAGATAACAACAAATCAAAATATTTTATTTTTTTGAGCAGTTTTTGCTATTTCAATTGTCTTATATAGTGAGAGGAGTCAAATGAGCGTCTCAAATCGAGCAGTCAAAGAATTCATTAACGGTCAACAAAGTGCGATTGAAAAAGTATATCTCGAATACAAAAATCTGATGTACTTCGTCATTGCCAACTATGTTAGTAATCAAGATGATTGCGATGATGTTTTAAGTGACGCTTTCTTAAAGGCTATTGAACATAAAAGTGAAATTACTAGTCCGGACAAACTTAAATCATTTCTATGTTCTATTGCTAAAAATGAAGCGATTAATTTTTCTAAAAAGAATAATGCATCATTCGTTAGCAAAGCTATTGATGAACTCTATGGAGAAGAAGATCGTTCAAATTCTCTACTTAATATGATTGAACCTCTCTTAACAAACAAAGAAACAATCGTAGTTTATTATCGCGTTGGTTTTGCTTATTCGTGGAAAGAGATTGAGGAAGAAACTCATATCCCTGAATCATCCGCGAGAAGAATTTATCAAAACGCGAAAAATAAACTAAGAAAGGAACTATTATGACCTTTGAAACAAAAATGAAAAAAAGAATCGACAATAAACTTAACGCGATGGTGAAAAATCCATATAAAAAAGAAGTGGTGAATCACCCTTTCCCACTTTGGGCAAAAATTGTTCTCCCATTATCTTGCTTAGCAACTGCTTCGGTTGTTGCCTTAGTCGCCTTTGCTCCTAAAGTTAAAAATGATGGCCTAGGAAATCTTACTGCGCTTGTTACCCCTACAAAAAAATCAGCAACTAACGTTAATGAAAAACAAATGTCAGTAACAACTTTTAACTCATATAAAGCATTTAGTAAGAAATTCGTATCACTAATGATGCAAGTCAATAATAGCGAAGATGAAAAGAGCATGTCAGTCTCTATTCCAGATGCATATTTATGCTTAGCTATTACTGGCATTATCTCTTCTACGGAAGCAATGAATGATGTCATTTCTTATTTAGAATTAAATAATGTTAATGAATTAAAAACCGCTGCTAGAGAAATCATCAAAACTCTTTGCACATTATACAAAGATAAAGAGGGCTTAATTAGTGGTGGATATAACCTTAACTCAGTCTGGCTAAATCCTGATATGGTTAAAGAACTTGAAAATAAAGATGCCGAACTATATCAAGATCTTAAAGATGTATTTGACGCAGCAGTATTTCTTAACGACTTAAACAATGTGACTGCAAAAGAATATATGGATGCATATGCTCCAGAAGGATTTAGAAATCCCGAACCAAATTTACCTGATGCACCAAAACCTTTCAGTGTGATGTCTGGCTATTACTGTTTAGATTCATTTGGTGATGACGCTAAAGAATACTTAAAGAATCAATGTGAATCAGGCACCCATAAAATTGACTATACATTTAATGGTACCAATAAAGCGGTTAACTATTATAAAGTAGATATTGATTCAACAGTTTTTGAAGGATCAAATTTCTACGGCTCTATTATGCCTCTAAATCGCTTAAGCATAGCTTATTTCCTTCCAAATAACGTTAATGATATGCCTAGCGCAATTCTTAATGATGTATTAAATGAAAACTATTCTATTAAACAAGGTACATATCGTGGAGAACCAGCCGGTTTACATCATGTCACTTTCTCTGCTCCATATTTCTCAATCGACAATAAATTGTCCTTGGAACATCCACAATTAGCTAATATCTTACCTGTTATTTCTACTAGAGGCGCTGGAGCAAGGATTTGTGAGGCATTAACTGGAGAGGATATGTTGCTCAAGTTCATCAAACAATTCTCAACTATGACGTTTGATTATAACGGATTCTATTCCGCCTCCTATACCGTTGCAGGAGGAGCATACGCCACACCTGATGAATATTCTCCATTTGAATTAAAACTCAATCACCCACATGTGTTTGAAGTAACAAAATTTATTGAAACTATTGGAAATGGTTATCACTATATTCCACTAGTTGTTGGAGAAGTTGTTGATCCTAACTTTGATAAATAACCGTTTTATTCGTTTGGCCTACCTTTCCTACTAAGGTAGGCTTTTTGTTTAGACTGTTTCTTATGAATTTAGTCGATTTTTCTTTATTTTTATATTAGGCATATTTATAATATATCTGGAAAGGATAAGAAAAGTAAGAAAAGTAAGAATATGAAAAAACTTGATAATGATAGATTTATCGTCAGTGTTAAAGTCGGACCAAAAGGCCAAATTACTATTCCTAAAGAAGCTCGAGAT
Organism: Caryophanales bacterium UBA3668; assembly: GCA_002373085.1. The sequence continues at coordinate 23,599 of DFJP01000036.1, read as the reverse complement.
ATGTTTGATATCAAAGAAGGAGACACCCTTATGGTTATGGGTGATAAGAATAGAAACGGAATTGCCTTATTAAAAACCGACGCTTTCTATTCAATAATGGAGGCTAACAACAAATGAGTGATTTTTTAAATCTCGAAAAAGTTAATAAACGTTACCCATCTTTCTCCTTAAAAGATGTGTCTTTTTCCATTAATCCAGGAGAAATTATGGGATTTATCGGCCGTAATGGTGCTGGTAAAACAACAACTTTAAAAAGCATTATGAATCTAATTCATTTTGAAAGTGGTAAAATCTCTGCCTTTGGCAAAGACATGACTGAATATGAATTAGAAAACAAACAAAGAATTGGCTTCGCTTTAAGCGAAATCAATTACTACCCAAACAAAACTATTCGTCAACTAATGGATGTCACAAAGAGATTCTATAAGAATTTTGATGAGAATAAATTCAATCAAATGTGTAACTTATTCAATCTCAATATCGATAAGAAAATTGAAGAACTCTCTAGTGGTATGAAAGTTAAATATTCAGTCGCGATTGCCTTATCCCATGACGCTGAATTATTAATCTTAGATGAGCCTACTAGTGGTCTTGATCCTGTTTCTAGAGATGAAATCTTAGATATCTTTAGAGAAATCGTTAAAAATGGAGATCGTGCGATTTTATTCTCTACCCACATTACAAGTGACTTAGATAAATGCGCGACTAATATCACCTATATTCATGATGGAACAATTGTCTATACTGGTACAAAGAAAGACTTCGTAAGAAAGTATTTGTTTGTCAAAGACAAAACCATGAATAAAGAAGTCTTGGATAAATATATTGCGTATAAAGAATTAGATGACCGCATTGAAGGATTAATCAACGCTAATGAAAAGGATTATTTTGTTAGTAAAGGATTAAATCCAGAAGAACCAGATCTTGAACAAATCATGGTCTATTTAGAAAGGAGTAACAACAATGAAAGCTTTGCTTTATAAAGAACTCAAACTCGCTTTACATCCAATTTGTATAGTATTTGTTCTTTTATTCCCACTTTTAACTTTAGTGCCATCATATCCTTTAGCGATGGGCTTCATCTATGTATTAAGCTGCTATCCAATTTTGTTCTTAGGCGCTAATAAGGGGCAACAGAGTAATGACTTATTATTCTCAACTTTACTCCCTGTTCGTAAAAAAGACATAGTCTTAGCAAGAATATTTACTATCTTAATTCTTCAATTTGCCTTTATGGCAATTATGTCAGCCTTATATCCAATCTCTTCTTATATTCAAGGAGAAATGCTTGCTAAAGAAATAGCGGACAAGATTGCTGCTGGAAAGACCATGGAAGAAATTGGAGTCTTAACATCTGGATTTGGTTTTGAATCATTCGCATCAGTTCTTGGATTCGGAATTATTGGATTTGCAATTGCTGATATTGTCTTCTTCCCAATTTATTACAAACACGGAAGATCAATTGTTGCATCTACCTTATGCACAATACTTGGCTTTGTGGCATATTTAGGATTATTCACAATTGCCTTACCATTACTCTCACCTGCTTATATGAGTTTCTTCAAAGATAATATTTGGATTCAAATCGGATTCTTAGTGGTGTCATTATTTATTTCAGCAGGTATGCATTTCCTTGTTTATAAGATTGCATCGAAAAATTTAGAAAAAGTTGACTTCTAATTTATTCAAAAATCTTAAAGACCCATTTGGGTCTTTTTTATTATCCATAAACAAATAATATGCAAAATAATAAATGAGTATATAATAATACTCATGACATTTGAAATACTCATCCAAATTATTTTATTAGGTATCGGAGTCTCCGCGGATGCTTTCTCTGTCGCCTTAGCGGATGGACTTGTCTACTCTGATATCAATAAGAAAAAGTCACTATTCATTGCTTTAACGTTTGGAGTTATGCAAGCCATTATGCCTTTAATTGGTTTCTGGCTAATTGAGTTAGTTGAAGTAGTAGCAGGAGAGACAATTGGATCTCAAGCGGGTAATGTTGTTTCTAAAATTGTCGTCTGGTTAGCGTTTGCCTCTTTATTATTTATCGGAGGAAAGATGTTAATCGAATCAATCGATGAATTAAAAAAGCCAAAAGATGAACAAAATAAGAGACTCTTCTCTATTAAAGAAGTTCTTATTATGGGAGTTGCTACTTCTATAGACGCTTTAGCGGTTGGTATTGCTCTTCACGCTGATTTGTCTACTACAGTAACAATTTGGTTACATGTATCAATCATTATGGTGTTAACATTCTCCTTCTCTTTAATAGGATTATTATTAGGAAAACAAATCTTAAAACTATTAAGAGGAAAAACAGAAATAAGTGGAGTAATTGGAGGAATAATCTTAATCTTACTTGGAGTGTGGATTGTTTTATCTCATTATCTCGGATTATAAATAATAGACCGTAATGGTCTTTTTATTTGAAGTGATGAGTTCTTTTTTAATTTATCACTAGAAAATAACAAAAAATTGTTAAAAGATATTTACTAGATATGGTATTGTATACCCTTAGTTTCTTAGGAAAGAGGAAATTAAGTCGCCCTTATGGTGATTTTGGTAAATAAAGAATACCAAATAAAAATAAATGGAATGGAAAAATTTATATAGAAGAAGAGAGCAGAAATGGGAATTAAAGTTGTTGCAGATGCCGCGAGTAATCTATTTAGTTCTATTTTGAAAGAAAAACACGCTGATATCAAAGTCATGTCTCTTCACTTAACTATCGAAGATAAAGATTATTTATGTTACGACGATGAGATTGATATTAGTGAATTTTCAAAGACCTATTACGAAGAACTTGCACAAGGCAAAAAAGTCAAAACTTCTTTAGTTGCTCCTGGCCAATTTGAAGAAGTGTTCAAAGAAGAAATTCAAAAAGGAAATAATGTCATTTGTTTCACGATGGCAAAAGGTATCTCAGGTACCTATAATTCTGCCTGCTTAGCTAGAGATAGCATTAACGAAAAATATAATGAAGAAAAAGTGGTGGTTATTGATTCGATGACCGCTGGCTTTGGAGAAGGCTTACAAGCCTTAAGAGCATATGAATTAGTTAAAGAAGGCAAATCGTTTGAAGAAATCGTTAAAGATGTAGAAGAGTTTAAACACTTCGTCAGAAGTGATTTTACAGTTGATAACATTAAATTTTTAATCAATACCGGAAGAGTAAGCAAAGCTTTAGCGAGATTCATTCACCTTCTAAACATCAAAATTCTCTTAAAGAGAAATAGCGAATCAAAAATTGCTTTTGGCGGATCAGCAATTGGAACGAATAACGCGATTAAGCAATTATCAAGATTAGTGATTGATAATATTGATATGAGCGTTGATCAAATCGTTTATATTACTCACTGCAATGTCATTGAAAGCGCGAATAAATTAAAAAGTATCTTAACTGATGCAGGAATTAAAAATATTGAGATATATGATTATGACCTCATTAGTGGAGCGCATATTGGACCTGGTTCATTAGCGGTCTTCTATGTCGCTAAAGAAAGTTATTAAAATAAGAATATGAGAGAAAGACATAACAACATCAGTGTATATCGAATTATTGCCTCGATAGTCATCCTGCAGTTTCATGTCTTTTTCATCCTTTATCCAGACAATATTTTCGGTTCAATATATTTATCTAAATTCGTTCAAGGTTTAACCGCCCTCTCTGGTCTATTATTATCCCAAAGTGCGATTAGTAGCGTTGGTAAATTTTATTGGTCGAGATTTAAAAGAATAATCATCCCGATTTTGGTGGTGGTTATTTTAACATTACTTTGTAATGTCATCTTCATGATTGCGACCTCAAATTATAGTGTAGACGCTTTCATTGGATATCGAGCGTATAACCATTCTCTCCTTATCCAATTTGGAAATTTATATTATATCGGCTATATCTTAATCTGCTATTTAATTACTCCAGTTTTAAAAAAGAGCAATATTGCTGGAATATTATTATTTTTAATCTTCGGATTTATTGAGACCTCTGTCTCATATTGGATTGATCCTTTATATATCATTTCCGTTTATATTATTGGATTTTATATTGGGAAGTTTTTCTATAACAACTTCGTTGGTAAATATCATTTAAATGATATTGTCACTGCGACAATATTCGCAGTTATTACTTTTTTATCAATCGCAATTTCCATTTATTTACAAAAAGAAGGATACCCAATCTTAGGGAAATATAATCACATCATTCTTAATGTTTTATATGGAGTGTTTGGCATCTCTTCAATGTTACTACTCCTTATCATCTTTAAGTTTGTTAATTACTTTAAAGGCTTCCCAAGAATTGAACTTGCTTACTATATTTTCCTACTCAATCAAGTTTTTATGGTTGGAGCCACAAACATAAGTGTTTTAGTGAGTGAATTCTATCAAAAGAATTTACTCATCTATGGAGTGGTCATTTTTGCTGCGGTATTTTTATCGATTGCAACAAAAATAATAAGTGGCTTAAAAAAGAAATCTTTTTGATAAAGCATAATTAAAATATAATTTAATCAATTGTTGCTTTTTTAGATAAGGTGGTAGCTTATGAAAACAAAAAAATTTTTTGCGTTAGGCCTTCTTTCTATTTTCCTAATGAGTTGTAATCAAAACTCCATCGCCGGAGTATATGGTTTCCAACTTGGAAAAGAATCAGGCACCCATTTTGGATTATATCTCGAATTAAAAGATTCATTATTTGAAACAACCGATCCAGCCCTAGTAGATAAAAACTACAAGAATTTTGATCTTGGTTTATCAGCGAGTTTCTTTAATTCTACGACTACCACTGATAGTGGCGAAGAAGAGGAAGAAGATACATATAGTAAAATCATCGAATTCTTCACTAAAAATGGCCAATTCATTTTAAGTGGATATTATGGTCTTACAAGCGAACGCACCAAAGACAAGGAAACAATTATCAAGTTTGGATTTGATATCCAAGCAATTTTCAAGAAAATTGGTGATGCTTATAAAGAAATAAGCGGTGAAGATTTACCAGTTAATTACGATGATATTCCTCAAGAAGTTATTCAAGACCCAGTCACTAAAGACGCGATTGAAAAGATTATTTACGCTACCCATAGTAAAACCCAAATCAATTTATACATTCCAGTCGATTTAGCAGATGTCTATTACCAATTATATTGGTATGGCATTGATGTTTTAATATCGACTGACCCAGATAGCACTGATCCTGCTATTCAAATTAGCCTTAATCAAACTTATTTAGATACCCACTTATTAGGTTCTCACCCAACTCCAGCGGATATCGAAGAGATTAATAAAACATTCGTGCAAGACCATCAAGGCTACCAATTTGGTGATACACCTTATCGTAATTACCATGCCTTGCAACTTTCCTTACTTAAGAAATAATTATGGAAGACAATAGAGAAGTTATTATTAACGTTGAAAATCTCACAAAAGACTATGGCTATGGTCGTGGTGTTTTTGATATTTCTGTAAAAATCCATAAAGGCGAATGCTATGGCTATTTAGGCCCTAATGGAGCAGGAAAATCAACAACCATTAGACATATCATGGGATTTGCTAAACCAACTGTTGGAAAAGTGCAAATCTTCGGAATTGATTCTTTTGGTAATACCGATAAGATTCTCTCCCGAGTTGGTTATCTTCCTGGTGAACCTGCTATTCCTGCTGGATTAGATGGATGGGGATTCATCAGAATGATGCAAGGAATGAGAGATGACGTTAACGAAGAGAGATTAAATTATTTACTCGATTTATTTAAATTTGACCCAAATATGTCAATTAAACAAATGTCCTTGGGTGAAAAAAGAAAACTCGCAGTCGTTACTGCCTTTATGAATGACCCAGATGTTTTAGTGTTAGATGAACCTACTAGTGGACTTGATCCAGTGATGCAAAAAGTATTCATCAAATTTATTCTTGATGAAAAGAAAAGAGGAAAGACGATTTTACTTAGTAGTCACATCTTCTCAGAAGTTGATGCGACTTGCGATACGATTTCGATTATTAAAGACGGACATCACGTCTCGACTTTTAATGCGAACGAATTAAAGAAGCAGCAAAGTCGTACCTTTATTCTTTATTTTAATTCTGTTGAAGAACTTAACTTCTATATCAAAGAGAAGAATAAATACGAAATTGTCTATTCAAATGAAGAACTTAAGCTTTGCTTAGTGAAGTTCCCACCAAATAAACACAACGACTTCTTTAAGACATTAGAAGGTGTAAGAATTGTTCGCTTTGAAGAAAAACCATTTACTTTACAAGACTACTTCATGTCCTTCTATAAAGAAGAACGTACCTTTGGTGGTCTTGAAGGTGTTAAAGGTAACTCTAAAGAAGGATTGAAGGAGGAAAAATAGTGATGGAAGAAAAGAAATTAGACTCTATTAATAACTCCTCCCCAGAAAAAGAAGTTGTTATTTCCGTTAAGGGATTAACTAAAGACTATGGAAAAGGAAGAGGTATCTTTGATATTTCTTTTGATGTCTATAAAGGAACAGTCTTTGGATATTGCGGCACGAATGGAAGTGGTAAAACCACAACCTTAAGACACATCATGGGATTTATTAAACCAGATAGTGGAAGTGTCACGGTTAAAGGATTAGACGCATGGAAAGATGCAGACGAAATAAAAAAATATGTTGGTTATCTTCCAGGAGAAATTGCCTTCCCTCAAGTAGAAAACGGTAGTGAATTCTTAAAGATTCAGGCTGAAAGTATCGGATTAACTGATATGTCAAAAGCGGAAGCAATTATTAACGCGCTTCAATTAGATCCAACTGCGAACTTAAAAAGAATGTCTAAAGGCATGAAACAAAAAACCGCGATTGCCGCTGCCTTCATGCATTCTCCAGAAATCATCATCTTAGATGAACCAACGACTGGTCTAGACCCTTTGATGAGAGATGTCTTTGTCAATATCATCAAAGCAGAAAAAGCGCGAGGAGCGACAATCATCATGTCTAACCATATGTTTGATGAGTTAGAAGAGACTTGTGACTATGTTGGATTTATTAAAGACGGACATCTTATAGATGTCGTCGATATGGAAAAGATGAGAAACACTCCATATCGAGACTATGTTATTAAATTCGCTAACGAGAAAGATTATAAAAACGTCGATACCTCAAAGATGGAGATATTAGAAAAAGATGACTTTGAATTATCTCTCACCGTTAGAGTGGACCTAAAGAACACTAACGAGATGGTTAACGAATTAAGAAATAGAGATATATCTTCGGTAAGCGAGAAGAAACATACATTAGAAGAATACTTCATGAACGATATTGGAGGACAAAAAGATGAGTAATGAAAATGTGAGAAAAGAAAAATTTATTTCTAAGCCATTATTTAAGCAATCACTTAAATCCCTTTTAGGATTATGGATTGCCTTGATGATTGGTTCTGCTTTTATCTTTATTGTTATCAATATTGCAATCGGTTCTAAAAACATCTTTACCAATATCGATATGGAAGGTGTCAGTGCTTATGTCAATGATGAAGACTTAAGCTGGCTTAAAATATTAGGTTTACTTGAACAAATGGGATTCTCTTTATCAAGAATTCAAATCATGTCTCAAATTGACTTAAATAGCATTTTAAATGAATTAATCTATAAGATCGCCGGTGTTCTTTTGCCAATGATTTATGTAATGATTGCCTCTAATAGATTAATTGCTGCTCAAGTTAGTGATGGATCGATGGCTTATGTCTTATCCACTCCTACAAATAGAAAAACAGTAGTGAGAACTCAATATGTCTTCTTAATCATGACTATTTCTATTATGTATGTCGCAATTACTGTTGCAGCAGTATCTAGTGAACTCATCTCTTACTTAATAAGCAAATCAGCTAATCCAGAGGCTGTTGGTGCATATAATCCAACTACAACATTACTATTCTGTTTAGGATCATATTTAGCGATATTTGCTCTTAGCGGCATTTGCTTTGGTGCTTCTGCTTTCTTTAATAAGGCTAATAACTCTCTCACTGTTGGTGGAGGAGTTTGTATCATGTCATTCCTTTGCTGTATCTTAGGCTTATTTGGTAATGAAGTCTTCGTCGCAGTTGGAATTGGTGTTAAGGCTATGAGCATCTTTAATTACTTATCTATATTCACGTTAGTGGATAATACTTCTATGTCAGCGTTCTCTAAAGCTATTAGAGGATTAGATGTTGCAATTAGTTATGATTGGATATGGAAATTAGCGATTCTTCTTGTTATAGGTGTTGTTTTTGCTTATATCGGGGGAAGAAGATTTACGAAAAAAGATTTGCCACTTTAATAAATTAAAAACGAAGGAAGAACCAAAAATTCTTCTTTTTGTTTATAAAAAAGTTATTGCGAGATTATTTTTACTGACTTACAATAACTACCATATTAGAGAATAAAAATATGAACAAAAACTTTGCTTATTACTATTTTTATTACTTTAGGTAGAAAGATAACTCTATCGCATTTTGCTATTGGGTTATCTCAAAAATGAATAACACCGATAGTAAATAAAAATAAGCTATTTATAAGTTCGGTGTTATTGCATCGAACTTTTTATTTATTAGATATTAGGAGGACCAAAAAATGAAAAGATCTCTACTTGCCACTTCTCTATTTACGCTATTGACCATAAGTGGGCTTACAGGCTGCAATAGCAAAAATGCTGATTTCTCAATCGGAATTTCTCAATTCGTCCCTGTAGACGCCTTAAATAACGCGACACAAGGATTTGTTGATAAGGTTAAAGAGGGAATGGAGGCTATTGGAAAAACAGTTGACTTTGATATTCAACTCGCTTCTGGAGATATCGCTACTTGTTCAACAATCGCTAGTACATTCGCGAGTAAGAAAAAAGATTTAATTATGGCTAACGCTACTCCTTGCTTACAAGCTGCCGCTAGTGCAACCGCAACTATCCCTGTTTTAGGAACATCAATTACTGAATATGGAGTTGCCTTAAATATTAGCGATGTCAGTCAAGGCACTGGAATTAATGTTAGCGGAACTAGTGACTTAGCACCTTTAGAAACACAAGCTCAAATGGTGGTGTCTAATTTCCCAGAGGCAACAACAGTGGGTTTGCTTTACTGCACTAATGAAGCTAATTCTATTTACCAAGTAAATAAAGTTGAAACTGAACTTCAAAGATTAGGAAAACAAACCAGAAGAATCACTTTTGCGCAAACCAGTGAACTCGAAGTTAATTTAAGAGGTGCTATTAATAATATTGACGTTTTATATATCCCAACTGATAACCAATGCGCGAATGCGACAAGCACAATTGACGCTGTTTGTAGTGAAAAGAATATTCCAGTCTTCGCTGGCGAAGAAGGAATGTGTAAAGAATGTGGAGCATTCACTTTATCCATCAATTACTACACATTAGGTCGAATCACCGGGGAAATGGCCTTAGAAATCTTGCTCGAAGGAAAAGATGTTTCCACAATGAAAATTAGATTAGATGAATCACCAGTTAAAAAATATAATCCAGTAATCTGCCAAAGATTAGGCATTACTCCACCAAGCGACTATGTCGCTATTGAAATGGGCAAATAAAATGTTTCTTGATTATTTATCATCTTTACCTGCCGCCTTATCTTTAGGATTAATCTGGGGAATTATGGCTATTGGTGTATTCATCACATATAAAGTATTAGATATCCCAGATTTAACTGTTGATGGTAGCTTTGCTACTGGAGGAATAGTGTGCGCTCTTATTATTACTAATGGAGGTCATTTCTTAGTTGGAATCCTCGTTGGCTTTGTGGCTGGATTAATATGCGGATTAATTACAGGTTTATTACATACTTTCTTAGGCATTCCACCTATTTTAGCGGGTATATTAACTCAATTATCATGTTATTCAATTAACTTAAAACTCGCTGGTGGAAAATCTAATATCGGTGTTAGTGGTAGAGTGTTTAACGTTTTATTCTCTCAACTTAATGTCACTGATACATTATGGAAAATTGGAATTATAGTTCTAGTCATTATTGGTATTTTATATATCTTATTCGGCACTGAACTTGGCGCTTCTATTAGAGCAACTGGGAATAACAAAGATATGTCGAGAGCCCAAGGTATCAACGTTAAATTTAACGTTGTCCTAGGTTTAATGATCTCTAACGGTATCGTTGCCTTAGCCGGTGCTTTACTCACTCAATATCAAGGATTCGCTGATATAACAATGGGAACTGGTGCGATTGTTACAGGTTTATGTGCGGTAGTTATTGGAGGAGCGATAGTTTCTAAAATCTCTCCAAACTTCTTTGTAAGATTATTAGGTGTTGCAATTGGTTCAATCATCTATTACTTCATCTATCAATCAGTTGTCTTTATTGGTATTGATACAACCTTACTTAAATTATTAGCTGCTTTAGTGGTTGCTATCTTCTTAGGATTCCCATACTTAAGAAAGAAATATTCAGTAAGAATTAGTAAATTCTTAAAGAATAGGAAACTATCAACAGGAGGAAGTGGAAAATGATTGAATTAAAAGGAATCACCAAAACATTTAATCCTGGAACAGTTAATGAAAACACTGTATTAAAAGATTTCAACCTTACACTTAATGAAGGTGACTTTATCACTGTTATCGGTGGTAATGGAGCAGGTAAATCGACTCTACTCAACATCATTAGCGGTGCGATTGAAACTGATAGTGGAATGATTCTACTTAATAACGTTGATGTCTCTTCAATGAGAGAGCATCAAAGAGCCCCATATTTTGGACATGTCTTCCAAGATCCAATGAGAGGAACAGCACCGGATATGACAGTGCTTGAAAATCTCGCTTTAGCGTATGGTAGAGGAAGAAGCAGATCTTTATTCCGTTGGTCTATAAGACCACAAGATAAAGACTATTATGTCAATGAACTTAAATCATTAGGCTTAGGTTTAGAAAACAAAATGCATCAAAAAGTTGGCCTTCTTTCTGGAGGACAACGTCAAGCTTTAACTCTATTAATGGCGACGATGTCTCAAAAGCCAAGTCATAGAAAAATCTTAAAAGAATATGTGATGTTTTCTATGTCAGATAAAGAGGCTGCTAAAAAAGAAGTGAATGAAGTATATATAACCTCTAAAAAAGAATACCAAAACAAAAAGAAGGCACTTCTTAAAGACAAATCGCTTCCTAATGATGAAAAAAGAAGACTTATAAAGGAAGCATATAAGGAATTTGATGATAAAGTCAGAAAGTATGATTTAACTAATCCTGTCCTCTTATTAGACGAACATACTGCTGCTTTAGATCCAAAGACCGCGGAAAAAGTTTTAACTATTACTGAGACGATGGTTAAAGAAAGAAACATCACCACAATTATGATTACTCATAATATGAAAGATGCGATTAAATATGGAAATCGACTCATCATGATGAGCAAAGGCAAAATCGTTGTTGATGTTAAAGGAGAAGAGAAAAAGAAACTGACAATTGAAGATTTACTAGAGAAATTCACTCTCGCTAGTGATGAAATGCTCAGTGACTCAACAATCTTAGGAGATTAGAAGAAGGTTTAATACTTCTTCTTTTTTCTATATAATAATGACGATGAAAGAAGAATTTTCCCGCACTGAATTATTATTCTCTAAAGAGAAAATGGATAAACTCGCTAAAGCGAAAGTTATCGTTTTTGGTGTTGGAGGAGTTGGAGGTCATCTTACCGAAGCACTTGCAAGAAGCGGAATTGGACACATCGCTATCGTTGATAAAGATGATGTTGAAGTGTCTAATATCAATCGTCAATTAGTGGCCTTACATTCCACAATCGGAAAAAGCAAAGTCGAAGTATTAAAAGAAAGACTATTAGATATCAATCCTGACTTAGTAGTGGAAGCATATCAAATATTCTATCTCCCAGAAAACGAAGAAGAATTCGATTTAAGTAAATATGACTATGTCATCGATGCGGTTGATAATATGAGTGCGAAAATATCATTAGTGGTAAGAGCAAATAAATTAGGAGTCCCAATTATTTCTGCCTTAGGAGCAGGAAATAAATTAGACCCAACTAGATTAGAAGTCTCAGATATATATAAGACAAGTGTTGATCCACTTGCAAAAATTCTTCGTCACGAATTAAAAAAGAGAGACATCAAACATTTAAAGGTTATCTATTCAAAAGAAGAGCCAATTAAAGTTAATGAGCTTAATGAAAGAAATAGAGCCATTACCGGCTCTACTTCATTTGTCCCTTCCTCGATGGGTTTAATCATTGCGAGTGAAGTAATTAAAGATTTGATTAAATAATTTATTATTTAACAGGAACTGTTATTTCCTTAACTATGTTATCAATAGTAAGGATGATCTTGCCAGTTCCTTTTTCTTTTTTGGAATTGAAATATAGACTTATTTGACCTCCATTAAGAACTTGATTTTCTGGACCAACAAGTTCAATAGGGCCGCTTACTTTGATATTCACGATTCGAGTTGAATATTGAAGTGTGTTTTTAAAGAAATCAGCGTGATTAACTCTTACTCTTAAAGTGTCATAGGTATCTTCATTGACTAATTCATCTTTGTTCTTCTCAATTAAAACATCAAAGCTATTTGATGGACCGAGATATGCTTCTTTAACCGCTTTACCGTCTTTATAGCCTATGACTTTATAAGTTTTTGCCATTCCACCCCAAGAGCCGACATATTCATTCCAATATCCCACTAATTCGGCATAGGAGATTTTATATCTCATCATAGAATAAGCGAGATAAAGCTTAATTCTTAACGGCATTTGTGGACCATATCCGTGAATCGCAGCATAAGAGAGCATATACGCCATCTTTTTACGTGCTTTAGGTGGGAATTTGCTCACTTTAAATGTTTCTCCAACAATATCATCTAAAAGAATTGGAGGATGCTTTAAGCTTTCAAACATTTTATGATTCGCTTCAAAGCGTTTCACAAATTCATCGTTTTTATATAATTCAAGATAGTCACAGTTAGTAGCGACATAGATATCATCAAAGACCGCAGCAGGAACATCTCCTGGTTTCATATTTGATAAAACTTTTAATACTGGTGTTTTATCTTGCTGAGAAGCATAAATATAAGCGGAATATTTTGGATTTCGATATAAATCGAAAACTCCATGTGGACAGATATGATCTCCGCTACCAAAATCAACATGGGTATGGTAGTCTGCAAAGCACCAACCGATTGCTCCGCATACTTCATCATATTTATAGTTATCGTTAATAACTTTAGCGTGTCTAAGAGCAACTTCAATTCGTCTTTGTTCATCACTAAGATTTCTTAATGGATCCATATGTCCCATATATTCAGTGACCAGTAGTGGTTTGTTTCCTCTTTTTACAGGTTTTGGAGTTAAGCCAACTTTTAGACTATTACATGAGAAGTCATTGTAACCGTATATATCTTCTAGGAGCTCACTGTCAGTGAAATTTCTTACTCCAATAGTTGGACGATATTTATCTAATGTATGAGCGATTTCATTGGTTTTTGAATATAAGTCATGATTATCAACTGATTCATCTACTCTAACTCCATGCGCTACTAAAGATGGGTGATTTCTTTGAGTTAAAACCATTGATTTTGTGTTATTTAAGCAGGTTTCTTTCCATTTTTCGCTTGTTCCAAGGTGTTGCCAACCAGGTATTTCGTTAAGTGTTAGTAAACCAATTTCATCGCAGCGATTCATGAAATGTTCGCTTTGTGGGTAGTGGCTTGTTCTAACAATATTTACTCCGGCTTCAAACTTTAAGATATTGGCGTCATCTTCTTGTAAGCTCTTACTAGCAGCGTAACCCATATATGGATAACCTTGGTGACGGTTTAATCCAACGAGTTTTACTTTTTCTCCGTTTAGATAAAAACCATGTTTAGTGAATTCGATATCTCTAAAACCAAATCTAGTCTTATAAGTTTCTTTTTCGTTATTAACTTCAATTGAGGTTTCTAAAGTATAAAGATTTGGATGATCTAAATCCCATAATTCTGGGTTATCAATTTTAAATTGATCTTTATCAGTTTCATAAATGACTAAGTCACCTTTTAATAAGCGATGTTTGATATTTATTTCATCATTGCCGACCTTATCATAGATAATGTCGACATTACCTTTAGAGTCTCCGTGAACATAGATATTTCTTAGATAAGTTTGAGGTTCATCAATAAGATAGACTTCGCGATAGATTCCAGAATAAGTGACGTAATCTAAAGCGAATCCAAAAGGAGGGATATCTTTATCTTCCCTAGTGTCTAACACCACAATTAAATGGTTATCTTTTTCTTTAGCGAATTTACTAATTTCAATCTCTACTGGATTATAGACAGAAATATGGTTTCCTAAGTCTTCATTATTGAGATAGATATGGGCTTGGACCATAAAGCCATCGAAGCGGATAAAATATCTTCTATTTTTATTAAAATTTTCGATATCAAAGACTTTTTCATAGGTCACAACCTTTTGATAATCGTTTTCGTTAAAGTAATTATATGGAATCTCAAAAGCGTTATGAGGGATATTTACTTCCTGATATTTTTCAGGGAATTTCTTAAGATATGCGCTTTGAAAATCTGGAACAAATTTCCAAGAAAAATTTAATGATGTTTTCATTTATTTTGTTAAACCTCGTAATTATTATATAATAATTTCGGAGATTAATAACTATGACAATTTCAAACGGTGAGGTGTTTATTTTAAACACACAAGACTTATCCTATGTTTTTCACGTCGATAAGACAGGATTAATTTTACATGACTATTTTGGTCAAAAAATCGAGATTAAGGATTTTGATATTTCAGCGATTAAGCAAAAAACTTCAATCATGAAAGGAACATCCACAATCTATAAAGAAGAGATTAATGACCAATTAGCGATGGATAACGCTCTTCTTGAATTCTCTTTCCCACATAAAGGAGATTATAGAAGCACCCCTATCTTACTTAAGAGTGATAAAAGTGGTTACACATTTGATTTTTCTTATAAAAAATATGAGATTAAAAATAGTCCACTTGATAATGAAGAATTACCTGCTCCACATGATCACGATGAAGAATTAGTTGTTTATCTTGAAGATAGTGTTAATGAAATTGAAATTGAACTCCATTATGTTACTTTCTTTGACTCTAATGTCATTGCAAGAAACATGGTTATTATTAATAAAGGCAAAACTCCAGTTCATGTCTTAAAAGCATTATCAATGCAATTAGATTTAATTAACCGTGAATTCGAATTAAAGAACTTTGTCGGTGGTTGGTCTAATGAAATGAATGAAGCTAACCAAATGCTTGTCCCTGGAAGAATTGTCCACGAATCAAGAACTGGATTCTCTTCACATAAAGTCAATCCATTATTCTTGATTAAGAATAAAGATGCATCTTTGGATAACGGAGATGTTTATATATTCAATCTCATTTATAGTGGCAATCATATATCTGAGGTCGAACTAACCCCATATGGATTAGTGAGAATTCAATCAGGTATCAATCCATTCTGCTTTGATTTTGAATTAAAAGAAAACGAATCATTTAAATCACCTTATGCGGTCTTTACTTTCTCTAATAAAGGTATTAATGGAGCAAGAAGTAATATGCACAGGTTCGTTAACGAACATGTGATCGCAAGTAGGTGGAAGGAGGCTCTTCGGCCTGTAGTTATTAATAACTGGGAAGCAACTTATTTCAAATTTAACGAATCCAAAGTTATTAATATTGCTAAGAAAGCAAAAGAATATGGGGCAGAACTATTTGTCTTAGACGATGGATGGTTCTCTACTAGAAACGATGATAGTCATGGACTAGGTGACTATTCCATCAATAAAAAGAAATTACCAAGCGGTTTAAAAGGATTAGCGAAGAAAGTAAACAAACTCGGAATGAAATTCGGTTTGTGGTTTGAACCAGAAGCTGTTAATCCTCAAAGCGATTTATATAGTGTCCATCCAGAATGGGCGATTAAGTCGACAAAGCTTAATCCATCTTTATCACGTCATGAACTCCTCCTTAATCTAAGCAAAGTAGAAGTTCAAGACTATATCATTGAGAACATCTCAAAGATCTTGGATGAGGCGCATATTGAATATGTTAAATGGGATATGAATCGACATATGTCTGATTTACCTGATGAAGAAAATGTAGGTGAATTCTATCATAGATATATTCTCGGTTTATATCGCGTTATAAGAACCTTAACAGAGAAATATCCTCACGTCTTATTTGAAGGCTGTGCGAGTGGAGGAAACCGTTTTGATTTAGGCATCCTTTCCTATATGCCTCAAATCTGGAGTAGTGATGACACTGATGCGCATGAAAGATTATCAATTCAAAGAGGCTATTTATATGGCTATCCTCTTTCCACAATCTCTAACCATGTTTCTTGTTCACATAATCATCAAACATTAAGAGAAATCTCAATTGACACAAGATATAGTGTTGCCTCTTTTGGAATTCTTGGATATGAGTTAAATTTCTCAGAACTCAATAAATTTGAAAAACAAAGATGCAAAGCTTTAATTGAAGTCTATAAGAAATATCGTGACATATTCCAATATGGTGAGTTCTATGAACTCCATTCCAGCAATGGACATATCATGTGGCAAGTTTCTAACAAAGAAAAAACCAAATGTGTTGTTGGAGAATTTGCCTCACTTCAATCTATGCTTCCAAAAGAAAGCATCTTGGCTACTCATGAATTAGATCAAAATAAATTCTACACAGTTAATAACGTAGAAGTTCCACATAACATTAAAGAATTTGGTGGACTAGTTAATATGATTTTGCCAATCCACGTTAATCCAAATGGTAAGATTGTTGATATCGCTAGTAAGTTTGTTACTATGCCAAGCGAAAAAGATCATTACGAAGTAAGTGGAAGTGCGCTTAATGGAAGCGGAGTTATTTTAACTCCTGAATGGTCGGCGACTGGAATTAACGAATCAGTTAGAATTTTAAGAGACTTTGGTAGTAGGTTATACATAATCGAGGAGAAACATGAATAATAAACACACAAACTGGTATAAAAACGCAGTCATATACCAAATTTATCCACGTAGTTTCTGCGACACTAATAACGATGGTTTAGGGGATATTAATGGCATTATCTCTAAACTAGATTATTTAAAAGAACTCGGAGTTAACTGTGTATGGTTATCTCCAATTTACGATTCTCCTCAAAAAGATAATGGATACGATATTTCTAATTACACTGATATCTATCCACCTTTCGGCAATATGGATGATTGCAAAAAAATGATAACGGAGATGCATAAAAGAGGGATTCGCCTCATTATGGATCTTGTTGTGAATCATACTTCTGATAAACACAAATGGTTTATCGACGCTATCAAAGACAAAAATTCTCCGTATCGAGATTATTACTACATTAGAAAAGGGAAGAAAAACGGAAAGAAACCTCCTAACAACTGGAAAGGCTTTTTCGGTGAAGGAGCGTGGACAAGAATTGAAGGAACTGATGAATGGTATCTCCATTTGTTCACTAAAGAACAACCTGATTTAAATTGGGAAAACCCAAAACTAAGAGAAGATATTAAAAATATCTTAAGATTCTGGTTAGACTTAGGAGTGGATGGTTTTAGATGTGACGTTATTAATCTCATCAGCAAGAAACAAGATTTCAAATCAAGATTCCCAAAACTTGCTTTAACTGGTAGTGATGCTTATATTAACGGACCACGTTTACACGAATATCTCCATGAACTCTATAGAGATGTTTACGCTAATTATGACTGCATGACTGTTGGAGAAGCTGTAATGGCGACTTCAAAAGTGAATATTAGTCTTACCGATCCTTCTAGAGAAGAACTAGATATGATTTTTAATTTCTCTCACACTGATTCAGATAATATCGGAGGAGTGAAATATTTCTATAGAAAATTCAAACTAACTAGATTTAAGAAGAGACTAAATAAACAGCAAGTTTCTTTAGAGGGAAAAGGATGGAATTCTCTATTTATAGAGAACCATGACCAAAGAAGAAGCGTTGGAAGATTTGGAACAGTTGAAGGAAATATTAACTCTTCAAAAGCTTTAGGTGCTGCTTATTTCTTCCTTAAAGGCACCCCATTTATTTATCAAGGACAAGAGATTGGAATGAGAAACGCTCATTTCAAATCAATGGATGAGATTAAAGATGTTGAATCACACAATATCAAAGGAATCTTAGATAAGATACCTTTACCAAAGAAGAAAATGCAACAAATCATCTTTGATGTTTCTCGAGACAATGCAAGAACCCCAATGATTTGGGATGATAGTGAATTTGGTGGTTTCTCCAAAGTAGAACCTTGGATTAGGGTTAATAAAGATAAAGACATCGTTAATGTTAAAAATGCATTAGAAGATAAAAACTCACTTTATTATTTCTACCAAGAAATGATTAAGTTTAAAAAAGAACACCAAGTTATCGCTGACGGATCATTTAAAATGATTGCACTCAATAATCCACATATTTTTGCTTATGTTAGAGAAAACGAAAGCGAAAAAGCAGTGGTCATCTCTAGCTTCTCAGACAAACCAAGAAAATTTAAATATCTTGAGCACTTACGTGATTCAGATATTAAAATTACAAATTATGAGAAACATAAAAAAACTCTTCAACCATTTGAAGTAAGAGTCTATCTCATCAACAAGAAATAGAATTTTGCTATTAAAATTTACACTTAAAGAATTAGAATTGTTATTAGGTTTCATAAAATGACGTTTATCAAGGTTTTAAAAAAGATATTCTCCAGAATGGCATTAATGCTTCTTTTAATCTTGATTCAAATCGGGGCAATTATCGCTTTAGCGGTCATTATGATTCAAGCCTGGTGGCCATTTATTATTGAATTTGCTTTGATTCACATAATTGTTTTCATGCTTGTTATTAACCGTAAAGGAACAGCGGATATGAAAATGCCATGGGTTATTGTTGTTTTAGCCTTACCTTTGGTAGGTTCTTTACTATACGCCTTCTTTGCAAACCATGGCTTAAAGCCAAAATATAAGAAAATCGTTAAAAGTATTAACAAACTCTCTTTAGAGTATTTCCCACAAGATTCACTCGATTTAGAGTTACTAAAAAAGAGCAATAATCCATATAAGACACCATTTGAATATCTTGCTCATGCAATGAAAAGCACTCCAACTTATGGAAACAAAGTTTCCTATTACAAAAGTGGAGAAGAATGGTTCCCACATTTTATTGAAGAATTAAAAAGCGCAAAAGAGTTTATCTTCCTTGAATTTTTTATCATTGATCGAGGCAAGGAGTGGACTCAAATCCATGACGTCTTAGTTAAAAAAGCTAAGGAAGGCGTTGAAGTGCGTCTACTTTACGATGATATCGGATGCGCTGGTCTCCTCCATAGTGTTTATCCAAATCAATTAAGAAAAGAAGGTATTAAATGTTATAGATTTAATCCATTCATTCCTCTTCTTTCTGGTATTTTCAATAACCGTGATCATCGAAAGATTGCAATTATCGACCATAAGGAAGCATTTACTGGAGGAATGAATCTCGCTGATGAATACGCTAACGACATCGTGAGATTTGGCTATTGGAAAGATGCAATGATTAAAATCGAAGGTCCAGCAATTAAAAATTTAATCTTCCTTTTCTTATCAATGTTTGACTTATGTCAAAACCAATTATCAGACTATGACAAATACTTAATCTACGATTATCAAAAATATAAAGAGAATGCTTTAGTAACTCCTTTTGGAGATGGACCAGCGCCATTTATCGCTCAAGAAGCAGGAGAAGCAACCTTTGTTAATATGATTGAAAACGCGAAAGAACGCGTCTATATTTGTACACCTTATTTCATTCCTACAGAGAATTTAAAGTCTTCGATTATTAGAGCAGGATATCGTGGAATTGATGTAAGAATCCTTCTTCCGGGCATTCCTGATAAAGGAGCAGTTTATAAATTAGCGACTTCTTATTTTAAGGAATTAATTAAAGCTGGTATCAAAGTCTATACGTATAACGAAGGATTTAATCATCAAAAGTCTATCGTTGTTGATGGCAAGATTGCCTTTGTTGGCACAATTAATATGGATTACCGTAGCTTAATTCACCATTTTGAATGTGGCGCAATCTTCATCGATGATGAAGCAGTTAAAGAAGTTGAAGATGATTTAATTGATTGCTATGACCATAGCGAACTAGTCAGCAAAGAAAAAGCTGAGATTAGTGTTTTCACTGGATTTTTATGTGCGATTATGAAAGTTTTCGCACAACTATTATAAAAAATAATAAATTTATTATTGACTAAGTTACTTATCTTCTTATAATAATACTAGTTAGTCATGTCTAACCTTAGATGTGACTATTATTAATGTGAGACTGTTAGTGTAGACTAACTAGGAGGTAAATGAATATGCCAATCGTTATTGCACCACTTGACACCGAATTAACAATCAAAAAGGTTCTTGTTGATGAAAAAACAAAGAAACATCTTGAATCACTAGGAGTAGTTATCGGTGGAAAGATTTCTATTATCTCCACTCACGGTGGCAATGTCATCTGTATCGTTAAGGGTGTGCGCCTTGGACTAAATAGCGACATTGCTAGAAAGATTCTAGTAGCGTAAGAAGGGAGGAATTTATGCTAATTAAACTAGACCAATTATTAAAAGGCGAGACTGGCCTTATCAAAAAAGTAGAAGGAGAAGGTAAATTCCGTCACCGTCTACTCGACATGGGTATTACCCCAGGCGCTGAAGTTTATTTAAGAAAGAAAGCACCTTTAGGCGATCCTATCGAGGTAACCGTTCGTGGTTACGAGCTTACTTTAAGAAAAGCTGAAGCCAATCTTGTTATTGTTGAAATCCCTGAAAGAAAGGAAGAAGCAAAGTAATATGAAAGAAGAAAAACTTACAGTTGCTTTAGCGGGTAATCCTAACTCAGGTAAAACCACATTATTTAACTCATTAACTGGATCTACCGCACACGTTGGAAACTGGCCAGGAGTTACTGTTGATAAAAGAGAAGGAACTTATAAAAAACTTGAAAGACCAATTCACATTATTGACCTTCCAGGTATCTACTCTTTATCACCATACACACCAGAAGAAGTCATCTCAAGAAACTATATCTTAGATGAGAAACCTGGATGTGTCATCAACGTTGTTGATGCCACTAACTTAGAAAGAAACTTATATTTAACAACCCAACTCTTAGAAATTGATGTTCCAGTAGTTGTTGCCTTAAATATGAGCGATATCGTTAGAAAAAACGGTGACATTATTAACGCCAAACAATTAAGTGAAAGCTTAGGAGTTCCAGTTGTTGAGATTTCTGCTTTAAAAGAAGAAAACTTAGACACCTTAATGGCGGAAGCTTATAAAGCAAGCGCCAACCCAAGAGAAGGCAAGACAGTTATTGAACATAAAGAACTTGCTCATCTCATTAACGACATCAGAATTGCCTTTAAAGGCAAGAATGTTGAAAATCCATTATTCCACGCAGTTAAGCTCGCGGAATTAGATGAGATTGAAACTGAAATGCACCCAGATTTAATCCCGATGGTTAAAGAATATAAAGAAAGCCATCAAGATGAAAACTTCGGTGATGACTTCGAAGCTTTAATTGCTGATGCAAGATATACATATATCGCTAAGCATTACGCAAGTGCTCTCATAAGAGCAAAAAAAGAAGTCGCTAAAAACGAAAAGAAAAACAAAAAAGACAAAGATATTAAAGAAAGATTAACTACCTCTGACAAAATCGACAAAGTCTTAACTCATAGAATCTTCGCTTTACCAATCTTTGTTATCATCATGTTCATTATCTTCCACGTTACATTCTCGGAAGATATCCTCTTCATCGGAAGACTTTCTGCTTTAGCAAATGGTATTCCATTTGATGACTTTGAACTCATTACAGATCCAGGCGCAATTAGATTCTTATCTTGTGCCTTTACTACCCCGGTAGAAGAATTAGAAGCTATGAATGGCGTTCCTTCTATAGGCGTATGGCTACAAAGCTTATTTGGATTCTGTACAGGCTCACTAATTGACGCAATGCGTGCTGGCTTTGAAGGAGTTGGCTTAGCAGACAATTGGTTTGCCTCATTAATGTGCGATGGTTTATTTACTGGTTTAGATGCAGTATTAAGCTTCATCCCACAAATCATGATCTTATTCTTATTCATTGCTATTCTTGAAGATAGTGGATATATGGCTCGTATCGCTTTTATTCTCGATAGAGCATTTAGAAGATTCGGTTTATCTGGAAAAGCCTTTATCCCTATGTTAACTGGCTTTGGTTGTTCCGTTCCTGCAATTATGGCAACCAGAACCTTAGAAGATTCTCGTGAAAAGAATCGTACTATTCGACTTATGACTTGCTTCAGCTGTGGCGCTAAAGCTCCAATTTGGGCACTTTTAGCAGCAGTTGGTGCATATGCTGGATTTGATGGCGGTTTCTTCGTCTTCTCCATTTACTTAATGGGTATTGCTGCTGCAATCATCTTCGCATTATTCATGAAACTTTTCTCAAAAGACCAATATGTTTCTCCATTCATCATGGAGTTACCTGCTTACCATCTACCTCAAGCAAGAAACGTTGGTGCTCACTTATGGGAAAAATTAAAACACTATGTGTTTAAAGCTGGTACCATTATCGCTGCCAGTACTATCGTCATTTGGTTCTTATCTTCATTTAACTGGAACCTCAGCTTAGGCATGGTTGATATTGAACAATCCATCTTAGCGGACTTAGGAAGAGTATTTACATACTTCTTCTACCCAATTGCACCTCTTGAAGGTGGATGGGCAAATGTCTATGGTTGGTCACAAGGTGAAGGCTGGAAATATTCTGTTTCCACATTAACTGGCTTGATCGCTAAAGAAGACGTTGTTGCAACAATGGAAGTTCTCGGATTAACCGAAGATACCATTGCTTTATCAGTCGAAGGTGTCTATTCCTTCGCATTATATAACTTATTCACCATTCCTTGCTTTGCCGCAATCGGCGCTGCATTTGGTGAACAAAAAGGTAAAGAATTCTGGCTCACCTTATTATGGTGGTTTGCAATGTCCTATGGAGCAGCCTTAGTTTGCTACTGGGTTATGTACTTATGCAGAACTTTACCAGGAGTTGGATACCCAGTACTCGCTGCTATTGCAGGTGCAATTATTGCCGCTGGTATTGTTGTCTCCAATAGACATAAAAAAGCTAACTTAGCTACTAATGCTTAATTTCTAAAGAAAGGAGAAAACATATGCAGTGGTGGGAAATAGTTGTTATTGTTGTCATGATATCCTTTGTCGCTGTTGTGTTTTTCTTCCATTTCTTTCCAGGTAAGAAAAGCAAAAAGAGCTGCTCAGGAAAGTGTAGTGGCAACTGCGCTCATTGCGGAAGTTGCGAAGCTTGCAAAGCAGCCCTTGAAGAGCTAAGAAAATAAATTTAAGAGGGAGGATGAAATCATTCTCCCTTTTTGTTTTGCCTATTAATATATAAATATATTATGGAAAATCCGACAAAATAATATTTTTTTGAGAAATTGCTTGATTTACATGTAGAGTTCTTGTAATAATATATAGGCAAAAAGGACCAGTGGTGTAGCGGTTAACATGTCTCCCTGTCACGGAGAAGATCGCGGGTTCGATTCCCGTCTGGTCCGCCACTCTTTTTT
>DFJP01000092.1 GCA_002373085.1 Caryophanales bacterium UBA3668 | reverse complement strand
TATTTATTAATCGATATGCCACCAGGAACTGGTGATATCGCTTTAACAACATTCCAAATGATTCCTATCGATGAATTAATCATCGTTACTTCTCCACAAGACTTAGTGTCTATGGTGGTCACTAAAGCGATTAAGATGGCAAGAATGATGAACATCAAAGTTTTGGGAGTTGTTGAAAATATGTCTTATCTCGTTTGTCCAAAATGCGATGAGCATATTAAAGTTTTTGGAGATTCTCATCTTGATGAGTTCTCTAAGAAACTCGACTTTAAAGTTTTAGGAAAACTTCCAATTGTTTCAGAAAACGCTACTAAGGTTGATTCTGGAAGAGTTGAAGATATCCAATTGCCTGAATTTGAATCAATTACTGAATCAATTCTTGAAGGAGGACAAGCATGAGCGAATTTGAATTAAGAAGAAGAAAATTGTTTGATATTCTTCCAGAGAATTCTGTTTCTCTTCTCTTTTCTGGTGTTTCTAAAATTAGAAGCGAAGATGATTATTACTTATTCTTTGCAAATAGAAATTTCTTCTATTTAACCGGAATCGAACAAGAACATTCAGCGTTAATGTTTGTTAAATGCCCAGGCGAGAAAAAGATTTATCTTTTCCTTGATGACCATGATGAAGTCAAAGAAAGATGGACTGGTAAAAGATTATCTTTTGAAGAAGCAAGTGAAATCTCTTCTTTAACTAATGTCTATTCTTCCTCTACTTTTGATTCGATGTTAGAGATGGCTTTAGCGGCCACTGATAATGCTTATGGCAAGATTGATAAGCTATTAATTGATCTTTCTGATGAAATTAAAATTTCAAAGAACACTTCCACTCAAGTGTACGCTAATGAATTAAAAGAAAAATATCCATCTCTTGAGATTCAAAACATCTATCCATTAATCGTTGATTTAAGAACTGTTAAATCCGAATATGAGATTAAAGAATTAGAAGAAGCAATTAACGCCACAAACACTGGTATTAATGATCTTCTTGCGAATTATGAAGTTGGAATGCGTGAACACGAATTAAGCGACCGCTTTGAATATTTCGGTAGAACTCATAATCGTCGTAAACTCTCTTTTGAAACTATTGTTGCAGCAGGAAAAGATGCAACAATCATGCATCATCCAATTGCCCAACAAGAAGGAGTCCTTAAGGATGGAGATTTAATTCTCTTTGACTTAGGCTATCGCTCTAATGGTTATTGCGCAGATATTTCACGTACTTATCCAATTAATGGCAAATTTAGTGATTTGCAAAGAAAAGTATATGAGGCTGTTTTAAACACTAATAAAGCAGTTATCGAATATGTAAAACCAGGTTTAACTATCGCGGATTTACAAGCCTTTGCAATTGAAAACCTCAAAAAAGAATCAATGAGATTAGGTTTAATCAAAAATGAAGAAGAAATTGCAAAATATTATATTCATAATGTCTCCCATTTCTTAGGCTTAGATACTCATGATGTCGGAGAACGTTCTCGTCCACTTAAACCAGGCAATGTCGTAACTGTTGAACCTGGATTATATTTCCCAGAATTAAATATTGGAGTGAGAATCGAAGACGATGTCTTAGTCACAGAAACAGGTTCACGAAACCTTTCTAGAGGTATTAAAAAAGAAATCGATGATGTCGAAAGACTCTTGAAGAATAGAAAATACTAATCACAAAAGGATGAATTGAAATGGAAAAATTTATTTTATCAATCGACCAAGGAACAACATCAACACGTGCTTTATTAATCGATAAAAAAGGTGTTGTTGTGAACATGGTCCAAGAAGAAGTCGACTGTTTATTCCCACATTCTGGCTGGGTAGAAGTTGACGCTCTTGCGATTTGGGTTAGCGTCATTAATGTTGTTAATGCTGTTTTGGTTAAACAAAACATTTCTTGGGATAGCATCGACTCTATTGGTATTACTAACCAAAGAGAAACAACAGTTGTTTGGGATAAGAAAACCGGTATGCCTATTTGTAACGCAATTGTGTGGCAATCCCGTCAATCTGCTGATATATGCGATGCTTTTGAAGATAAAAAAGATTACATCCATAAGAAAACCGGTTTATTAATAAACCCATATTTCTCTGCTAGCAAAATTAAATTTATCTTAGACCACAATAAAGGTAGTAAAGAAAGAGCAGAAAAAGGCGAACTTTTATTTGGCACAATTGATTCGTGGATTATTTTCCGTATGACTAAAGGAAAGGTTCACGCCACTGATGTTAGTAATGCTAGTAGAACAATGTTACTTAATATCAACACTCTTGAGTGGGATGAGGAACTATGCAAATTATTTGATGTTCCAATGAAGATGCTTCCAGAAGTCTTACCTTCTTCGTATGATTATGGACCAGCAACCTTCTTCTCGAAGAACGTCCATATTCATGGAGTAGCTGGTGACCAACAAGCTGCTTTATTCGGACAATCTTGCTTTGAAGCTGGTGAAAGCAAAAATACATATGGCACTGGTTGCTTTATGTTAATGAATATTGGTCAAAAGATCACTTTTTCTGAAAGTGGCTTACTCACAACAGTTGCTTGGAAGATTGGTAACAAAGTTACATACGCTTTAGAAGGATCTGTCTTTATCGGTGGAGCAGTTGTCCAATGGCTTAGAGATAAAATGAAACTATTAGAACATTCTTCTGATAGTGAAAAACTCGCTAGCGGATGTCGAGATACTCATGGAGTATATATTGTCCCAGCCTTTGTTGGCTTAGGAACACCTTATTGGGATGATGAAGCTCGTGGAGCAGTCTTTGGTTTAACTAGAAACACTGATAATAGACATTTTGTGAGAGCCTCATTAGAGTCAATTGCCTATCAATGCAAAGACGTCTTTGAAGTCATGCAAAATGATACAGGGTTAAAGATTACAACTTTAAGAGTTGATGGTGGAGCAACCGCTAATAACTTCTTAATGCAATTCCAGAGTGACATCTTAAATGCCAAAATCGATCTTCCTGAATGCCTACAAACTACTGCTTTAGGTGCTGCCTTCTTAGCGGGCTTATCAAGTAAGTACTACAAAAACTTAGACCACATTAAGAGCATTCACCATTGCCAAAAGCTCTTTGAACCAATGATGAGTGAAGAAGATCGTGAGAAGTTCTACTCAGGTTGGAAGAAGGCTGTTGAAGTCACCAGAATGTTTAAATAAAATAAACAAAATATCAAATATAAATACAAATAGGGGTATTACCCCTATTTGATTTTTTTATAGCCAAAATCTATAATATTAATATGAAATTTGTTGTTGCTCCTAGAAGTATACATAAAGATTTATTAGTGGCCTTAAGAAAGGAAAATCTCTTTTTAAATGTCAAATTAATCTGTAAAGAAGAGCTTGTTAAATATTTATATCCAACTCAGAATAGCGACTCCTTAATCTATTTAATGAAAGAAAAAGGATATAGCTATGAAGTCGCAAGAACTTATCTACAAGATTTGACATTCGTTAATAGTGATTCTTTAAATCCTAAAATTCATTTTTTATATTCTTTGAAAGAAGAACTATTAAAGAAAGAGTTACTTTATGTCCCTCTAGAAAGCGAACTAAGCGGGACTAACATTGAAATTATCGGATATCCAAAGGAAGATACTGAATTAAGATTTATCTTAGATAATTTACATATTTCCTATTCCTATAAAGATGAAACGGATAATAGTAAGAGTCATCCTCTATACTGTTTCGATAAAATTGAAGACGAAGTTTATTATGTATTAAACGAAATTGCTTCTTTACTAGATAAAGGCACAAATATCAAAGATATTTATATCTATCGCAGAAACAAAATCTATGACTATTATCTAAGAAAATTCTCTTTATTATTTGGCTATCAAATTAATATTCAAAATAGTGAATCACTTTATATCACTGGTGGAGTTAAAGAATTCTTAAAGTTATATAAAGAAAATAAAGATCTTTCATTATCTTTAGAGCTATTAAAAGAAAAAATGAAAGATGACCCTCTATACATAGAAATTGAAGATTTAGTGAACTCTAATATTTTAGAGGATGTTTCTTTTGAAATTGAGCTTGATTACCTAATTAATAAATTTAAAGAAAAGAAGATATATTCACCTCTTTATGATGGGGCAATTGATGTATATGATTCACTTCTATATAAGAAAAACAAAGTCGTCTTTGTTATGGGTTTTGCCCAAGGGAATTATCCAAAAGTATTTAAAGATGATCATTATTTAAGCGATGATGAATTACACTCAATAAATAGGTTAAATAGTAAAGACAAAACCAGAATTGATGAGCTCTCTTTATTATCTTTATTTAAATCGAATAATGAATTCATCTTTTCCTTTAGTCAAAAAAGTAAAGAAGGGGAGTGTTTCCTTTCTCCAATTAGTCGAAAATTGGCTCTAGATGTCTCTTATCCAAAACTAAGTGATAATTTCTATTCTGAAAAGGTCCTTAAACTCATCTACACAAACCTCAAAGACATGGAATTTTTATATAAAGAAAGAGGAGAAGATTTCTTTAAAGTTAGAGATGTTATTGATATTGATTACAATACTTACTCTAATTCATATACCTATAAGGTAAATGCTTATAATCAAAATAGTAAAATTGGTTTATCTACTACCTCTTTAAACCTCTATTCAGAATGCCCTTTCCATTATTATTTAGAAAGAGTAGTGAAGATTGATCAAATTGAGACTTCATACAACATGACTTTAGGAAATATTGCTCATAACATGTTTGAAAATTTTAGAAATGAAAGCTTCAATTTTGAGCAGGAATTCCGCTCTTTAGTAGATAATAGTGAGTTAAAAGCGTCAGAAAGATACATCATTACTCATAATGTAAAAAGACAAATTGAAGAAGCAATTAATGCGATAAAAGAAAGAGAAAAATATTACACAAACCCAAAAATATATAATGAGAAAAAGCTTACTTATCAATTAAATAAAAACACATTATTAGAAGGAAGAATAGATAACCTTGTTGTTTTAGATAACAAATATCTTATTTGCATCGATTATAAAACCGGTGGAACTAAATTTGATGACTCTAATATTGAATATGGATTAAGCACTCAATTACCAACCTATGCTTTATTAACTTCTAATAGTAAAGACTTTAAAGATTTTACTGTTATTGGACTATACATTAATAACGTTTTATCATCCTCTTTAAAGAATGAAAAACAAGATGATGAACTCATTCCATCTTATTTAAAACTTAATGGCAAAACATTAGGAGATTTTAATGTCATTAAGAATATTGATTCAACGATAATAGATGGCAAATCATGCTTCATAAACGGAGTATCACTTAAAACTGATGGTAGTTTAAAAGGCGGTTCGTCACTTGTCGGTGCTTTTGCCTTTGATGAATACATAAAAACAGTTAATGAACTATATATCAAAATGGATGAAGGATTAAGGAATAATGAATTCCCTATTTCTCCTTATTATTTAAACGACAGGTCTAATGGATGTTCATATTGTCCATACCGCGATATTTGCTTTGTGAGAAAAAACCAATTTAGAACGATAAAGAAGGAGGAAGATACTGATGAGTAAAAAAATGCAATTCTCTAGTGATCAAGAACTCGCAATATCGGCTAAAGGGGAAAATTATTTAATCTCTGCAGGTGCTGGTAGTGGTAAGACTGCGGTACTAACTGAAAGAATTTATCGTATCGCTAAAGAAGAAAAGACATTAGATAAGTTTTTAGTTTTAACATTCACTAATTTAGCAGCCTCGGAAATGAAAAATCGTGTAAGAGGAAAGCTTCTTGATGATGAAGAAACCCTTAATTTAGCCACTGAAGTTGATAATTCCCACATTGAAACTTTCGATTCATTCTCTTTATATCTTGTTAAGAAATATTTTTATGAACTTGGAATATCTAAAGATATTACAATTGTCGATAATTCTATTCTCTCTATTAAGAGAAAATACTATTTAGATGAATTGTTTGAAGAATGCTATTCAAAAGAAGACAAGGGCTTTCTCTCTTTAGTGGATTCTTATGTTGTTAAAAACGAAGATGGAATTAAAGACTTTATTATTACTTTACTTGAAAAAGCTGATAAACGAGCGGATAACTACGCTTATCTTAATCATTTGTTAAATGATTTCTTCTCACTAAATTCGGTTGATTCCGCGATTAACGACTACATGAAAGAAATAAAGAGCAATTTAGAATTCATTAAAGAAAAAGCGGGTGAACTTGAAGATGCTGATGACGCAAGTCAAATTTACGAAAAGATTGATAGTCTTCTTGAGATTAATAGTTATGATGAGCTCTTTATGGTTTTAAGTGATAAAGACAAGAGTAAATTCCCAACTAAACCAAGAGGAATAGATCACGAAACTAGTGAAGACGATAAAGAATATCGCGCTAAAATAGCGAAATACTATAACGATAAAATCAAAGTTGGAAAAGATAACAATTATGGTAGTAAAGAAGAAATATTAGAACAGTATCTCTCGATTAAGCCATATGTTAAAACAATCATTGAGCTCGCTATTAGAGTTGAAAATAAATTAGACAATTTTAAAAAGGAACATGAAGCTTATTCTTTCGGAGATATATCTCGATTTGTTTTAAGATTACTTAATAACAAAGTTATTAAAGAAGAAATATCTAAACGTTTTGATTACATCATGATCGACGAATATCAAGATACAAATGATATCCAAGAAACAGTAGTGTCTGCGATTAGTAGAAATAATGTCTATATGGTTGGAGATGTTAAGCAATCAATCTATCGCTTTAGAGGAGCGGATTGTCATATCTTTCAAGAAAAATATGAAAACTATAAAAAAGGAATAGGCGGAAAAGAAATCGACTTAAATACTTCTTACCGTTCTAGAAGCGAAGTCGTTAATTTCGTTAACGAGTTATTCTCCCAAATCATGGTGAAATCCATCAATGAAATCGATTATTCAAACGGTCATCATTTTGGATTTGGTAGAAAAGAGTACGATGAAAATAAGCCTTCCTGTTCTTACGCTCCTGAAGTATATAACTATTCTTTTGAAAAAGCTTCAGAGACAGTAGAAAAAGAAATCGACATTATTGCAATTGATATTCTTAATAAAATTAAGAATAGATATCAGGTATATGATCCAAAAACTAAATCATCTAGAGATTGTAGCTATAAAGACTTTGCTATCATCATTGATCGTGGTGGTTCTTTTGATGAATATCGACGTAAATTTTCAACTTATAACATTCCATTAAAAGTTGAATCAAAAGAGGCTTTATTTAAGAGCGATGTTGCTCTTGTAATTAAAAATTTAATTAAGATGCTTCATTATTCGTTAATCGATAAATACGAAAGCGAATATAAACACGCTTATTTTAGTGTTGCTCGCTCATTCTTATTTGAATATCGAGATGACACTTTATATGACATCCATGTGAATAACACTTATCTTAATGAAAGATTTGCCCAAAAGATTGAATTAATTAAAGAGTCATTAAGATATGCATCTATTAAGGATGTCCTACTAAAACTTTATGAAGAATTTGATATTTATTCCGCGATTAGTAGAATCACTCAATATTATCCAAACGTTCATAAATTAGAGCACCTAATCACCTTATCAGAATCGATGGACGCTTTAGGGTATACTCTTGAAGATTTTGTTACATATTTTGATGACCTAAATGCGATGGACCAAGACATTGATTATAGCGATAGTGATTCTCAAGAAGATTCTGTCACTTTAATTAATATCCATAAGTCCAAAGGACTTGAATATAGCATTATCTATTATCCTGGACTTACTAAAGAATTCAATCGACAAGATTTATTAACTAGCTATCTTATCTCTAATACTTATGGAGCGGTTATCCCAGGAGTGAATGTTGAAAATAGTTCTTTATTCATTCACCTCATTAAAGAGGAATTAAAGAAAGAAGATTTTGAAGAAAAGATCAGACTCCTTTATGTTGCGATTACTAGAGCTAAAGAAAAGATTATTTTCGTTAACGGACATAAGGATAAAGGAGATAGATTAGTCAAACCAATTGCTAGTAAAAACATGCAAGAAATCCTCTCAATTACTAATGTATTAGAAAAATACGACGCCTATTATTCAGATAAATTAGAAGAAGTAGTGGCCGCTGGAAAAGAGAAATCGGTCAATAAAATTACAATTAAACAAATTGAAATTCCATATAAAGAAAGAGTTCACCTAAGAGCGAGCAAATCCATAAACGAAGAAATAGACCCTGATTTATTAGACTTTGGTACTGAACTACATGCTTATTTAGAGAATTTTGATTTAGACACTAAATCTTTAGATTACGTTAAAAATAGACAAATGAAGAAATACGTATATAATGT
>DFJP01000014.1 GCA_002373085.1 Caryophanales bacterium UBA3668 | reverse complement strand
CATAAAAAAGCTCTTTGCTTATTAACAGTTACAGATAGTTTCTTAGATCATAGTACAAAGCTCACATCAGAAGAAAGAGCGTTCGGTCTAGGAAGAATGATTGAACTCGCAATCAAAACTGCAGAGCATTACTGTGACTAATAATTGTTAAAACAAAAAATAATCCACTAGTTCGTGCTAGTGGATTTTTCTTTTGCGTTATTGAAGAATATTCTGAAGAATGGATAAAACGCTAAGTCGGTGATAAAGGCAATTATTAACACCAACCACCAATAAGCAAAATCCATAAATAACATTAATATAATCGCGGTTGACCAAACAATTATGCTTGTCGCTATAAAGACATGATATTTTTTAAACCATAATGAAGCAAAAACAACATAGACAATTCCACTTGTTAAAAAGGCAAAAGGAATAGATATATATGATTTAGGAACGTTAGTGACTAATAAAACAAGATAAATAACTGCAGTTAAGAAGAAACAAATACCAATAGAGGATAAAGTGATTCTTCTTCTATCTCTTTTCTTTTGTGATTTTTTTACCGCGTCATGGCTATTAATCAAATCATCAACAGTAATATCAAAATATTCAGCAATGGAACTTAAAGTAACAATATCAGGCATCGTTTCTTTATTTTCCCACTTGCTAACTGCCTTATGAGTATAGTTAAGCGCTTCTGCTAATTGAGCTTGAGATAAATTTTTAGATTTCCTAAGCGCATATAGATTTTTAGAAAAGTTAATTTTAATTTCTTCTTCTTTCATATCGCTATAATAGGTAAATATTTGCCAAAATTCAAGCAAAAAAGGGCATATTCTCTTGCCAGGAGAGTCCACTTTTCTAACAAGAGAATCAAATCTTTAACGGTTCAATTACTTAAATAGAAACCTAGGTTATATTTAAATCACCGAGGAAAAGGTATGACAACTAGTGAAAAGATGTTACGAAAGATTGATATCCCTTCCTATACGATTAAGCAGGAACTTTTTAATAGTGTTTCTCACTTTTTAGGCGTTCCAGTTGGGATATTAGTTATCGCTATATCTTTAGGCCTATTTTTAGGCCATAACATTGGTGTTAATTATTTCATCGGTCTATTAGTGTTTGGTGTATCTATCATCACACTATATATGGTTAGTAGCATATATCACGGATCAAGTGCTGATAAAGCTAAGAGTAAGAAAATAAAAAGAGTGGTTGATCACTGTACTATCTATTTTCTGATTGCAGGCACTTACACTCCTATATGCATTTATCTAATGACTATTAATGTAATTGGATTAGTAATTCTTATTATTGAATGGTTTTTAGCGATTGTTGGAATAATTATAAACGCTGTCGACTTTTCTAATAAGGCAGTCAAAACCATTTCCATGTTCCTTTATTTAGCGTTAGGTTGGCTAATCTTATTTACCGGAGGATTTATTTATCTTCCAAACAATTCTTTCCTTTATATATTAATAGGAGGAATTCTTTACACAGTCGGATCAATTCTATATGGAGTAGGACACAAAATTCTTTCTTTCCATTCCATTTTCCACATATTTGTTTTACTGGGAACAGTATTTCAGACTGTTGGTGTGTTATTACTCTTCATTTAGAATTGTAAAAGGGCCGGGAAACCGGCCCTTCCATTTTAACACAAACAGTAAGTGGAGAAGTTTGGCTATTAGCCGAGAAAAGAGAAGATCATATGCTCCGAACTGCTATGTGTAAAACTAATTTAGTTGCGGTACTTGACCGCTTTTATTATGCCCTTTGAACATTATCGAATTTGGATAAGGGCGATTTTTCCAAATTCTCTCACTAGTTATAAAGTATACTCGCGTGAATTACTTCTTACACCATGTAAATTATATCTCACGAATGCCTTAAGTACAACTATTATAAATAGTTTGTAAAGTAACAAATTATTTTTCTTTGATAAGGTTTTGATATTTTTCGTAAAGACTAATTGCGGAGTCTTTAATGTCGTATCCTGCCTCTTTAATCTTATACACAAGATCTTGTCTAGGCTGAGCTTTATTGATTTCTTCAACCCATTTGTCAATATCTTCATCATTAATAGGAAGATATTTTCCATATCCTGTTAATAAAGTTACTGATGGAACAAAGTTAGAACAGACAACATATAATCCGTTTGATTCTGCTTCTAACATAACTAGACCAAGTCCTTCATATAGGGAAGGAAAGGCAAACATATCAAAGGCTGAATAATAATCAACAATGCTTTCATTAGTAACTTTTAAAATAACGTTATTTAAATGCTTATCGGCGATTTCTTTTTTATAAGTTTCTTCAAGTTCTCCGCTACCTAAAAGCAAGAATTTCTTATCAGGACATTTCGCAGCAATCTTTAAAATATATTGTTGATTTTTAGTGCCAACAAATCTTCCGACATTGCCAACAACATAATCGTTTTCTTGAAGATTTAAGGCCTTTCTGATGGAGTTTCTGGCTTCTAAGTTGAATTTATACTTATTTAAATCGACTCCGTTGATAACAATCTCAACTAAGCCTTTATCAAACGCTTTATTTCCAAATTGGAATCTACCCGCAACTTCGCTACAAGCGTAATAGACATTCGCATATTTTCTTGAGAATAAGCGAAGGATAGATTTCGCTAAATGTCTCTTAAATTCTTTCTTATTAGATGCCGAATGAGAATGTGCAATTCTAATTGGACATTTATTCTTTTTAGCAATTCTTAAAGGGAACACACTTAAGGTATTTAAATGAGAATGAATGATGTCATATTTGTTTTCTTTAAGATGCTTACCCAACGCTTTATTAAATGCATGAAGATGTTTAACATGTGGAACGATGACAATTTTACCACCTAAACTTTTAATCTCTTCTTCAGGAATATGACGTGATTCATCGAAGCACATAAAAGTGAATTCACATAAATCATGAAGCTCGTGATAATATGACAAAACGAAAGCTTCAACGCCTCCGTTATTCATATTTCCAACAATTTGAAGGATCTTAATTTTCTTCTTTTGTTCCATCTTGTTCTTCGCTTTCTTCAGTAGAAGATTCTTCTACTGCTTCAGAGGTTTTAGCTTTTCTTCTCTTGATGTGAAGAAGTTCGAAAAGAACTCCTAAATAATATTGTCGTTCATCTTTAGTGAATGTGATGAATAATGTACAAATTATATGAATGATAACGAATGTAAAGCCATTAACTAAAAATTTAATCTTCGCACTGCTGACTGGCAAATAGAAGTGCATAAGCAGACCAATGCCAACAGAAATAGCTAAAGAAATAACACCTCTAACATAGATAGATTTAAAGAATCTAAGTAGAGAAATTTTGAGATATCTCTTATAAACGTAGTTATTGAGAACAAGTTCAATCCATCTAGCCACCATGATAGCGATAGAGGCACCAACCGCACCATATTCATGGGATAACCAGAATGATAATCCTAAGTTAATTGTGGCCTTAACAATCGCGTTAATCGCAAGTGGTCTAATGTGTCCATGTGTATACATTGCACTATCAAACACAACTTGAGGAATGTAGAAAATATCATAAGCACATAGAGCAATAATACACCAATAGACGGTTTGATATTTTTCTGTACCATTCATCCAAATGGTCATGAACTCTTGTCCAACAATAACAAATCCAAAGAAGATTAAGGTAATAACAATGAATTGCAATTTACCAATTTTAGAGGCGAGTTGCTGGAGATGTTCTCTTTTTTCTTCCTCTGTACCGTTAGAGTCGGTTCGAGCAACTTTTGCTAAGAAGAAGCTACTGGTCATCGCTCCAAAGGTATAAATATAGCCTTCAATTGTCATAACAACTGTAAATAAAGCAACTTGAGTAGAATCACTAACAATACCTAGAATTGATGGGGTAACGTTAAAGATTAATCTTGAGCAAATAGCAAATATCAAACTCCAAATAGAGAAAGCAAAAACTGATTTTCTTTCTTCTTTGGTAATACCTAACTTAATGTTGAGGTGGACATTGAGATAAAATCTCATGTATAAGAATCTAGAAATAACTGCGACAATTCCACTACCCGCGTTAATAATAGTGATACCAATAATGCCCCAATCAAAATTCAAAGCCGCAATTGTAAGCCCTAAATAGATAAGCTTTTGAACTAAATCAAATAGTTTGTTAATTCCAAACTTCTCATAGGTAGAAATAACACCAGTAAAGACAGTAGATGGGAAACTCACTAATGAATAACCACCAACGATAATAATTAAATACTGTAAAGTTTTTAATTGTTCCTGTGTATAGGTATTTTGATATAGATAAGGTGAAGCAAAATATAATCCTACAATAACAGCAATAAACACCACATCTATCGTTAAATAAATTTTAAAGATGGCAGCTAAAAACCTTTCAACGCCATTCTTATCTCCTGCCGCTCTTAGTTTGGCTAAGTAAGTGTTCGTGGTTGTTGTTAAACCAAAATCAAGTAAGAATAAGGCAATAACAGAGGTTGCTAAACCATATAAGCCGTAGTTTGCTTCTCCAACAGTATCAATGATCCATGGAGTAAGTAATAAACCAGAACCGATATTAACGAAAATAGCGAGGTAACCAACGATTGCCCCGAGAGTAATGTTCTTTTTGCTTTTGTGTTCAATGGTCTTTATATTAGTTTCATCACTAATAGAAACTTTATTTTTCATAGTTATTTTATCTTACTAATAGGTCCGGTTTGATATTTATCAAACTCCTTATGATTATAAAGGCTTAATAATAATTCGTAAAGTCTAAATGCAGCGGTCTTGTTATTCCAAAGTTCACTAATTCTTTTTCTAGCATTAGTTCTCATAGTTTCAATTTCTGAAGCATTTAAGGACAAATATTTATCAAGTTGCTTTTTTAATGTTCTCTTGTTATGGAAGACAAATCCGCATTCATCATCCACTAAAAAATTAGTGCTACCTGCTTTACTATTTGCAAAGCAAATACATCCAGAGTTAAGTCCTTCGTTTAAGGCTACGCCCCATCCTTCTCCATTATCACTAGTAAACATATGAATGGAGTGAGCAGGAAGAATATCCATAATCTCATCGTGATTCATAAAGCCGTGGAATGTAACTGAATCTTCAAGTTCCAATTTTTTTGTTAGTTTTTTAATATTATCAAGGTTTGCACCTTCACCAATAATATCTAAATGATATCTTGAGTCTGCTTTTTTTAGATATTTTAAAGCGTATAAAGCGTAATCTGCTCTTTTCCAAGACAACACTCTTCCATACCAAATAAGTGAATATGGATCTCTTTCTTTATCAATAGCTTTTAGTTCTGGAAAGTATCCATATCGATAACCATGTCCCTTATAACCAAAGTGTTTGAATTCTTTATAAACTTTAGATGATTTAGCGAGTAAGAATTTCTCACCACTATTGACGTATCTCTTATCTAAGAGAAGCCATTTAATAACTGCTAAAAAGTTTAAGAAATTGTTTTTCCTTTTAGAAAGGTGTTCACAAGCCACTAATAAGTTAGGAACATTTTTACAAATTTTAGAAACTCTTTGGTCTTCGCAAGATCCATAAATAACAAAATCTACACCAGTAAATGTTTTATTAAGTTCATCATCACTCATGTCTAAAGATTGCTTGATATATGGCCTTGATTCTAAAACATACCCCATTTTCTTACGATCATCAGATAATGTTCTATCAGTTTCAAGGAATGTAAAATCAACATCTTTGCGACTAACAAGTTCGTCCCAAGTAGCGCTATCATGAAACATGAAATAATTACTAACAGCAATAACTTTCATTACTTAATTCTCCTGAGAATTTTAACAGCAAAACAGATACATGAATCACAAATAACGTGTAGGGAGTCAAATATATTCCATTTTTTATGTGCTTTTAATTCACTCTTATATTTAGCGATATATCCTTTATAAAAAGGACGAACCGATAATCTTCTAGTAAAGGCAAAAACAATCTTTTTGATTTGTCGATATTCTTTCTTATCAAATAAAGGCATAATAAACGCTTCATCAAATTTGCCAAAATCCCTTACAAGTAAATCCATTCTACTAGAAGTGATTTGCTTATCGTGGATTCTATTGTATGTAACTTTCTTTTTAAGAAGTTTGATTCTCACGCCTTCATTAATTAAAGTGGCCCATAAATAGTAATCTTGCATATAGACCATTCCTTCGATAAACGAATGACCTTTAATTACTTCTTTAGGAATAAGGAGTGAACAGCCATTAATCGTGGAAGAGACAATATCAAAGATATTGTTGATATCCTTGCTTCCTGCTGCTGCTCTAAATTTGAGTTTGCCGTCTTTGTTGATATATTTCGTTTTAGTGGAAACAATAATCTTTTTGTTTTCTCCTAAAGCGATCCATTTCTTAATTCTTAATTCAATTGACTCTGGATGAAAAACATCATCATGAGATAGCCAAACAAAAAAGTCTCCAGAGAAGTGTTCAATTCCATAATTTAAAACAGAAGAAACTCCACCATTATCTTTTTCGATATATTTCACTCTTTTATCTTCTAGGAAAGGTAAAACAGCTTCTTTAGTAAGCCCGTTATCTTTGCTGCCATCGTTAACAACAATGATTTCAAGATTCTTATATGTTTGGTTAACTGCAGACTTAAGTGCATACGCAACATAATCACTGCCGTTATAAACAGGAATAATTATTGATACTAAATATTTTTCGTCCATTTTGTTCATTATATATCACGAGCGCGTATGACGCAAGGAGACATAAAAAGAAAATAACCACAAAGTGGTTATTTACCTCTAATTATTGCTATTCACCAAGGATTTTTTTATATAATTTTTCGTATTCTTTTGTGAAGTTTTCAATTGAATGAGTTAGTCCAACTTTTTGGCATTTATCTTTATTAATTAAATCAATCTCTTCAATCTTTTTATATGCTTCTTCGATATCTCCGACCTTAACCGAGTAGCCAGTTATTCCATCAACAATAATTTCGGTACATCCTCCTACGTCATATGTTATAGCAGGGGTACCACATGCAATTGCTTCTAATAACACGGTTGGATAGGTATCTTGATAAGTAAAGCATAGGAATGCATATGCATTTTGATATAAAAGAGCAAGGAATCTCTTATCTGTTGTTGGAGGAATCCTAATAATTCCATTTACAGTTTTTTTATCTTCTTCCACTCCAACAACCACTATTTGATATTTATCTTTATCAATCATAGATTGAAGTCTATTAATATCTTCAAGTCCTTTTTCTTTAGTAAATGGATAGGCAATTGAAAGTAAAATTCTCTTATTGGTGTCTATCTCTTTTGGCAAATCTATATCAGTAATCTTATTTGAGAAAATAGACATATCAATTCCATTATTAATGGTGTGAATATTCTCATTTTTAAGGAATGATTCTTTTGCTAGATTCGCTAAATAATTTGACGGGGTAACAAAGGTAATGTTATGGCCTACAAACATCTTCTTTTTCTTTTGCCACTGTTTCTTAGAATTATCAAATAATCTAGTTAATGGATAGACGTTTTTGTGTTTGCAGTTACCACATCCGACTTTCCATTTGTCGCAGTGAACACAGTCAAAATTAGCGCATCTACCAGTGAAAGACCAGCAATCATGCATCGTAAAAATAACGGGAATATTATGCTTAAAAGCATAATTCATCACCATTTCCGAATTAGTGTAATACCCGTGCAAATTGTGAATATGAATAAGATCTGGCTTAACTGAATCAATCCAATTAATAAGTTCTTTTGTTTCTTTTTTAAATAAAAATCCATCCTCTCCAAATAATTGTGAAGGAACTTTTTTCCATTCTCTCATCGCACTACTTTTGATAATAGTAAAAGACCTATCACCTTCTGCATCCGCGGTTGCGTGATAAAACTCATATTTATCGCCTAAGGCGTTTTCAATATTTTTGATTATTGTTCCTGTAGAAAAGAAGGAAGTTGTATTTATTGAAAGTATTTTCTTCATGAAAATATTATACCTTTTTTTATTTAAAATATGCCTTAAACAAGTGAAGAGATGGCCTCTTTTCCACTGGAGGAGGAGTCATATAATCTCCATAACTTGCTTTTAAAGTAAAGTCATAATATTCGGTTGCTAAATAAGTTCTATCTTCAAATTTAACAGGGACTAATTTATTAAATGTGTCCTTGTGGAAGATATAGTCTCTATTAATGTCATAAACATCAAATTGAACAAGGAGATTGCTTTCTTTACCTTTAAAGCGTTTTAAAGTTGCTCCTTCAATAATTCGCGCGTATTTATTACTTCTTTTATTGAGATAGCCAATAATGATGTTTTTTACAAGGTTAACTGGTGACTTACCTTTAAATTTAGGAAACATTGAATAATGATGTTTTTTAACAACATTTTTATATTTCTGTTTCATTTTATGAAAAGCTTCTAAATCATCAACACTATCGAGTGGGAAAATATCAATGTT
The DNA here is from genome assembly GCA_002373085.1 of Caryophanales bacterium UBA3668. Next base: position 7,380 of record DFJP01000014.1, on the reverse strand, counting down.
AAAACCAATTTCTAATCCATCAGGGTTATAAGCATCTTCAATCTTAATCGTTCTTTTGTCGTAGACTTTTGCCCAAGTTAAGAAATAATGAGGGTTATTCCAGCAAGACATTACTCCATAGTTTTCAACATCAAATGTTTTTAAGAATGTTTCATAATCTTCTCTAGGCATAGCGATATCAATATCATCATCCCAAGGGATATATCCTTTATGTCTAATTGCCCCTAATAAAGTGCCATAAGCTAAAGTGTATTTTAAATTATGATCAACACAAAATTTATGAACAACATCCAATATATCAAGTCCAACTCTTTTTATGTCCTCGTTTGTAAACTCTTTCATCAAGATACTCCTAATAATTAGAAAATATTTCTAACTCAACGATTAAATATTAACTTTTATGCTCATTTATATCAACCAGTCTTTGTTTAATAAGGAAACAAAAAGTGCCACGCTTTGGTGGCACATTTATATTATTTGGCGCGCTATGAAGGACTCGAACCCTCAACTTCCAGATTCGAAGTCTGACACTCTATCCAGTTGAGTTAATAGCGCAGCACTATTAATTTATCACTTAACACATCTATTTCAAAGTTAGGACTTAATATTTCCACTTCTTAATGCATTAAGAACACATAATAGCGCTACACCGACATCACCAAAGATGGCAATCCAGATATTAGCAATACCAAACGCTGATAGAACTAATATAGCTACTTTAACTGAAATCGCGAAGACAATATTTTCAGTGACAATCATCATTGTCTTTTTAGCAATCTTTTTAGCTTTGAGCAAGCTAGATAAATCATCATTCATCAAGACAATATCACTAGCTTCAATAGCTGCGTCACTTCCTACTCCACCCATTGAAATTCCGATATCGCTTCTCATGAGTACAGGAGCGTCATTAATTCCATCTCCAACATAGGCGATAAATTCGTTTTCTTTCTTATTCTTAAGAATCTTATCAACTTCCGCTACTTTATCTTGTGGGAGTAAAGAAGAACGATATTCGCTTAACCCTAATTGATCACTAATATCTTTAGCGACTTTCTCATTATCTCCAGTAAGCATAATAGTTTTGATATTTTGCTTCTTGAAATAAGATATAACTTCTTTAGAGTTATCTTTAATTTCGTCTTGGATAAGAATATATCCAACATATTTATTGTTTTTGGCAACATAGACTATTGTTCCTGCTAAATCAACAGGATCAAAGATAACATCGTTATTCTTTAATAGTTTTTCATTACCGCAGAGAATAACTTCTTTATCTTTGTTAGCAATTAAGCCTTCACCTGGCACATTAGTGATTCGATAAGAGTTATCAACTTCACCTTGATATAGTTTTCTAATTGAATTAGCAATTGGATGATTTGATTGATTTTCACAAATCATTGTTAAAGATAAAATCTCATCTCTATTTTCTTCTGGATAAATCTTTGTAACTACAAAGTTACCTTTGGTCAAAGTTCCAGTTTTGTCAAAGACAAAGGTTTTAGCCTTATTAAAGTTTTCTAAATATAAAGAACCTTTAACTAAGATTCCAACTTTAGCAGCTTTGCCAATACTTGCAAAGAAGCTAAGTGGAACAGAAATAACAATTGCGCATGGGCAAGAAACTACTAAGAAATTAAGCGCTCTAGAGACCCATTCATTCCAGTTATTTGTCACTAAAGAACCAATTAAAGCAAGTAAAACTGCAGAGATAACAACGACTGGCGTATACCACTTAGCAAATTTAGTAATGAAGTTTTCTTGTTTTGATTTTGTGTTCGTGGAGTTTTCCACTAATTCTAAAATCTTATTAACTGCACTATCACTAAATGTTTTAGATACTTTTACATCAATTACTGAAGATAAGTTAATTGTTCCAGAGATGACACTACTTCCTTCAATAACATCAACTGGTAAAGATTCACCAGTTAACGCTTTAGAGTCAATTGATGTACTACCAGAGATAACAACTCCATCTAGAGGAATCTTTTCTCCAGGTTTAACTCTAATTATTTGATCAATTTCTACTAGTTCAGGATCAACTATTTCAATTGAGCCGTCCTCTTTGACTAAGTTAGCGGTCTCAGGTCTAATATCCATTAATTCTGATATAGATTTACGGCTACGAGACACTGCTAAGTCTTGGAAGAATTCTCCAATTTGATAAAAAAGCATAACGGCAACTGCTTCTGGAAACTCTTTAAGAGCGAAAGCACCAATAGTTGCAACAATCATTAAGAAATTCTCATCAAAGACTTGTCCGTGAGAAATATTCTTAATGGCTTTTAATAAGATGTCATAAGCAATTAGCAAATAAATTGCTAAATAAATGAATAATGGTAATAGCCATCCTAATTCACCCCCAATAAATGTCGATAAATCTAAAACCTTATCGACAACAAAAACCGGGATGAATAAGACGAGAGTGATAATTATTCTTATCAATCTCTTTTTGAGCTTTTTGCTCATTTAGATAAAACCTCAAAATCTGGTTCAACTTTTTTAGCGGCTTTCACTACTTGCTTATAAACTTCATCATAATTTTCATCATTGATATCAAGAACCATCTTTTGGGTCATAAAGTTAACAGTGGCAGAATTCACTCCACTTACTTTACAAATCGCATCTTGGACTTTGTTTGCACAAACTGCGCAATCAACTTCAATTTTATATACCTTTTTCATAACTACTCCTTTACGTGGGCTAATGCACATTCGAAGATCATTGATACATGTTCATCATCTAAAGAATAGAAAACTTCTTTTCCAACTTTCTTAGGTCTAATAAGTTTAGCTTGTCTAAGTGTTCTTAATTGGTGAGATATCGCTGAGATTGGTAAACCTACTACTTCTGAAATAGAAGAAACATTCTTTTCTCCTTTTTCTAGTGAGGCAAGAATCTTAGTTCTAGTTTTATCACCAAGGATTTTAAATAAATCCGACATATCTTCGAGATAATCATCGATTTCTAATTCTTTTTCTAATTCTTCGTTTGTCATCTTTTTTACCCCTGCCATTATTATATTGAATATTTGAGCAACTATTCAAGTGTTTTATATAATATAGGTAAAAAGAAAAAGAACTATTGCGTTGCAATAGTCCATTTCCTAATTATTTTAAATAATCTTTTACTAACTGAGGATCTAGATACTGGAATGTCGCAGTATCGATATATTCCTTCACTTCTTTTAATTGTTCTTCTTTTTCGATTGTCCAAACATTTGTGAAGTGTTTTTTAACGTATCTCCTCACTCTTTTTTCTTCAAAGAGTTGAATATCTAAATCCACTGATTCAACTGTGTGTCTAAACGGCCAAGTATATTCATCACTTTTCGCGACTAACAAGGATCTAATAAATCCTAATCCTTTAAGTGGCCATAAGCTCCTTGGATCAAAGGAGATAATAAGTATATTCTTCTTATCTTTGAATTGAGGTAGATATTCCTTAAATCGAGCCGCTAATGGTTTATAGTTCTTTCTAAATACTTTTAGTTCTATGACCATTGGAACTTTTTCGTTATTTAAATCAATAACTTCTTGTAAGGTTGGAATCTCTCCTCCATCAAGTAAACGATAATTGTCTTTAATCTCTTTAAGAGTTAAATCTTCTATAATGCCTTCTTTTCCAGTTGTTCTTTTTAAATCTTCATCGTGACACACGACTAGTTCGTTATCTTTTGTGAGATGAATATCAAATTCAAACGCTACTCCGTGATTAATCGCATTTCCAAAAGCCTTCATTCCATTTTCTGTATATTCAGAATTATGAAGTCCACGATGAGCGATTCCATTAAGGAATACTGGATTAATTTTACTGAGGCATTTCTTTTTAGTCATCAGCTTCTCCTAATGCTTCTAATCCTTTTGAGAAAGTTGTTTTTGTATTCTTAACATTCTTCACAAAGAAGAAGATAGCGATTGAAACAAGGGTACACGCTAACGCGTAGACTGGTAAGAATTCCCAAGAGAACCCAGGGTTAAGTAATAATGTACCTAAAGCAACTGGGGTAATGGTTTGAGCAGCCATTGAAGAGGCATAATATAAACCAGTAAATCTACCAATCTTACTATTTGGACATAACTCAACAACCATTGGGAAGGAGTTAACGTGAACTAAGGACATACCAAATCCTTTAACAAACCAAATAATGAAAATCCAGAATGGGAATGATCCACTATGAGGAACAATCGCTGTAAATGTTAAGATTGCCCATAAGACATAAGCAACAAATGTAATGCCTAAACCACCCAAAAGAGTCCACTTCCTACCGATTTTTGAAGCAATAATGCCACCGATAGCAAAACCGATAACACTACCAACACCGCCTAAAATGGTATTAACCATGTTAGAACTACTTTCAGCACCTAAATAGTAAACAGCATAGTTACCCATAAAGGTTCCAATACCGTTATCTGCCATAAACCAGAAGAATTCAGCGCCTAAGATAAGGATGAGCATAATCTTGTTTGCTTTGCTCATTGGTTTATCTTCAGAGACTTTATCAACGACTTCAGCTTCAAGTTCACCACGAGCCATTTCGTCTTTAACTTCTTCTCTAACTTTGTTTTCTTTGATTGTGATAAATAAGACCACCGCAGAAACAAGCATTAACACTGAAGCAATAATGAATGGGAGTTCAATTGCCCAGATATTTCCATATGCCCAGTTATGAGCTTTATAACCAATTAAACCAGTAACTTCATCTTTAACAGTAGCGGTTCCTAAGTATTGAGATAAAACAAAGACAATACCGACGACTGTTGCAAATGCTCCACCGATATAGCCCATAATGTTAATGATACCATTAGCTTTACTACGTAAAGGTTTTGGGGTGATATCTGGCATTAACGCAACTGCAGGGTTACGATACATCATGGCAAATAAAACAACAATTGCCATCATGATAATAACGCCTACTAAGTTATTGTAATGGAATAAAACAGGGATAAATGGGAATGCAACAGCACACACGAATGTGCCAACTAAGATATAAGGCATCCTCTTGCCAATCTTGGTGTTAGTTTTATCAGAAAGGCTTCCAAAGATTGGGAGTAAGATAAGCGCAGCAAGGTTATCAATGGCCATCATAATGCCAACGAGGTATTGCTGATTCTCGATAATCTTGTTACATTCTTTAATCGCGTCATTGACTTCCTGTGCTGTATGACCAGAATCAAGAGTAATCGCTCGTAAGGTTTCATAATTTGGGTCAAACGCCTTTGCGAACATTTCACTCAAAAATGTTGGACACCAAGAGTCGTAGACTTGCCATAAGAGTAATATGCCAAAGAACGCAAAGCCGATGAGCATCGTCCTTTTCATATTAAGCTTGAATGGCTTTTTTTCATTTTGAACTGCTTCCATAGTTCCTCCTTATTTTTTTAATAAATCAGGTAATTCTTTTATGCTATTTAAAATGAACGTTGGTTTGTGGTCATATCTTTTAACATCTTCTAAAGAAGATTCTCCAGATAGGACGCATAAGGAATCAACATCAGCGTTAATTCCAACAAGGATATCAGTGTATAAGCGGTCTCCTACCACTAATACATCATCTAAAGAAACATTAAATTGTTTGGCTAAATAATAAATTATTTCTGGATTTGGTTTGCCCATGACTGTTGCTTTTTTACCAGTGCATAGTCTAATCCATTCACACATTCCACCATTATCTGGGATATATAGTCCATCTTCAATTGGGCAGCGATAATCTCCGTTAGTGGCGATAAAAGGAATATCTCTAGTTTCTAAATATAAGCAAGCATCTTTAAGTTCATCATAAACGAGTTCAGTAGAGAATCCAGTGACCACTGCATCCACTTTAGTGGATTCAGAATATTTATCCACTAAATTAAAGTGCTTCTCGAATTTCTTTTTAAGTGATTTATTTCCAATAACAAAAATATCTTTGATATTGTGATCTAATAAATATCCAATAGTCACTTCAGTGGATGAATAGAAGTTCTTTTTTAAATCGCAACTAATTCCAAAAGAAGAGACTTTCTTGTAATAGAAGTCTAAGTCATGAGATGAATTGTTGGTGAAAAAAACATAATCAATATTATGGTCTTTTAAATATTGAAAGGTCTCTAACGCTCCATCAATTAAGTTGGCACCTAAATAAATCGTGCCATCCATATCGAAGATAATAAGTTTCTTTTGCATTCTTTAATATTCTACCACAATTATTTAATTCTCGTAGATGAAACAAGTTCATCATTAACATAAACGAGTTTTAATTCAAAATAAGGTTCGTTTTCTTCTAAGTATTTAAGGAAGATTTTATCTCCAGGCCACATTGGTAAATTAAGCATTTCTTTTTTATCGACATATTTAAGAGTACCCTCATTACATTCAGATAAAACACCACTACATTTACTAACAGTAAATAAATGCATCTTTTCGACGATATCGTTATAACAGAAATAGACAATTCCTCTTTTTTGGTATTCTAAAACATCAAGATTAGTTTCTTCTTTAACTTCTCTAATTAAAGCGTCTTCTGGAGTTTCGTTCTTTTCAATATGGCCTCCAACTCCAATCCACTTGCCTTTATTGATATCTACTTTCTTTTTATTACGAAATAGGAGTAGATACTGATTATCTTTTTCGATATACGCTAAAACGGTTTCTACCATAATTCCATTTATTATATTAGTATATAATTATGAGTTTAGTAAGCGAACAAATTAAATCAATTGTTGATAAGAGTTATCCGCTAGTGACTAACCTCGCGAATTCCTCTGCAATCTTAAAAGATATCAAGGGAGTAGACTGGGCAGGCTTTTATATTGTAGAAGGCGATCACTTATATCTTGGCCCTTTCCAAGGTGACGCTGCTTGTTCAATCATTAATATCGGCAGAGGAGTATGTGGAGAATCTTTCCTTAATAAAGTATCTATTAATGTCCCAGATGTTTCTAAACTCCATAACTATATTGCCTGTTCTTCTAAAACAAAAAGCGAACTTGTCGTTCCTATTATGAAGAACGACGAAGTAGTCGCTTTAATTGATTTAGATTCAGATGATTTATCTTCTTTTAGTGAATCTCTACAAAAAGAAATCGAAGAGATAGCTAATTTGTTATCAGAATTATTCTAATTTTTGAGAATAGTCTTATTAGAAATGCGATCGTGAATTAAGTTCGCATTTTTTAATGCATAAATGATTGGAAGAGTAACTAAGGCAATAAAGATAGAAGAAAGAATTGAAGACACAAATCTAAAGATACTTTCTACTACCGCCATCGAGACTGGATATTCAAAAATCATCGCGTCTAAGAAGATTGCTCCAGTATTCGCGATTGTGGTTACAAGTCCAGCAATAATCGCAAAGACAATAAACAAAACTTTTTTATCTTCGAGTTTTATTCCTTTTTTAAG
>DFJP01000047.1 GCA_002373085.1 Caryophanales bacterium UBA3668 | reverse complement strand
TGGTCAGCGGTAATATATGGTTCACATTCAATACCGTTAACTAAAAGCATGTTAATTGGTTTATTTGTTTGGAACTTGATATATGAAGGGAAAGATGAACCACCTAATCCCACGTTCGCGGTGTCTCGAATAATCTCGGTCATTTGTTCTTTTGTTAAAGAAGCAATCTCTTCTGGAGTTCTCTCTTTAATAGATGGATCAAATGTATCTTGAAAATCATTTTCAATCTTAATGAAATCAGTAAGTTTTCCATTACGGTGATAATGCTTTTCTAATCCAACGAATGTTCCAGAGCAAGTTGAGTGAATTGGTTGTTCAAAAAATGGTCCATGACGAATACCAATAACTTGGTAAGCATTTACATGGTCCCCTTCTTTTATGTATAACTCTGCTTTCGGACAACGGGCATTTGCCATCGCTAAAAAGATATACTTTGGAGCAGTATATCGCACTGATGGCAATAAGCTTGTGAGGTTTTTAGTATCCTTAATAAATGTTGTTTTCGAAATCATTTTTATCTAAATAAATATTACCACAAAGGGAGAGTTTCCCAAAGTTAATGGCGCAAATAGTCGTTTTTTTGCTATCTTTTGGCAAATAATGTGAATCCTCTCTTACCTTTGAACTTAGTTTCATATAAAGCGTGGTCAGCGTTATTAAATAATTCATAGAAGTTTTCAGCGTCTTTGCCAAAGGCACCACCAGCGGAAATAGATATTGCCGGTAATCTAATTCCTTTATTTTCTAATTCATCGTTGATATGGTCGATACAATTCCTTACAAACATCGGAGTGTCCATATTTGCTTCAGATATAATGACCGCAAATTCATCTCCACCAATACGGCATAAATAATTTGTCTCATTAAAATATTTGCTTACTACTTCTACAACCCTAATTAAAACATTGTCACCAATTGAGTGACCAAATTTATCATTAGCAGCTTTAAACGAATCTAAATCAAATAAGACTAAAAAGCATTTGTTGATATCAGTTTGCTTTAAGAGTTCTTCATATCCTAAACGGTTATAAATCTTAGTTAGACTATCGTGAGTAGCCGCATAAGTTTCTCGATCAAGGTTTCTTCTCTCTTCAGTGTTATCTCTAACTCCTAAGTAATAGCCAACTTCTTTTTGTCTAGAATCAAAAACGATGTTCTTTTCTACAACATAAGAAGTCTTACCTTCTCCACTTCCAATGCAAATTTCTTCTTTCCAGTCACGACCTTCTTTACAAGATTTTCCAAATCTTACATCAATCATATCACTAACAGTGTCTAGACCGGTGTCATTAATGTTGAAGAGTTCATAGGCTTTATCATTTGCCCAAATGCATCTACCATTTTTATCAAAAAAGAGTAGAGATTCGTTCATTCTTGAAGCAATAGAAGCAAGCATTCTATCAAGTAACTTAAGTGGTCGATAATATAAGGCTAGGAAAAAGACTAAAAATCCAAAGACTGCAAAGCCAATCATAGAAATATCTACAGGAGTGCCACTTATGATATAGAAAGTTTGCCATCCTGCCACTACCAACATAGATAGCAAGATAACAACATATTTCTCGCGATAAACTTTAGGAGATCTAAAACTCTTAATAATAAAGGCAACAATAACACCCGCTAAAACTGAATAGTCTAAGATACGATGAATTGTCTGTCCGAGTAATGGTGAGAATTGATAATATGTTGAACCCCACGCATCAGTGGTTTGCATCATAACGAATGCATGGTCAGTAAAGATGTTTACTAATAGTTGAATTGAATCAAGAATTAATAAGCCATAAATGATGTATTCAATTATTCGATATTTCTTCGCGCTTATTTCACAGTATTCAACAGTAAAGCGAACAACCGCAAACATCACGTAGTTCATCCCTAAGAAATAGATATAGCAGCCAATCTCTGAAAGAATTTCAAAGTTTGAGGCAATAATGAAAAGATTACCGGTCACAGGAGGAATAAGCGAACTCATAAATAAAGCAACCGCTTTTCCGTTCGGTTTACGTGATAATCGAGCAATAATAGTACATGCTGCTAATCCGAGAATTAAGACAGCAAAAACAACTGACAGTACAATTCTCATATGATCTTCTCATACGGAGGTATTATATACAATATTTTTTTCTAAGACTACATGCGTAAGCTTTATAATCTATTTTTGCTTTTTGTAATCAAACAAAATAATCAACACTTCACTTTCAATTAACTATTTCTCTTTAGCCAATCCCTTTCTTAAGTGTTTCTATAATACAAAAGTAGGTGCCACAAAAGTGCCACCACAAAAAAGAACTCATCAAGAGTCCTTTTCATATTTATTATCTTTTTTGCTTAAGTTTGATAATTTTATATCCAGCTTTGCCGATAGTCTCGTATAGGCAATCTAATGACTGGTAATCATATTTGAAACAATCTAAGTCTGGGAATTCTTTTATTCCCTTAGGAATTAAAGTCTTTTCATATTCAATGAGTTTATCTAGTTCATAGTAGCCCACTAAGCAAGCATGCTTTTTATTTGGAATATCTTTATGAACACGGTTGCCTTTCTTTTCGTCAAAGTAGATATCTTTAAAAGGCATAACCCTAAATCCGTTCACAATATAAAATATTGACCATCTTAAGTGCTCTTGGTACGCAATCGCATTACGAGGAGAAATATGGAAGTAGTTTTCATATTTATCTTCTTTTCTTTGATTGTTTTTATCATATATCTTCATAAATTCTTCTTCATTAACTGACTCGGAACTATCTTCAGAAGTATAGTCAAAACCTAAGATATTAAGTTTGAAACGATAATTGATAACAGAGTAGGCATTAGACATCTTTTCAATGATTGGGATATCAGTGAATTCTTGGCCCTTGTTTTTACTCATTTTATTGTAGTTTTTATTGTGGAGAGAAGATAACTCCCAAAGTTCATCATTAGAAATATATTGATGAGACAAAATAATGTTCTTATAACCATAAGGAATCGCTCTAGAGTTAGAACCCATTAAGATTTCCTTTTTATCATCGACATTAAAGAAAATTGCTGAATGATCTTTGTCAGTTATTCTTTCTAATGTGTCGGCAATATAGGCATTTTCAACACCGCTATTTAAAGAGATGAAGTAGAAAGTAAATTTGTTCTCTTTTGGCGTAATCTTTTCAATGAATTCTTTGTCTTTAGGCGCCTTAACGTTGATTGACTTTGTGTAAATATTACATGGTAATTCACATAACTGAAGGTCGCTATTACCTGTGTACATTTCAAAGTTCTGCAAGTAGTTAAGTAAAGGATCATCAAATCTAGATTGATTTTGATCATACAAATAATAATTTATTTTCTTTGCCTCATAATGGTCTTTGTTTAGCTTCACAAATTGATTATTAGTGATTAATCCTTTAAACATTGCTTTAGATGTTTTTCCAAATCCAAGCATCACTACATTCACTTCTTTTTCTGGTAGCATCACTCCATCCGCAAAATAGGAACGTGGAAGGAACTCCGCTAAATTGTAGTCGCTTGAAAATTTGCGAGAGATAAGTTCGTAAATATCAAAGCTAGAAGCTGACACCCCTTTAACCTTACGACACTCTTCACTAAGTTTAGAGTCGATGAAAGAAAGAAGTTCGCCACTACTTTCAACATGGATTCGATATCCCTTTTCTCTATTATTTGATAATGAAGGGATTAAACCAAAAATATTGTCGATATAACTGTTATCTTTTTGTAAACAAACTATATGAACATAATGAGGATTAAAGAAAGTTAATGACTTAATTCTTTTTCCTGATAACGGGCGATGAATATATGTCACCTTAGAAGAGAAGAGTTTGCTTTTTTCTTCACTAGACATCTTTTGGTCTTTAGAGTCAATCCACAAAATTGAATTCTTGTTTTTGCTCACATATTTTTTAGCGAGTTCAAAATCTCCAATAACGATATCTAATTCTTTTCCGAATGATTTTTTAATAACGCTTATCTCATTTAATAAGCCAACTTTGAAGAATCCGAAAATTCCAGAGACAAATGTTAGTCCTGCAAAAGAGGTCGCATAATATACATCAAAGGCATATAAAGGACTCTTATCCACTATTGTTCTAAGAATGTCTTCGTTTAATTTAAATGTAAAACATTCAAAAGACGCTAATACGCATTTAAAGAAACCAAAACCATCAAGAAAGCCTTTGTTTTCAATAAAACCAATCATATGAATCACGATTAAAATGAAGAATAATGGAATGAAATAAATTAAGTTTTTCTTATCGATAAAGCTTCTTGAAATCGTATTAAAGACAACCACCAAAATGGTGATTATAATAAGTAAAACTAAGATGATAATCGCTGCCATAAAAACTCTCCAACTATGAATTAATTATATAAAATGTGTACTTTCTGTCACTGTAAATTATGTTTTGACTTAAACGCTCTTAAGATTTCTTGATACTTATAAGCTTCTTCAGTGTCTCCTCGTTTTTCATATTCATCAATAATCTTTTGATATGTTGCTGGGTAGCACTTTAAGTAATGCGCTTTATACTCAGGATCAGTTACTGAATTCATATATTCAATTTTCTTAAACAAATAATCAAGTCCATCATCAATCGCATTGTTATTTTTCTTATGGAATTCATATAGTTCATCAAAAACATTTTCACCAACACATGTTGATTTATCTGGGTTTAAGATAATGGACATCAAACCCGCTATCTCAAATTTGGTTTTCAAATAAATCGCGTGGAACATCATCCAAAAATATGCTTCTGAATATTCATTTTTGTGGAAATGATAATAACGAAAGCCAAACCCCATAAGATTATTGATTCTCTCCACATCTTCTTTTGGAGTGGCGCTAATTACATAACCAATAACTGGAGCAAAATATACTGATAAATCCCATTCAGGTCTAATCTCTCCAATATGTGCCAACACTTTATTAAACATTTCAAGAATCTTCTCATTATTATTTTCACAATACTTTTCATGAATAACGAAAAACCCATATTCACAATTTGCCTTCTTTAACCAAAGCGGCATGTTGCCCTTAAATACATCGTTAGCGTTATTGAATAAATCAGTAACCGCTACCCATGCATGGGTGTTTTTATTCTCTTTAACATCAATATCGTATATTTTGTATAAGTCAGAAATCACCCCATCAAAAAATTCACTATAATCAAGATTAGGATTATTAACAGCAATTTCGCTATAACGATTGATCGTTTCTAAATTCAAAAGTAAAGGTGATCTTTTGATTTCATTAGGAACATGATTAAAATACGCCCTATTTGAACTAAACAAATCTTTGTTCAGGATGGCTTGATATGCAAATTTATTTTCAATTTCTGAGTATGGTTTCTTTTCTCTAGGAGTAAAGTCATCAACAGGAGTGATTGCGTTATCAAAAAACAAAAAAGAAGAAAGCATGTTATAAAGTGGGTAATCTACACTATCTGATCCTAGATTCTCTAACATTAATTCGTGATATTTTTTAAGCAATATATACTGTTTAAGTTTTAACAAGTAATTGCCAATTCGATAGATGATGCAAGAAAAGAAGATTAATACGTAATTTGGATTATTGCTATATAACTTTCTGATTGTAAAACAATAGTCCATTAAAAGAATTGCTTTAGTCTCTTCATCTTTCTCCAATCTATCAACAAAAAGATAATGATAATAAGATCCTAATTCTGGGATTTTATCTTTAGTCATAAACGAATAGGAGAAATGTGAAAACAATTCGTATATTTGAGAATTCTTTCCGATTATGTATGCGATAGTACCATAGCGGTAAATATCCTCAATTTTAAATAGAGATTTATCCACAGTATCGATGGACATTTTTACTATTTCTGGGAATAAGCCAAAGATTGTTTCATTATATGGTAGACCCTTATTATAGGAATAGATAATGTATTCCATCACCATTTTAAGGAATGTCTTGGTAATGTTAGCGGTCAATTGATCATTATCATCTTTAAATCCTAAATATGTTCTATAGAGCCTTGAAACTTCAGCATACTTTTCAACCACTTTATCTACATTTTCTTGATATAGCTGATAAGACATAGCCATCTCAAAATATAGATTTAAAACAGTTGGATACAAGAACAAACGTACTTTTACATCGTTAATTGTTACTTCGTTTAAATAATTAAACAATAGGTCAAATAAGCGTAACCCATTTCTTTTAAATCTATCGTCTTTCCTATTGAAATCTTTGATACAGTTAAACACTGATGAACATATGAAGTACAAGTACTCCGCGTCACTCTTGTTTTCCTTAAATTTAGGTTCAAGAACTAGTTCATTAAATATATCCTCTATAGAATATTCATCACTAATGCAAGCAATAAAGAGCTTATATCTAAAGCGGAATTCTAATAAGTTAACTTGGCTAATAGGACATTCTTTTAGATGTTCGTATAATTCTTTTGCCCCGATAACATCATTATTCATAATGCATGACGGGAACAAAAACTTAACGTTGAGAGAAAACGCCGTTAGATGATCATTTTTTCTTTTTGCTTCGTTAAATAATTCTTTTGCCCGATTTATCTTTTCGTCATTACTAAGAGATTCATCTTTCTCTAAATCGTTTAACATCATCCTAAATCTAAGTCCAGAAACAAGAGGGTTTTCAAACGCAATTTCATCCATCAAAAGCAGTTCGCTTCTAATTAAGGATTCTATTGCTTTGGAATTTCTATCTGATAAATTGAATCTAGCTTGAATAGCAGCGTAACGGTTTAAAAGAGTTGGATCGTTACTAGACAATTTACGATATTGACCAAGTAGTTTTATTTCTTCATCTAACGCACTATCGTCGTTTTTATATACATGGCTACAAACCTTAGTCTCAATCAAAACGCTTTTGAGGATTAGCAGAAAATTCTCGTATGCTTCTTTTCTTGAGCAATTCTCAATCGTGGTTATGCATTCTTCAAATATTTTTATTTTTTCTTCCACGTTCAAATATTGACTGCCATCTATCATATTAAAGTCAGCAGCAATAGCATTACATGCATAAGTTTCATCAGCTTCAAAAGCATTATTCAAAACGGTTTTAAATAATTCAACAGCCTTACCTTTATGCTCATCTAACTCATATCCAGCGTGGATACACGCCATGAAATAGTGAAGATAACAGCTGTTATATTTTTTAATATCTACTTTCTTTAATTCTTCGAGAGTGTTTTTAATGTCTTCGATGTTTCCAATACCAAGCAAGAGCAAAGTTTTTGTGATGGTTATTTTTAATTCTAAATAATATGGACAAACATCTTCATCGATATGGCGATACTTATTAAGCTCTTTCAAAATTTCCAAATATTGATCTTTTATATCGGTGTATGATACATCAATCATTACTCCCACATCAGTAGAATAAAGAACTTCATTTACATATGCATATGCATTCCAATCAAAGATAGAATAATCAACATTCTTCTTGTATAGTTCAATTAGTCTATTAGAGTATTCTTTAGCTTTAAAAAGATTTTTGACCACTCCATTGCCGGTAAAATATATATCACTTAAAAGGTTAATTGCTGGAAGATAACCATCATCTGCGCTGTTAGATAAAAACTCCAATGCAATTCGACGGTTAATCTCAACATCAATTCCATATAAATATGCAAGGCCTAAAGCGTATTTCTTTTTTGGAGTTAATTTGATAACTTTACTTGAGAACAAGTCAGAGATTGTTTTAGCAATATTTTTCTCATCCACTATTTCAGGGAGATTTTTAAATCCTTTATGTAATTCTTTTTGATCAACTTCCATCGACAAATAAGGAATGATTGTTTTGCCTTCTTCTTGGGCCTTTGGATATTCTGTCGACTTCACATAGTTATCTTCGTTAACAACATTTGGAGTAATTAAAATCAATAGCCCATCAGAGTCATGTAACTTTTCAAAAATCGAAGTGTCAAATTCTTTACCAATAACAAGAAATTCATCGTACCAAATAGCGATATCTCGACAAGATTCATCACTATGGATGAGGTCGATTAAATTCAAAGCTTGGATACGATCTTTTTTTCTATAAGAAAGAAAAATCTTCTTTTTAAATGCGCCTTCCGCGATTAAAAAGTCTTTTTCTTTAGCAACAAAATGGCTTAAGTAATCTTTTATTTTCTTATTAACGTCAATTTGAGTTTTATCTTCTTGATTGATATTTAAATACTGAATAGTACCAAATTTCTTGGTGTACTCATCAATAAGCGACTCACCACTAACGATTGGAAGAAATGGAATAGAATTCTCTTTTACAAATGGGTATTCAAATTTATAAGAATCGTTTTCAGTAGTTAAGTATTTATCACTTACCGCAAAAAGAACGACAGAAGTTTGCCCAATGAGTCGATTTAGTTCATTTTGGTCAAATTCTGGATATTCATCATAATCTACATAGTAGATAATTGAATCGCTATTATTTAAAACTAAATCAATGATTTGTTTCGCGTAATCAAAATCACCTCTCATATAAGAAAGGAAGATTTTGTTTTTGTTTCTGTTCTTGTCTTTCTTGTTCTTGCCTAAGCGAGTGTAGAACGACAAAGAAAATGCCGAACTCATCAATTATCTCCTCAAGAATTCAATATTTTAATTAATGATATCATTGATTAATACTGTTTTTAAGACAATTAGAAAAGCTCCTCCACATTCGAAGGGGCAAATCATCAATATCAACTCTATTTACTAATATGAACCATATCCGTTCATCGCATCTTCAATTGAGGCTCCATCTAACAAAACGTCAAATGTTTTTCTAGCTTGAATGTCCGCGTTTAAAGATAAACCTATAACATAGTTATATAAAACACGATTATCTTTAAGAACATCTTTAAAAGAGTTAAATAATTTATCTTCTCCTAGTGCTTTTGCAGGAGAAACTTGTCTCTTAGATGAACTCATTTCGTTTAAACTTTGAGATCTAATTAAAAATCTCATAAACTCATTAGTCATCTTCAAATTTTTGCTTTCTTTGTTAACTGCGAAAGATAGAGTAATTGTGTTGTAGTAGTAACCGCCATTATCAGTTGTTGGGATTGGTTGGAAACTATATTTGAATGGGTTTCTTTGATAATCTTCAGAGCTCGCTTCTCTTTTATGGCTTCCTGATAATCTATTCACTTCGGTGAACATCATAGGGACATCACCTTTATAAAAACGAAAGCAAATTCCATCTGTGTTATCTTTTGCGATTTCTTCTACACACTTAGCTTTATCAACAAAATGATAATCGTTAAAATCGTTAGCCTTTTCTAATCCACTTCTCATATATGAACCCGCAGTAGACTCTAATGTGTTTAAAGCGTCTACCGCTTCTTTATTGCCATTAATTGTTGATAAGAAATAAGGGAAATATAAAGAATAGATAGAAGCGTTATAACTCATAATTGGGCTTTCATATCCTAAATCAATCAAGGTATTACATGTATGTATTAATTGGTTATATGTCTTAGGAATAGAGATGCTGTTCTTAGAGAATATCTCTTCGTTAACAATCATTCCAAATGTGTTTGTGAAAATAGGAACAAAAGGAACATGTTCATCTTTATCTTTATAAATAAGTTCATCTCTAACTACGCCTAAATCAATACCAGTCTCTGAATCTGATAAATCTTCCGCATAGTCAAATAAAGTCTTATATTTTTGGTCGCTTTCCCAAGAGTTATTTATAAAATAAATATCAGGTGCACTATCGCCGACGAATAAATTGTTAATAACACTTTCTTTCGTGTAGTTATCAACTTTCTTATAATCAATGTTTACATTTGGATAGAACGCGTTGAATTTTAATATTTGTTCATCAAGCGCTTCAAAACTATCGTAATGGCCTCTAACTTTAATCGTGCATTCGGTTTGAGTGTCTAATCCTGGTTGAAATGATTTTTCACTCTCACCACTAGGTTTATTGCAACTTGAAAGTGTCAAAGTCATTACTGTGACAAAAAATAAACACTTAGCCCTTCTCATGATCTCTTCTCCTAATATCTTTTATTAGGATAATTTTATAATATTTATAAATTTTTTTAGGAATGATTTTTTTGTTATATTCTAAATATAATATAAATAATATGAAATTATTTTCCAACCGAAAGAATCTTGCTGTTTTTACTGTTATTGTAAATGTTTTGTTCGTCGGTGGATTATTCTTTGGAGAAGGTCAATATATCAAATCTTCGAGGAACTCTGCGATTGAGGCTAACAAAGCAAGTTTTGTCAGTGCAAATAATTCTCTTTCAAGAATGACTAACAATTATTTGTTAGGAGAAAGTCATTTATGCCGTTCTTGGGCAAGGCATATAAACCAAAATCCAATGACCATGGAAGAGGCAAAAGAGTTTGTTTCGCAATCGATTATCGACGCTGATGTAATTGCTCATATTATCGACCGTTCAACATATAAAGGGGTTGCTACTAAACCACATAAAAACGATGAAAATGATTTCTCTGTCGAATATAGTGCGGCCCTTGTTAGTAAAGTATTTACTTCTCATAATGAAGGAGTAAAAACATCTCCAGAATACACTGAACCGATAACATTAGAATCTTCGGTTGCTTTCTATACGGAAATTGAATTAAAAGATGATGTAGATCCAACTCTAACTTACGATGGATATTTAATGCGTATCGTCCCAACGAAAAACCTTGAAGAAAAATGGACCTTCCCAAGTGGATTTAGTCGTCTAGAAGTCGCGGTTATTGATAACTCTTCTGAGGAAAATCTAGGAGCGTACGTCTTCCACCACAAATCATTTAAGAGCACATCTTTCTTTAACTACTACCGTTCATATAATCTTCCATCTAGTTCAGAACTCAAAGCGCTTGAAGAAGAAATAACCACTAATTCTGGAACGATGAGTATGATAGATTACGCTGGTAGAACGCTTTTCGTATCCTATTCTCAAATTGCCAACCAAGAAAAATGGACAATTATCACCACTATTCCTATGGAAGATATTACTAATGTCTCCACTGATTGGTTAACAATCTCCATTATTGGAATTGGATTAGGAGTTATCTTTGTTATCGATTTAGCAATTCTTTTAACTTTAAATAAGAGTTTACAAGACACCACTAAACTAGCGGAATCTGCTAATAAAGCAAAAACCGAATTCTTAAGTACAATGTCTCATGATATAAGAACCCCAATGAATGCGATTGTTGGTTTAACAAATATCGCTTCTAAAGAAGCTAATAATCCTGAGCTAACTCAAGATGCATTAAAGAAGATCGCTTTAGCGAGTAACCATCTTTTAACTTTAATCAATGACATTTTAGATATTTCAAAGGTTGAAAGCAGAAAGTTAACAATAAACCCACTTCCGTTTTCAATAACTGATAGCTTTGAAAATCTTGTTAATATCTCTCAGCCTATGGTTAGAGCGAAAAATATCGACTTCAGTTTTAGAACACATGATTTCGTCTATGAATGGCTTTATGCTGACAAATTGAGATTAAATCAAATCTTCACTAACTTATTATCTAACGCTCTTAAATACACCGAAGAAAACGGTAAGGTTTCTGTTGATATCAAAGAGTTACCAAGTGAAAAAGAAGGATACATTAAATTAGTCTATCAAGTTGAAGATAATGGTATTGGCATGTCCAAAGAATATCTTGAAAAAATGTATCAACCATTTACTAGAGCAACAGATAGTAGAGTCAATTCCATTCAAGGTACTGGCTTAGGTTTAACTATCACTAAACAAATGGTGGATCTCATGAATGGCACGATTGAATGTGAAAGTGAGGTAGGTAAAGGCACTAAATTTACTGTCACTATTGATTTACCAATCGATAAAAAACCAGTTGAAGAAATGGTTTTGCCACCAATCAAAGTCTTAATTGTCGATGACGATGAAATCTTACTCAAGACTGCAGAAGATACATTGAAATCTTTAGGTGCACATACATTTACTGCTAGTAGCGGTAAAGACGCTCTAAGAATGATTAAAGAAAATGAAACCGACCAATTCAAAGTTGTTATTTTAGATTGGAAGATGCCAGATATGAGTGGCTTAGAAGTAAGTAAAGAAATCAAAAAGATTAAAGATGGTAATATCCCTGTTATCTTAATTTCTGCTTATGATTGGTCAGAGATAGAAAAAGAAGCAAAAGATTCTGGTGTTAACGGCTTTATCTTTAAACCTCTATTTAGAAGCAAAATCTATCAGAAGATAGTTGAAGTACTTAACCACGATGAAAAAGAAGCTACTCCAGTTGAAGAAGAAATGCTTTTCACTGGCACAAACATCTTAGTGGTTGAAGATAACGATATTAACTATGAAATTGTTTCAACATTATTAGGCATGTATGGAGTAGTTTGCCAAAGAGCAGAAAATGGTAAGATTGCCTATGAAATGATTAAAGAAAATGGTCAAGATGAACCATTTGACTTAATCTTCATGGATATCCAAATGCCAGTAATGAATGGCTTAGACGCCACTAGAGCGATTAGAAAATTAGATTTTGAATATGCAAAGAAAGTACCAATTATTGCAATGACTGCTGATGCTTTCTCTGAAAACGTTGCCGAATGTCTACAAGCAGGTATGAACGCTCATATCGCTAAACCAATTGATCTTAATCTCGTTTTAGCGGAGATCAAAAAGGTCAAAAACAAATAAGTGAGGTAATGTTATGCCTATTCTTAAAGAAAAAGATTTAGAAAACAAAAAGACTGTTCTTATTGTTGACGACGAAGAAATTAACGGAGATATATTAACTCCAATCTTAGAAGGGTTATTTGAAATTCGTCGAGCGTCAAATGGAAAAGAATGTATAGATATCATTACAAAAGAACATGATGTTATTGACCTTGTTCTTTTAGATGTCATGATGCCCATAATGGACGGTAAAGAAGTTTTAGCGTACCGTCAAAAGGATTCTAATCTCAAAAAGATTCCTTTTATTGTTATGACTTCAGATAGGGAAATAGAAAAAGAATGTTTCTTATTAGGCGCTAACGACTTCATCAAGAAACCATATGAAAACCCAGACATTATTGTCGCTAGACTTCAAAGAATGATTGAACTCTACGATGATAAAAGCATCATCAAAGAATTTAAAAAAGATAAATTAACTAATTTATATTCCTTTGATTTCTTTAAGAAATACGCACATCAATTTAATCTTAAATATCAAAATATGAATAAAGATGTTCTTTCAATTGATATCGTTGGATTCCATTTGATTAACGAACTATATGGAAAGAAATATGGAGATGAGGTTCTATTAGAAATGACTAGCATCATTAATGCTTATATTAGCAAAGTCAAAGGCCTTGCTGGTCGCATTAATAGTGATATTTTCCTCATCTACTGCCTACATCAAGAAGATCACAAAGAACTTGTTAATAACTTAAATAATAGTCTTAAAAAGAAGAACGCTCGTGTCCGTATTGGTCTATATACGAACGTTGATTCTAATATTGAAATTGATATTGCTATCGGTAGAGCAGATACCGCTAGAAAAAGCATAAAAGATCTTAACTCTTGCCTTGCTATTTTTGACAAAGAAGCGCAAGACAAGGCCTCTTTTAATGAAAAACTAGTTGCTTCTTTTGAAAAATCATTAAAGAACAAAGAGTTCAAAGTCTACTATCAACCTAAATATAACATTCAAGGAAAAACAAATGTCATTTCTAGTGCAGAAGCGTTAGTGAGATGGATTCATCCAGACTATGGAATGATTTCTCCAGGAATCTTTATTCCTCTATTTGAAACCGATGGTTTAATTCAGCAGTTAGATAATTACATTTTCAATGAAGTAGCAAGACAAATGAATGAATGGTATGAGAAATATCATAAATACATTCCTATTTCTGTAAATATTTCACGTGTTGATGTTTTTAACCCTAGATTAAAAGAAGAAATCATTGAAGCGGTTGATAAGTATCACATTCCTCATGATGTCTATTATCTAGAAATCACTGAAAGCGCTTTTGGCACGAACGATATTGATGTTATTGCGCTAGCAAAAGCTTTAAGAGAAGAAGGATTTAAAGTTGAAATCGATGACTTTGGTTCTGCTTATTCAAGTTTAAATACATTAGCAACACTTCCGTTTGATGTCTTAAAGATTGATATGTGCTTTATTAAAAAGATGAATGATAATCCTAGAAATAAGGATGTCATTAAACTCATCATTAACATTGCTCAAATGTTTAATGCGATAAGTGTTGCAGAAGGTGTTGAAAATGAAGAGCAATACCTTTTCTTAAAAGAAAATGGCTGTGATGTTGTTCAAGGATATTACTTCTCTAAACCACTACCACAAATTGAATTTGAAGAACTATTAAAGAAGGAATAATTATGACTGTGAAAGAATTATATGAGAAGATTCATGGCAATTATCAAAACGCTTTAAGCATGATGATGATGGATGATTTCATCAAAAGAATGCTTACTAAATTTGTTCAATCTAATCCAGCATCCAACTTATTTAAAGCTTATGAAAATAAAGATTATCAAGCAGTCTTTGCTGCTGCTCATTCTTTAAAAGGAGTAACTGGCAATTTAGCGTTAACTTCCTTATACGATAAAGTCGTTCCAATTGTGGAAAAGACAAGAAACGCTTCATCAAATTCCATAGTTGATATTGAAAAAGAAATGAATGATTTCAAAAATGAATATCAATTTGTAATAGAGACGTTAAAAGAATACTTAAATATATAAAAAGTCCTGATTTTCTCAGGACATTTTTTTCGTTTTGGTGGATCCGACGAGGATCGAACTCGCTACCTCCTCCATGCCATGGAGGCGCTCTCCCAGGTGAGCTACGGACCCAAAGCGACTTTTATGATTGTATAAAACTAATTCCAAATATTCAATAATTATCGAAAAATTTTTATTTAAAAATAACTATTTCTATTGAAGATTGTTTTTACAATCGTAAAATACTTACGAGGAACTCTTTATGGAAGAAATCAATAATTTTATCAAAACAATCATGGAAAAAGACCTTGAAGAAGGTCGTGTAAAAGAAATCGTTACACGTTTCCCACCAGAACCAAATGCTTATTTACATATCGGTCACGCTAGAGCGATTGTCAATGACTTTGAACTCGCTAAAGCTTTTGGTGGTTATACAAATTTAAGATTTGATGACACTAACCCAGTTAACGAGGGAGCAGAATATGTCGATGCTATTATTCAAGATTTGAAGTGGCTTGGCTATACTCCTAAAAATATATATTTTGGTTCCGATTATTTTGAAAAAACATATGAAAAAGCCATTCTTTTAATCAAGAAAGGTCTTGCCTATGTTGATGATTTATCCCCAGAAGAAATGACTGAATATCGTGGCACTCTTACCGAGCCAGGAAGAAACTCTCCTTGGAGAGATAGAAGTGTTGAAGAAAACCTTAAACTCTTTGAAGAAATGAGAGCAGGTAAATACGATAACGGAGAAAAAACATTAAGAGCGAAAATCGATATGGCTTCTCCTAATATCAATATGAGAGACCCAGTTATGTACCGTATTCTCCACGTTACCCACCACCGTCAAGGCAATAAGTGGTGTATCTACCCAATGTATGACTTCGCACATCCTCTTCAAGATGCTTTTGAAGGAGTTACCCATTCCCTTTGTTCATTAGAGTATGACAATCACCGTGTCTTATACGACTGGTTTGTTGAAAAGTGTGAAATGGAACACGTTCCACATCAATATGAATGGGGAAGACTTAACATTACTAACACAGTGATGTCTAAAAGATATCTCCGTCAACTCGTTGAGGGTGGCTATGTCACTGGATATGATGATCCAAGAATGCCTACCTTAGTAGGACTTAAGAGAAAAGGCTTTACCGCTGAAGCAATTAAGAGCTTCATCCTTTATACAGGTCTTTCTAGAATTAATTCCACCACTAATGCAGACAACTTAGATTACTTCCTTAGAGAAGAACAAAAACTAATTGCTACTCGTCCGATGGCGGTCTTAAATCCACTCAAGGTTGTTATTGATAACTACCCAGAAGGACAAATCGAATATGTTGAAGCTCAAAACAATATGGAAAATGAAGCTTTAGGTACTCGTAAGATGGCTTTTGGTAAATATTTATATATCGAACAAGAAGACTTCGTTGAAGAAAAACCAAATAGAAAATGGAAGAGATTATCTCTTGGTAACGAAGTTAGATTAATGTACGCTTACTTCATTAAATGTAATTCCGTCGTTAAAGATGAGAACGGTAAGATTATTGAAATTCACTGCACATACGATCCAGAAACTAAATCTGGAAGTGGATTTGAAGGAAGAAAACCAGACGGCACTATCCACTATGTTGAAGCCACTACTGCTAAAAGAGCAACATTCAACTTATTTGAGCCACTTGTCTTTGATGAAACCGAAGAAACAAAAGATAAATCTTTCCTAGAAAGACTCAATCCAAATTCTTGGATTAAAAAAGAAGGATTTGTGGAAGCTTCTTTAGAAGACACTAAACCATTAGATAGATTCCAATTCATTAGAACTGGTTATTTCTGTACTGATAAATTATCAACAAAGGAACATTTAATCTTTAATAGAACTTGTTCATTAAAATCATCATTTAATCCAACAAATAACTAATTAATATGTCTAAAGTTATCGTCATAGGAGGGGGAATATCTGGCTTAACTGCTGGTATTAAACTCCTTAACGCTGGTCACCAAGTTACTCTTATAGAAAAGAATAAAGATGTCGGAGGACTTTGCTCTGGCTATTTTGTTGATGGCTTTTTAGTGGATACTTGTATCCATTGGTTAATGGGAACTAAAAAAGGTAACTTCATTAACGACTTATGGAGAGAAATAGGTGGACTAGGAAGAAAAGTTAAAATCATTTCTTTACCAACCTTAGGAACAATTGAATACGAAGGAGTATCAGTTACTTTTTATCGTGATCTAGATAAAGCAGAAAAGGAATGGATTAATATCTCCCCTAAAGATAAAAGAGCAATCCACCGCTTCTTTTCTGTAGTGAAAAATGTCGGTGGTTTAATGAATATCATGTTAGGAGACCGCTTAAGAAAAGTCAGTGTTCTTCAATTCATTAAGGGCTTACCAAATTCTCGTCACATTTTAAAATCAATGAAACAATCTAGAGAAGAATATGCGAAAAACTTCTCCCACCCTGCTTTAAGATACGCAATTACGCACTGTCAAACTGGATATAACAATATGTTTTTCTTCTTTGACTTATATAGCATCTTCGCTCAAGGTAACGCGGATGTTCCAGAAGGAGGCGCGTATTACCTAAGAGAAAGAATTAAAGATAATTTCATTTCTTTAGGTGGAAAACTCCTATTGGGAGCAACTGCAAAAGAAATTGAGCCATATAACAATTATGAATCTGTAAGAGTTAAAACCTCTAAAGGTGTAGTTATTGGAGATTACTGTATTTCTACGATTGACCCATATTACACTTTAGACAAATTACTCGATGGTAGATATCCTGTTCCTCAATTTGAAAGAAAAAAGAAATCAATTGAGAAGAACACTATTTCGTCCTGCTTTAATGTCTACGTCACTATCGAAGGTGATTTATCTAAGATTGATGTCCCTACTGGATTACATATCTCTCCAATCAAAGTTGGTAGTCAAGAAGTCGACTTCATGTTGATGAGATCCTATCACTTCGACAAGAAACATTTCGTTAAAGACGGTAAGACTGTTGTCTCTTTATTTATCGACCAAAATCAAGACGATTATAACTACTTTAATTCACTTTCTAAGGATGAATACGCGCAAGAAAGCCAACGAATTATCAAAAATATGATTGACGCAGTAGAAGAAAGATATCCTGAATTTAAAGGCAAAATTAATTATTTATCTCACTTCTCTCCAATTGAAATATCGAAAAGAGTTAATACTTCATATGGCTCTTTCCAATCTTTCTCATTTACTGATAAAGGAACCTTCTATATTAATAATGGCAAAATAAAAGACTGTCCAAATGTTTTCCTCTGTGGTCAATGGACTAGATCCATAGGAGGAACTCCAACAGCCCTTTTATCAGCACATAATGTATGTAAGTATATTCCTAAATCACTCAAATAAAGATTTACTCTCAACGTGATAAGTTGGAAGAGAATCAATTAATCTTTGATTACTCTCGTTATCTAAACCTAATAATCTCATCATCTCTGTTCTAGAACGATATTCAAGATCAGAGATTTTTTCTTTAGTATCTAAAGAGTTATCAGGCACAACTGGCGCTCCAATAATGAGTTTTGCGTTAGGGTGCTTTTTAAATATTCCCCAAATCGGATTTGGTTTACGATATTTAACCACCATTGGGAGGATTGGAAGATTCTCTTCCACTGCTAATTTAAAAACGCCAATTCTAAATGGTCTAATTGCTGGATAAAAAGCCCAACAAGCAGCTTCAGGAAATACATGAAGCCATTTATTTTCATCTAGCACTTCTTTCATCGCGTCATATGCGTATTGCATTCCTTTATAAGAATAAGTAGGTAACACTATTCCGCCTGCGTAACGGTAAAAGAAACCAGATTTACCTTCTGCCCCTTCTTGCCAAATTGGGAATTCTGAAAAATGGAAAAAGCGGGAAGTCATAACAAATAATGCATCCCACTCTGTCGTGTGATTACAAATAGTAAGCATTGCTTTTCTACCTGCAATCTTGCGATATTCACGAATATTTCTTTTTCCTTCTATTATTAATAGATATCTAAAATATATGAATGGTTTTACTATAAGTAAAATAACAGTCCTAAATAAGAACCTCATAAATTTAGATTTAGGATCTTTAAGTCGATATGGAAAATCTTTGTCATATGTATATTCATGGACCTTAGGGGTCTCAATCATATGGGCAAAGTCTTTGTCTGGATATTTTAAATTTGGGTCATGAATATAAATGTCTTTCATGTTAATCAATGTCGATTAATTCATATTCTTTATTGCCAAAGCCGAGTTCATAAGCAGCGTCAATCGTATGAACACCATTACGTGAATTCACTCTTTCTAAGAAGTGTTCTTTACCTGGATCATTTGATTTCATAACTAAATCTAAGCACGCTCTATCTAAAGCAATTGGATCAGTTGAAGCGACAATACCAATATCTTTCATACATGGATCTTCTGCAACAGCACAGCAATCGCAATCAACAGACATATTGCACATCATGGAGATATATAACACTCTACCTTTAAGCTTGTTATGAACTGCACTAGCGGCATCTGCCATAGCTTCTAAGAATTTATTTTGTTCTGGAAGATTACTCCATACTACTTTTTGATCTGTTGTTACACCAGCGGAATGGATATATGCCTTTCCTCTACTAGAGGCAAAACCAATCGATAGTTGTTTAAGTGCACCACCATATCCACCCATAGGGTGCCCTTTAAAATGAGATAAGACTAATATCGAATCATATCTATCAATATGGCTGCCAATATAATCTCTTTTGATGACTTTTCCATTAGGAATTTCTAAAACAAGATCGTCATCATTCTCATCCATTAGATCAACAGGGAAATATTTATACCAACCGTGTTTCTCAAATAATCTTTTATGTTTTTCACTTGTGTTTCTTGCCCCATCATAGGCTGTATTACACTCGATAACCGTGCCATTAACATATTCAATCATTGGTTTTAAAAATTCTGGTCTAAGATAGTTTTGATTTCCATCTTCTCCAGAGTGAACTTTAACTCCAACACTTCCTTTAAGTTCAACACCTAAAGCTTTATACATATCAATAATTCTTTCAGGTGTAAGAATTCTTGAAAAATAGACTTTTGATTTAGCCATAAATATTCCTCTTTTCTATATGTAATTGATACTTTTACGATACAAAAATAATAGTCTACGCACAAGAGAAAGAAAAAAGACTCAAAATATTTCGAGTCTTTATCTACTTATGTGGCGCGCTTAAGACGATTCGAACGTCCGACCCTCTCCTTAGGAGGGAGATGCTCTGTCCAGCTGAGCTATAAGCGCA